>NZ_JBHXLC010000022.1:0-85929 GCF_042721555.1 Gottfriedia sp. NPDC058432
GATAATCATTACAACATATGGGTAAGCCGTATGCCTTAATAGGGCATGTACGGTTTGATAAGGGGGAAGTCTCGTGAGAGATTTCCCTACTTTCTAAATTGACTATTTTGATCAGACGAATTGTATATTAAGCTATTTTTCTAATAATGTTCTCTGTGAAAGGATTCTATTCATAAACTTAGAATAAGTTTAAAGATAGTATTTATAAGGGGAGAAGATATTTTGAAAAATAAAAGAGTATTTTGGATTGGGATTAGTTTTCTTTTAGTTGGATTTTTGATAATGATTCAAAGCTTTAATATAAATTATCCAAGACCTTTATTTGAAGATAGCTGGCGTATTTACTCTAATTCAATATCGCATTTGCAATATTATGTTAAATCAATTGCAGTTTTATTAATTGGGTTCATTTTGTCTTTAGGTGGAATGTGCCTTTTAGTGAAATCTATAACAAATGAAGAATAAGGAATTTTTCTAATGCAACTAACGCATTGCTTTAGTTTAATTAGAATTTTGTCATTATATTTTTTATGAGGTGAATTAATGGATTTTATTTCAGGAGGATATTACATTATAGCTCCTACTATTAGACAAGAATATATGGATAAAGAAATAATCCCCGATAGAATAGTCTCAGTAAGTGAATGCATTTGTAATATGCATCCTGATATCGATATATTTTGGGGTGGTTCGAAGGAAAATAAACTAAAATACATTAAAGATCTTAATATTTCAGTAGATAAATACAAAGAGATGGAAAAATGGATTCAAGATAAGTTTGATTTGAGAGAATTCCAATATCCTCAAATCTTCCCATCATTAAATTTAGCAAAAGAGTTTTTTAGTACATTTTTAAATGACGTAAAAGACTTAAGAATAATAGGTATTGGACTACCTAATAATTATTTAGAAAGTTTTTTTGATGAGGAAGACACAATAAACAAGTCCACAGATGAAAGAACAGGAATAGAGAATGTCCTAATCAGAAAAGAATTTATTGTTGATGAAACTAATTTGATAAAAGGCTATGAGGTCTTAGGCTATGAAACTAATACATTCCATTCTTATTTGTGTAACGGATTAGAAAAAGAGTTTAAAAATAAGTTTGATTTTTCATTGAATGAAAATGGTTTTATTAAATCACTTGCTGAAGCAGAGAGATGTTGTGACATTGCAAATGACGAAAACCTTGGAACAGAACCATTTTTTTGGCTTCCTTGGGCTATTTTTGAATACAATTCTTATTGAACTACCGCATTGCTTTAGTTGAAGAACAAAAGGGATGATCATAAATGGGGCTGTTGACAAAATAGGAAAGGAGATTTAACTCCTTTCCCATTTTGTTTTTTTAGGTTAATTCATTGTGTTTAAACCTGTTTTTATCACATTATCTTGTTTAATTCATTACTTTTATCAATCTTTTTAAGTTCAATGCCAACGCCGAAAAGAGGCACTGTTCAAGAATTTTTTGAATGCCCCTTTTATAAGTTTTATATAAATTATGTTTTGTTTTCATCGTCCCAAAAGTACCTTCACACCAAACTCGTCTTTGTTTTTGAATCTGTCTATATTCATCTGTCTTTGATCTTTTTAGATTTGCTTCGGTTAATTCATGTGCGATTGGTCGTGCAATGGTTCTTTTGCTTGAGCTTTTTCCGAAGCATTTTTCTCGAAACGGACAAATTTTACACTCCTTGGCTTTTGCTGAATAGATTTTGGAGTATTGTCCTTTACTTTTCTTTAAATGAGTAAACGGAAGTTCCTTATTGTTTGGACAAATATAACTGTCTGTATCATTATTATATTTAAATTCACGATAGGACATTGTGTCAAAAGCTGTTCCACTTTTGATTGGGCTAATATAACCTGTAATTTCTAGTTTCTTTAAGCCATGATGAATAGGAGCTGTATCGTACCCGCGATCAGCTCCGACATTTTTTATATCTAACTCAAACTTTTCTTGCAGGACGTTTAATCTTTCTACAAAAGGTTCACAATCGTTAATATTTCCAGCACTCGGATGAATATCGACAATGATTCCATTTTTAGTATCAATACTAGTATGTGCTAGGTAGTGAGGTCCAGATGGTTTTCCAGTACGATTTAACACTCCTGAATCAGAATCTGTTCGAAAGACTGTGATTGTTTTTAAAGTAGGATCATCATTTGCTTCTCTACCTCTCTTCTTCTTACCTGAGTCTTTTCTTTTTTTTTCTTGTTCCGTTTCAATTTTTTTTACTTCTTCTTCAAGAGTATTTAAGTATTGTGAAGGTGACTTCTCTACTGTCACTTTTTGAACTTTATCTTTTGCCGCACTAGCTTTTATATGAGTCGAATCCGTCACGATTACATCTCCTGTAACGAAGCCTTTTTCAATGCAAAGTCTAATAATATGGTCAAATATTTCTTGAAAAACTGTACTATCTTTAAATCTTCTACGTCTATTTTGGCTAAATGTCGAGTGGTCTGGCACTGGATCAGATAAGTCTAAACCTAAAAACCAACGATAGCCGATATTTAAAATGACTTCCTGTTCAAGTTCACGCTCTGATTCGATATTAAAAAGGTAGCCAATTAATAACATTTTAAATAAAAGGACAGGATCTAAAGACTTTCTTCCTAATTTTGAATAATAATTTTCCATTTTCTCGTAGATAAATGCGAAATCTATCTTTTCTTTAATTTGACGTAAAATATGGTTACTAGGTACAAAATCATTTAAATCAATAAACTCTAATTTATTTTGACTATCTTCTTTTCGACCCATCATAAGAATTCCCCCAATAAAAAAACCTGTATAGACTAATTTCTACACAGGTTTACAAATTCCTATTTAATTTGTCAACAGCCCCTAAATCAATCATCCTCTTTTTCACTATATAGTAGGATGGTCGGCAAAGAAGATTTGTTTAATATATACAATACAATTAATTTCATACTGAAAATATTCACTGTTAAGCGCTAACGCATCATTAGTGTGTTTTTCCAGAAGTAAACAACTAATTTATATCGTATTCCCATAAACCTAATTTTCCTTTAGCTGGTATAAAATCGATTAACATTTCTTTATTGGAAACTTCCCAAATATAATTCCCTACTCTAAAATCTCCTAAGAAGTAGTCATTTCCTGAAACAATACGTCCATCTTCCAATACTGCACTTTCTTGATTATCTTCTATTACTTTTAAACAATTAATAAGATTACAGACACCAATAATCATGCCGGTTGGTAGATTGCTCCTATTCAACTCGTGCTTACTAAGCAAATGCTGAATTGCATTGTTATTACAAACATTACTATCTATTTTTTTACTTGTGTGAATCGCCAATGGACCACGATATTTAGTTTTCCATGTTCTTGTTTCGTATTGTGCTTCATTAAAAAGGAAAAGGCTGGCCCAAGGTTGAATCATTGAAAGTACCTTCATATATGTAATTACACTTCCTTAATATATAATATATATCAAATGGAAAAAGCCGTATTCCGAAGAGTACGGCTTTTCTTCTTGTTTTTAATTATGGTTTTAGAATGACCTTGGTACGTGACTGCTTTCATGTGTTACCTCCTGAATTTATGATACTTCCATAAAATATCCAAATGAAATAATCGTTATTCAATGCAATTTTTAAAAATTCTTTTGCTTTTCTTAATGCAAATGTGTAAAGGAAAATACCTTTTTGTAGAATCAAGTCGCCGCAGTCAACTCAAAAAAGTTCTGATGAATCAATTACTAGAAAAAGACATTTAGGCTTACGCATAATACAGTACGAAGAGAGTAAACAAGAGTTCACATTAAACATAACCCAAGTGTTAGTTTTCCAAAAGTACAATAAACTAAAAAAGCAATAGTTTGTAGATTGAATCTCCTATATAACTAACTGGCGCGTTAGTTGTACAACATTTAGAGGGTAATCATTTGATTATCCTCTATTTTATTAAAAAGGACTAATTGTCTGTTAAGAAGAATAGTAAAAAGAAGGTACTTGAAAAGTTTTAAATTTGATGAGAGGTGGAGATTCGTGAAAGTACACGATTGTCCTAATTGTAATACAAATAGTAGAGAATGTATTATTGTCATCCAAAATGCTCCTAACTTTTCGGAAGAGATATTAAAGTGCAGTATTTGTTCCTGGATCGGCAAGTGGTCAGACATGACAGTGCGGGAGGTCAAATTACCGGAGATTCCAGGTGGGATAGTGATCCCTGGCGTCGAACCTATTACTGATTATTATGTACTTCATTCAGATCAAATTAGAATTACTTATACAGGAGGGTATTGCCCTCATTGTGGTGGAACTGATTCTTTATGTTGGTGCATGACGTAATAAACGATTAGAGCCCCAAACTTGGTAAGTATTATTAACTTTATAACACATAGATAATAAATATCTTATTGAACTAAAACAACCGTTAGTTCAACAACATGAGTTGTTTAGGTGGTTCTTTTTTGTGGAGTAGTAGTTTCAAACGTGACTTATAAAATGAAATATCATTTAAGTGTCATAATTAACATATTATGAGAATTAGAGAGCGTGGAATAAAAGTAGAATTTTCTTTTTAATTCGATTGTCATCTTAATTAGAGTGCTATTAATGATTTGGAGTGATTGCAATGAATAAATCAACCAAAGGATGGATTTATGGATTCCTAGGAGTACTCATCTTCAGTGGATCGCTACCTGCGACGCGCTTGGCTGTGGCTGATTTCGATCCGTTGTTCCTAACAGTCTGCCGCGCGGCAATAGCTGGTGTATTGGCAGGAGCTCTCCTTCTAATTTTTCGGCAGAAACGACCTGTCAAGAGCGACCTTGTTCCACTATTTGTAGTGGCGTTTGGTGTTGTGATAGGTTTCCCTCTACTAACAGCATTTGCCCTTCAGTATGTTACGTCCGCACATGCTATTATCTTCATTGGACTACTTCCACTCTCGACTGCAATTTTTGGCGTACTTAGGGATGGGGAACGCCACCGACCAACCTTTTGGATCTTTTCAGCTATAGGCAGCTTCTTAGTGACAGGATTTGCCCTAATTCATGGTGGAGAATCATCAACAATCGGTGATGCTTTCATGCTGGCTTCAATCATTGTATGTGGTCTCGGTTATGCAGAAGGTGCTCGACTTTCACGTCGGCTAGGGAACTGGCAGGTGATTTCTTGGGCTCTCGTTCTGTCGTTGCCCTTTATGCTCCCACTTACGTTCTATTTTAGTCCAGAATCATGGAAGGACATCGGACTTCCTTCGATCTTCAGCCTTGCTTATGTATCCTTATTCAGCATGCTCATTGGCTTTATTTTCTGGTATCGAGGACTGGCGCAGGGAGGTATAGCGGCAGTTGGACAGTTACAACTTCTCCAACCTTTCTTTGGACTATTGCTTGCCTCCGTGATTCTGCACGAGAAGGTTGGTTGGTTACTTGTGGCAGTTAATATCGTCGTTGTACTATGCGTGGTAGCAGCTCGTAGATTTGCAAAGGAACAAGTTGTCCCATTAAAAAACGAGATTGAACAAAATTAGTACCCTGTTCAATCTCGTTTGTCGTTTACCAAAGTCAGAGCTTATTAAACTATCGCATGCTTTTGTTGAATAAAAAATTTATTAATCTTAGTATCCTCCCATAATCTATTGACTTAGAGTTTACTCTAAACAATATAATTAAAAAAAGATATGAAAAAGTACTGTAATTAGTAAAAAATTGGGTCTTTATCATCATATGGTTCAGATGGAAAATTCGATTTGATTAATGTTAACAGTGATTTTTTCTATTAAATATTTAGATAATAGAAAGGGATAGAACAACAAATTTAGAAAAATAGAAATAAAAATGGTGGGAGTCGGTAATATGGAGCAGTCAAATAAAGCATTTAGTGACACATTAGTAAAATCATTAAGAGGAGAACGTGGTCATCTTCCTATCAAGAATGCTTTGTTGGATATAGATATGGATCTTGCTGGAAAAAGAATAGAGGAGCTACCTTATACTATTTATCAATTAGTCAAACACATGACATACTGGCAAGAATTCCTCTTATTATTCGCACAAGGAGAGAGGCCTAAATTACCTTCTGATGTGAAAGAAAGCTGGCCTGTTGAAGAAGGACCTAGTAATGAGGAAGAGTGGAAACAGATTATTCAGCATTTTCTTCAAGGGATAGAACAGGCATGTACGATTGCCCAAACTGTTCAATTGGACAAATCATTAGAGAAATGGCCAGGCGAATCCCCAGGTGGTGTACTACGCAATATTGCATCTCACAACTCCTATCATTTAGGTGAAATCGTACTAATACGCAGATTATTTAGTGCTTGGCCACCACCAACCGGAGGATATCCTGCTTAAACTTTGGATCAATAGTGAATTCATGGAAACCAATTGAAATTCACTATAAAGGTTTTAGTTGAGTCAACAATTTGGGGGCATTGCATTAGTTCATTATAACTAACGCATGTGTTCGTATTATAAGGACAACTAGTTAAATTACTAGTTGTCCAATTTTTTTATGGTCTTATGATTAAAGTAGTCGGGGTGGTAGCAGAAGTATCAAAGAAGTATGCAGGTTTCATCGTGAATGTAGATCATGCAACTTCAATGGATTACCTCGACTTGATTCGATCTATGCAAGAAACGGTGAAAAATAAATAAAAATTGATATTGAAACAGAAGTGAAAATTCTTGGTGAGGAATATCAAAAAGAAGATCGTTGAGAGAAACAAGGCTGGGCAAGTTATTGGCATATAAGAATTATGCGTGAACTAAATCTTGATTCTAATGAAGCAATTGAGTACGCAAAGCTTAATGCAGGAGTAGTTCAGCCATCAAAAACAAGCATTAACCCTTATTATTTAGGACTAAGAATGTTTGAAGATATTGAAGAGCGATATAATAATCCAACAAAAGAAATGCGTGAGTTAGGAATTAAACCTGGCAGCGGTCGAGAAAAAATGTTTGAAGTACGAGAGTTAGAGTCTGATAGTTCATTTATACGAAACTACTTAACAAAAGATCTCGTCATGCGAGAAGATATGTATTTATTCCAGCGACAAGGTAAGGAGTATAAAGTTACCGATAAAGCATGGGAGAATGTAAGAGACCAACTTGTAGTTAGTCGGGTAAATGGAGGATTCCCTTATATTGTAGTTCAAGAAGGAGACTATTTAAAAAATGGTGAGCTTTACTTGAAGCATTCCTATGAACATATGGAACTTGATGTGAAGTATGTTGAGAAGGTTATGCCGTATATTCATCAGTTATGGGGTAGAGGGGTTCATTTAGAGACGAATATTGAGAATAAGTCTGTGTTGTTCAGTTATGATGGGAAGAATATTCATCGGAAGTATATTTGAGCCACCTTTTTTAGGTGGTTTTTTGTATGAATTGCTTTCTACTTTAACCTGCAAATTTGATCAGAATTTTGTTAATGCTTATTCAACATAATGGAAGTTTAATTGCATTAGAAATGTTAAAATAAAGTATTGAAATTAAAATAGTTTATAAATAATAAAAATGGAATCCACACGCATAAAAGTGTGGATTCCATTTTTATTTGGATCATTAAATTTTATTCGATTTGTTTATCCTTATTCTTTCGTACTGCGAATGTCTTATTATTATTATATGGAAGACCTAAGTAAAACTTATTTTTTTCATAGATGGAGTTAGTTACAAATGTAAACTCATTTGACTAATATACTTTTCTAATAAAGTAAAGATAATTAAAAAATACGTAAATATTTTTAAGGTGAATTATCTTAATATTTTTTATAATTTGAATAGAGTGAGCACTACTTGCTTATTTTTTAATCTATCCTTGCATCGAATGATCTACTATCACTAATTTCAAGAAAATAGGAGGAGGAATAATTTTGAAGTTTATTGGTCTTTTGGCGGTAATTCCTTTTATTGGATTTCTAGGAGGACTTCCTTTTGTGAATAAAGTTAACCCTTATATTTTAGGAATGCCTTTTTTTCTTTTTTGGATTGTAATGTGGGTGGTTATTACATCGGGAATTATGGCGATTATATTTAAACTAGATCCTAAAAATAGGAGGGGAATTTAGTAATGAATGTCGCACTTCTTATTATCATTGCATCTATAATTTTTGCACTTTCCATTGGCATTCGAGCGCGGAAAGGTAAAGATATGAACCTTGAACAGTGGACAGTTGGGGGTCGAGGTTTTGGTACGATTTTTATCTTTTTGTTAATGGCAGGGGAAACGTATTCGACTTTTACCTTTTTAGGAGGAAGCGGTTGGGCATATGGTAAAGGCGGCCCTACTTTTTATATTTTAATATATGGTACATTAGCATTGATTATGTCGTATTGGTATGTTCCAGCTATTTGGCGATATGCAAAAGAAAAGAAGCTATTGTCACAATCGGACTTCTTCGTTAGTAAGTATAATAGTCCATATTTAGGTGTCCTTGTGTCAATTGTGGGTGTAGCCGCTGTCATCCCATATCTAGTTCTTCAATTGAAAGGTTTGGGCAGTATTGTTTCAGAGGCATCTTACGGAGCGATTTCTCCAACAGTAGCAATTTGTATTGCAGTTATTGTTCTTACCATTTATGTGATGGTCTCAGGAATCCATGGTTCTGCTTGGACAGCAGTTGTCAAAGATATTATGATCCTAGGGGTTACCGTATTTTTAGGAATCTATTTACCCCTTCATTATTATGGTGGGTATCATCACATGTTTGAAGCAATCGATACAGCGAAGCCAGGGTTTTTAACTTTGCCTAGTAAGGGATTAAGCATATCATGGTTTATCTCTACGGTCTTGCTAACTTCTCTTGGTTTTTATATGTATCCGCATGCATTCGGCGCAATTTATTCAGGAAAAAGCGAAAAAACGTTCCGCAAAAATACAATTATTATGCCGCTATATCAGCTTATCTTACTCTTTGTGTTCTTTGCCGGTTTTGCCGCAATTCTTCAAATTCCTGGTTTGAAGCCGGATGAGGTTGATCTATCTTTATTACGTCTCTCTAAATTAGCTTTCGACCCATGGGTAATGGGAGTGATTGGCGCTGCAGGAGTACTCACAGCATTAGTGCCAGGTTCGATGCTATTAATGTCTGCGGCTACTTTGCTGGCCAAAAATGTATATGGAGTATTTGTACCTTCAGCTACTGATAAGCAGATTGTAAGTTTGGCTAAGTATTTAGTACCTGTAGTAGCTCTTGTTTCATTATTTTTTACGTTTAACAGTGGTACGATTGTCGCATTATTATTAATGGGGTCCAGTTTGGTTACACAGTTGTTTCCAGCTATGATATTTAGCTTAATGAGAAATAATTTTGTAACGAAGCAAGGGGCATTCGCGGGAATCAGTATGGGGGTTGCTACGGTAGCATACATTACCCTTTCACAAAGCACTATTGGAACACTGTTTCCTTTACTTCCACAGTGGGTGAAGGATATAAATGTGGGGATAATAGCACTTACTATAAATGTAATAGTTATGACCGTTGTCAGCGTAGCCACAAAGAATAATAATGTTTCTAAAATGAAGAATGATGAAGTTGCATCGTGAGGTTAAAGGTTCAAATTCACATTAAACTTAGCGGAAAAGGATCTATTCTGAAAAAAAACGTGCATAGACTTGACCAAGTTAAAACATAATCCTTTCACAGAAAATAGAGATCTTCTCGTTTTTATATTTATTCTTTTAGGACATGAACATCATAACCCCCGTGTGCCTTCTTAATTATGTTTTTAACGTCATTAGAAACATTATGTGCATCGCGAATCTCAAAATTAAATACCTATCTTCAAGATAGAAAAACGTAAAGGTAGATTTTATTATCACTACTTTATTAATCTATTTTATTCTAAATTAATCGTAAGTTAAAACCTTCAAAGCCTTAGATTTGGTTCAGACAGAAGTGAAATATTTGCAATATTAATAGATTAAAAAAAGATGCCTAATTAGGTATCTTTTTTTTAAATACTAATAAAATCCCTAAAGTTGAACTCTCTTTAATACAAATATAAATAACGATCGCATGCAATAGTTGTATTATCTGAACCATGTAACACTAATTTTTTTCTAGTTGGCTTTAAAGCTGAAAAAGAGTGTATTCGATAATGCAAAGTATTGTATAAATTGGAAGGAAATGTAATAAAGTATAAATGTAAACTCAATTAAGGATAGTAAATACATTTTATTTACTTTCAAACACAATTTGGCAAAAAGAGTTACACGCCTTGGGGTATAGATTAGTAGTTGACTCTTTGTATGTTCAACTAGTATAGATATGTTAACAATTAAAGTGAAGTATTTTAATTTAATATAATGTAACGTTACCGAACTTTTGCGAGGGGGAAATATAATTGAATATCACAAATGTATTAATTATCCTTGGATTCATTTTTTTTGCCTTAATATTTACAGTTATAATAATAGGTACACTATATTTGTTTTTTATAGATCGAAAACAGAAGCAACATCCAATACTCCGTAATTATCCAGTAATCGGACGAGCTAGGTACTTCTTAGAAACTATTGGACCTGAGTTACGTCAGTATTTATTTAACAGTGACCGAGAAGGTAAACCTTTTTCAAGAGATGAATATGAGCATATTGTCAAAAAAGCAAAATATAAACGAGATGTCCTTGGGTTTGGATCTAAAAGAGATTTTGAAGATAAAGGGTATTATATTAGTAATTCGATGTTCCCTAAACTGTCAGAAGAATTAAAAATGGACCAGGAAATAAACGTAACAACAAATCGATATTTATTGATAAAAGAGCCTTTATTTACACAGAAGGAAGAACGATTAGAGGAGAATGATTCACTTGCATATTTGTTGGATGATAGTGATGCAATTGTAATAGGTAAAAACACGAAGTATCCTTTTATTGTAAAAGGCCAGATTGGAATGTCTGCAATGAGCTATGGATCTTTAGGTGAAAATGCTATTACTGCACTCTCAGAGGGATTGGCAATTGCGAAGGGGACATGGATGAATACAGGTGAGGGTGGTTTGTCTGAATATCATCTAAAGGGTGGCGTAGATATTATCATGCAAATTGGCCCAGGTTTATTTGGTGTTAGAGATCGTGAGGGGAATTTTAATTGGGATGCCTTGATAGAAAAAAGTAAAATTCCTGAAGTGAAAGCTTTTGAACTTAAATTAGCTCAAGGTGCTAAAGCACGTGGTGGGCATATTGATGGGGAAAAGGTAACTGAGGAAATTGCAAGAATAAGAATGGTAGAACCTTATAAATCTATTGATAGTCCTAATCGTTTTCGAGAGTTTCAGGACTTTCCTTCTTTGTTTGACTTTATGGAACAGATCCGAGAACAAACAGGAAAACCAGTAGGAATGAAAGTGGTTATTGGTAGTAGTCAAGAAGCGGATGAATTAGCAAGACATATAAAAAGTACAGGGAAGGGCCCTGACTTTATTACTGTAGACGGTGGTGAAGGGGGGACGGGTGCCACATACCAGGAACTGGCAGATAGTGTAGGGTTGCCAATTAAGTCTGCATTACCATTATTGGATAATGCTTTAAGAAAATATGGTGTACGTGACCAAGTTAAAATAATAGCTTCAGGAAAATTATTTTCGCCAGATCGAGTAGCGATTGCATTAGCAATGGGGGCTGACCTTGTTAATATCGCAAGAGGATTTATGATTACAATCGGTTGTATTCAAGCATTAAAATGCCACTCCAATGCATGTCCAGTCGGTGTGGCCACAACAGATCCTGATTTGCAAAAAGCCCTTGTCATTGATGAAAAAAAATATCGAACAGCGAATTATCTAATTTCAATGCGAGAAGGTTTATTCCGATTAGCTGCCGCCGCGGGTCTAGATTCCCCTGTCCACTTTCAAAGGGAACATGTCGTTTATAAAGATGAACAAGGGAAAGTGTGGTCACTGAAGGAAATTTATCAATCAATTGTAGAAAACGTAGATTAAAAATAGTGCCTTTACTAAGCCACCTTTTTAGGTGGTTTTCTTAATGGATTAGAAAGCCTAAAATTCTTTTTCGGTAATTGTAGCTTATGCTAGTAAATGGAAGGATAGGTATAAGGAAAAGAATTTTTTATTGTTTTATTGTTATATGAGTAGTTGAAATACAAAAGGAGCTGATTATTCTGTTCCTTATGTACAACTAACCGTTGTTAGTTCTGCCTCTACCATCATAATAATAAAGCTACTTAAAAATTGCTTGATGAGCACAATTTAGTATAATAATATGTACAATTCATGAAAGGCTTTGAAACAATGACCAAAATAAAATTAACTGATTTAAAAAGAGAACTAAAGGTATTAGATAATAAAGAACTAATTAACCTAATTACAGAACTATATAAGCAAAATAAAGATGTGCAACAGTTTTTATCCAATAAGTTTATAGGTGAAGAAGCAATAATAGATTTATATGAAAAAACTAAAAAGAAAGTAGAAGAAGCATTTTTTCCAGAACGTGGTTTACCAAAATT
The DNA here is from genome assembly GCF_042721555.1 of Gottfriedia sp. NPDC058432. NCBI lineage: Bacteria > Bacillati > Bacillota > Bacilli > Caryophanales > Bacillaceae > Gottfriedia > Gottfriedia sp. NPDC058432. Next base: position 12,458 of record NZ_JBHXLC010000022.1, read on the forward strand.
ACGAATAAATGATGCGAAAAACGAAATTACAAATTTTAAGAAGTTATCAACTGATGAGTATAGAACAGTAGATTTAATGTTGTTTTTTGTTGAAAATGGTACAAAGTATACAAATACATATGGCGATATTGATAGTAAATTTTACAGTAGTATGATAACTATGTATGACAAAGTAGTGGACGAATGTAATAAAAATGAAGACTTTTTTACTTCATTTAAAGAACGTCTATATTCTGTTGTTCAAAAATCTGAGGGAATCGGATGGGGTTATCATGATTGTATATATGATATATATTATTCACTGGATTATGAATTAGAGGATGATGACGAATGGGTTGAATGCACATAATCATTCCTTATTTTTTATGTAGAAATTTATGAACTAAATATTGATAAGTACAGTAAAACCCCCTTCAAAAACATCGAAGGGGGTTATTTATTTGTGCAATATATTAAGAGTTTTAAATGCTTTGAATAGAATCTCTGTCCTCTCCCCATTAAAAAGCATTGATATTTATTAAGGGAAATTTAAGGTACACAATCCAAAATGAGCTTATCAAATGAAATTAGGAGGAGTAAAAAAATAAATAAAACAAGCTCTAATACAAACTTCCAATAGTAGAGTAAGTTTGCTGTATAAACGCAAGGTAAGCCCTGGTTTTCTTAAAATGGTTACAAGATATTAGAGGTTCTGAGGATATGCGGGATCGAATGAATCTCGTTAAGAATAATCGGGTATATATTCATATCAAACTCAATGATGGAGAGGAGAAAAGAAAATTGAAAAAGTGGGTAATTATTTCAGTTATTGTTGTTGCTGTTGGAGGAGGAAGTGGTTGGTTTATATATAGTAAGAGTCAAGCAAATCAAGCCCAAAATGTGATGGCTACAGCACAAACAATTACGGCACAAAAAGGAAAGTTAGAAGTAGCTGTTACTGGGTCGGGTTCGGTAACTGCAAATACTGATGAAGATGTTACTGCGGCAAATACAATTCTAGTTGTGGATAGTGTAAGTGTTTCATCTGGAGAATCAGTAGATAAAGGTGACACACTTGTAATATTTAAAAATGGTGATGTTGTTACGGCTCCAAAAGATGGGGAAATTACAAAGGTTTATGTAAGTAGCGGTAGCGGAGTTTCACAAGGAAAAGTACTAATTCGTATGGAAGATGAAGATGGAGTTACATTAGCAATTACAAGAGAAGATAGTGGCAGTTCCTCAAATAATTCTAGTACTGGAAACACTGGAGGTAGTAGTTTAGTAGCGGATACTGTATATGTAAAAGAAGGATCAGTTGTAAAAGAAGGTGCATTACTTGTGAAATTTACAGATGGTAGTATTTTACAAGCACCAGTTGCTGGAACAATTACTAGTCTTGCTGTTAATAGTGGAGATTCTGTACAAAGTTCTGCGACAGTAGCGCATATAACAAATTACAGTTCTTTGGAAACAACAATCAGTGTTGATGAATTAGATATCACAAAGGTAAAAGTTGGACAGTCAGTAAAAATAACAGCAAGTGCCTTTGAAGGTCAATCATTTGATGGGAAAGTAACGAAAGTATCAAATGAAGGTACATCGACGAATGGCGTTTCAACATTTGATGTAACCGTAAAAATTAATGATCCAAAAAGTTTGAAAATTGGTATGTCAACAGAAGCAAGTATTTTAATCCAAAGTAAAGCAGACGCGCTATATGTTCCAGTAGAAGCAGTGTATAAAAATGGAGATGAAAAATATGTACTTGTTCCTACTTCAACAGACGATTCTGGAGAATCCACTAAGAAAGTTACAGTAAAAACTGGTATTACAAATGATACGAATGTAGAAATTACAAGTGGATTAAGTGAAGGAGAATCTGTTGAAATTCCGAGCGTTCAATCTAGAGGTAATTCTGGTGGATTTATGATGCAAGGTGGCGGATTCCAAGGTGGTGGATTCTCTGGCGGCGGATTCTCCGGTGGTGGATTCGAACGTGGCGGAAACTTCGGAGGTAAAAACCAAACAGGTGGCGGACAAGGAGGTAAATAATGACTAACTTAGAGCCGATTATTCAAATAAAAAACATGACGAAAATGTATGAACTTGGTGGAGAAACGGTAATGGCTCTTCAGAGTGTCTCTCTCGATATCCAAAAAGGTGATTTTATTTCAATCATAGGTCCATCGGGATCAGGAAAGTCCACATTTATGAACATGATTGGATGCTTAGATCGACCTGATTCTGGGAGATATTTGATTGATAATGAAGATGTAGGGCAAATGAAGAGCTCGCAACTAGCGACTATACGGAATGAAAAAATTGGATTTATATTTCAAAATTTCAATCTTATACCAAAGTTAACTGCGGTAGAAAATGTAGAGCTTCCGCTCATTTATAGAGGGATGAAAACGGCAGAACGAAGAGAAGTTGCTCTTTCGGCGTTAAAAAAGGTAGGACTAGTAGATCGAGCGAATCATTTACCTACACAATTATCAGGGGGGCAGCAGCAGCGTGTCGCAATTGCGCGTGCCCTTGCTGGAAGCCCTCCTATATTACTGGCAGATGAACCGACTGGTGCTCTTGATAGTAAAACAAGTAAAGAAATTTTGGAGATTATGAATTTGTTAAATGAACAAGGGCATACGATTATTTTAATTACACATGATCTAGATGTAGCAAAACAAGCAAGTCGTGTTGTCCGAATTCATGATGGCCAGTTATACGAGAATGGGGGTGAATGGTTTGCAGACACTGAAAATGGCGCTTAAGAGCATTAATGGGAATAAAGTAAGAGCATTCCTAATGATGCTAGGGATAATTATCGGTGTAGCCTCCGTTATTGTTATGGTTGCAATCGGACAAGGATCAACGAAAGAAGTACAAGATCAAATTGGAAGTTTAGGTACAAATGTATTAACAGTAAGTGTTACTGGTTCAGATGTTACCTTTAAAGAAGATGATGCCAATCAACTTAAAGATGTCAACGGTGTAGAAGCAATTGCTCCGACTGTTTCTGGAAGAGTAACTGTCAAGAATGGACAAACGAACGCACAAGTGTCTGTGACAGGAACAACTTCACCTTATTTAAAAGTTCGTGATTTGGAGCTACAATCAGGGCGATTTATCGCAGACTTAGATAATGATAATCACTCGAAAATAGCAGTACTTGGATCAAGCACAGCACAAACATTATTCGGTTTTGGAAATCCAGTTGGCCAATCCGTAAAAGTGAACGGAACTTCATTTAGAGTTGTTGGGGTACTTCAATCAGTTGGTAGTTCGTTAGGTTCAAGTGGAGACAGTACAATCATTGTTCCTCTTAGCACAGCGCAACGCTTGGCATCTACTACTACAATTGGATCTGTCTATGTAAAAGTAGAAAATGAAAATATGGTTAATTTTGTACAACGTAGAATTGAACAAAAGATGTTTACGATTATTGGTGATGAAGATAGCTATAGCGTTTCGAGTCCTGAAGATTTAATGGAAACAGCTTCATCAGTTAATGAAACAATGACATTAATGCTAGGCGGAAGTGCTGCAATCTCACTTATTGTTGGTGGTATCGGTATTATGAATATTATGCTTGTATCAGTTTCAGAACGCACAAAGGAAATCGGTATTCGAAAAGCAATTGGAGCAAAACGTGGAAGTATTCTTCTTCAGTTCCTAATTGAATCAATGGTATTAAGTTCACTTGGAGGGATTATAGGAGTTGGAATAGGCGTAATAAGTGCCAAAATATTTACTATAACGACAGGAACTACAATTGCATATTCCATTCCGGTTATGCTGTTATCATTTGTATTCTCTTTATTAGTTGGAATCGTATTTGGTGTTTTTCCAGCAAATAAAGCGTCTAAGCTTGATCCAATTCAAGCACTTCGATATGAATAGAACGAATAAAGAGGTTGTCCCAAAAGTAAAACTTTTAAGGGGCACCCTTTTTTTGTTTAAAAAGGTTTTTGATAGATTAATCTTCTTTTCGCTTTCAAAAAAAAAATAGATTCGTTATTAAGTTGATTAACTAATAAAATAGTATTTTAGGTTTCTATTCAAAAATATCAGAATAGTCTATAATTATGGTCGTAACCTGAATTCAACCGTAAATAGTATAGTGTATTGGTCTCGTTAGGAAAAAAGTATTAATACAACCCAATTAATAAGGAGGCAATGACGTGGAAGAAATAATCTCAGAATTAGTTGATAACATGAAAGAAAGTTTAATCAAAATTAGGCGTGATATCCACTGTTATCCGGAGATCGGATGGACGGAATTCCGAACCTCATCTCTTATAGCAGATTTCTTATTAGAATTGGGATTTGAAGTAAAAGTAGGAAGAGAAATAATTGTACCTGAATCGAGAATGGGAGTCCCGGATGAAAAAACGATACAAGAAGCTAAGGAGCGGGCATTGTCGTTTGGGGCAAATTCATATTGGATCGAGAAAATGGAAGATGGGTTAACTGGTGTTGTAGGAATTTGTGATACTGGGCGGATTGGTCCAACACTTGCCTTCCGATTTGATATTGATGGATTAGAAATTTCTGAGGATAGAGGAACAAATCATGTTCCATGGAATCAAAATTTCTGTTCGAAAGTAGAAGGCTATATGCATGCTTGTGGACATGATGGTCATATCGCAATTGGGTTAGGAATGGCAAAGTTGATTTCAAAAATGAAAGAGAGGCTTTCAGGAAAAATTAAACTCATATTTCAACCTGCAGAAGAAGGTGCGCGTGGTGCGAGAGCGATGGTTGATTCGGGAGTTTTAGAAGATGTTAATTATTTCTTTAGTGGTCATATTGGTGTATCGGCAACAAAACAGAACCAGCTTGTCTGTAGCGTAACAGATTTTTTCGCGTCAACTAAGTTTGACTTAGAACTGGAAGGTGTGCAGGCACATGCAGCATTAGCACCACATGAAGGTCGAAATGCATTACTTGCGGCAGCTACTATTACATTACAATTATATGCCATCTCACGCCATGGATTAGGGGATTCAAGAATAAATGTTGGAGTTATTCAAGGTGGAGAAGGTCGAAACATCATTCCAGCACATGCTAAGTTAAAATTTGAAACAAGAGGTACGACCAATGAGGTTGATCAATATATGAAGAATGAATCACTGCGTATCATACAATCAGTTGCTCAGTTGTATGGGATTAAGGAATATACCGAAGTAGTAGGACGTTCGATTATAGCAGACTGTGACTCTGAACTTGCGAATATTGTATATGATATAGGATCAAAAGTTAAACAAACGAGTGAAATTGCTATTTCTCAACCTTTCCTTGCTTCAGAAGATGTAACGTATATGATGAAAGAGGTTCAAAAGAATGGTGGAATGGCTACTTATCTACTGTTTGGAACTGAATTGGCAGCAGGGCATCATAATTGTGCATTCGACTTTAATGAAAAAACAATTGCGTATGCAGTTGAAGTTTATGGAGACTTGCTTGTACATTTAGCCAGATAAATGAACTAGAGAGAGAGGAGAAAAGAATATGTTTTTTCTTGCATTAATTAGCTCTTTTTTGAATGCAGTAAATGCGCTGTATGCAAAAAAAATCACATTGCAAATGAAGGATAATAATAGCTTTATTGTAACATCTTTTCTGGTAGTCACCATATTGTTAGGCTGCGTAATGCCGTGGTATTATTCCTTTTCTGTTACTCCAGCTACAATAGGTTTATTAATCATTGTAATTATTTTAGATGCATTGTCCAATGTATCATTTTTCTTAGCGCTAGGACGAATAGAAGTATCTCAACTAGCAGTGTATACTGCGCTAACTCCATTATTCACGTTTATTCCAAATAGCATATTGCACGGATTTGATGTACATATATTAATTCCTGTCCTACTTATAGTGCTTGGTGTATATTTTCTAAATGTAAAAGGTAGAAACATGTTATCTCCATTAGTAGAAATTAAAAAACCGGGAAATTTATTAGGGGTTGCAGCTGCAGTTTCTGCTGGACTCAGTATGGTTCCTACACAACAACTGCTCGTTCATCAATGGATAAATGCTCCTACACTTTACTTTTTCAGAGCGAGTGGAATTGCCCTAATCATCTATTTAATACATCGTCCGAAAATTTGGTATCCAAAACTGAATATACACCTTTCGATTCGTGGTGTGCTTGCGATTACTCAATGGATCGCATTGTTTGCAGCCTTAAAGATTGCCAACGGGACTCTAGTTGTAGCCTTAGCCTATACCTCACCAATATTTGCGTTGGTTTTAGCAAGAATTTATTATAAAGAAAAAATTACAGCGGCAAAGTTGATTGCCTGCTGCATTACCATTTTAGGAATTTTATTTATTTTAGAGTAGTGGAGGAAAAGATGAAAAAAATCCGTTTAGGTTTACTTGGATCTGATGATTCGATTGATGTTATTCAATCTGTAATAAAGGAATACCCAGAATTTGAATGTACCCCGATCATCTATTGGAGAGAAGAGGAAATTATTGATTTATTAAGTCCTATTGCAAATGATTTTGATATTTGGCTCTTTTCAGGTAAGGTCCCTTATGCAATCGCAAAAAGTTGGGGTGGAATTACAAAACCTATGTTTTTCACACCACACACTGGACCAAGTCTTTATAAAACCTTGTTACAAATATTTTATCATAACCAGATTGCAATGGAGCAAATTAGCTTTGATAACTTCCATTTTGATGAACTCAAAAGTATTTTAGACGAAGCAGAGATTAAAGCCGATAACCTATTTTTGAAATATTATGAAGGAGAAGTTGATGCGGAGGTACTTGCAGGATACCACTATGAGTTATGGAAAAGTGGAAAAACGAAAGCAGCAGTTACATGTCTCAGGTCGGCACATATAGAACTTGAGAAAATGGGTGTTCCTGTTTATCGAGTACTTCCTGCTAAGTCAGCTATTGAGTCTGTACTAAATTTAGCACTTCGAACTTATGAGATGTTACATTTTAAAGAAAGCCAAATTGCAGTTCAAATGATTGAGATCGACTCTTATTTTGGATTGGCGAAGGATACTTTTTCGACTGATGAAATTTACAAAATAGAAATTAAAATGGCAGAGAAGCTTCTTGTTTACGCAAATAAAGTGCAAGGATCACTTAAATCTGCTGGTCCTGGTAGATATGTCATTTTTACAACACGAGGGCTTTTACAGGATATAACGAATGAATTTTCAATTATACCGAATTTGGAAGATCTTGAAGAATTAAAGAAAGAAGTAATTACTTGTGGTATAGGAATTGGTAAAACGGCTTATGAAGCGGAAATTCATGCCGGAAGAGCTTTATTTCATGCTAGAGAGTATGGAAAAGGAAGTTGGATGGTTGCACTCGATAATCAAACGATAGCGGGACCATTGGGAAGAGAAGAACAAATTACCTATTCTTATGTCTCAAAAGAGCTACAAAAAATAAGCGAACAAACATCTTTAAGTATTTCGACACTTAGTAAGCTAGAATCTATTCTTAAAAAAATAGGAAAGAGTGAAATTGGAGCACACGAGCTGGCACAGTATATGCAAATCATGCCGAGAAGTGCGCGTAGAATTTTAAAAGAATTAGAAGAACAAGGAATTGCTCAGGTAATTGGAGAGGAAACACCTTATTCGCGTGGAAGACCTAGAAACATATATAAAATAAGCCTTTGACAGGTGATTAAGATTTTTTTTAGTTTTTATACAATATTCAGAATATTATTACTTAACAAACTAAATGATTAATGATATAGTTATGGTCATAACCATAAATAGACCTAAAATACAAACTTTATTGTAGGAGGAAAAATGATTAATCAGGAAAGATTGTGGAATCGCCTAATGGAATTAGGATCCATAGGAAAACAAGAGTCTGGTGGAATTACTCGTTTGTCCTTTACTGAAGATGAGAGAAAAGCTAAGGAATTAGTTACTTCCTATATGGTTGAAGCGGGATTAAAAGTTTACGAAGATTCCGTTGGAAATCTTATTGGACGTAAAGAAGGAACTAATCAAAACGCATCAGTTGTTCTAGTAGGCTCACACGTTGATTCTGTATATAACGGCGGAAACTTTGACGGACCACTTGGTGTTCTCTCAGGAATTGAAATACTCCATACGATGAATGAGCAGGGAATCACAACAGTCCATCCAATTGAAGTGATTGTATTTACAGATGAAGAAGGAGCAAGATTTAGCTTTGGAATGATTGGGAGTCGAGGAATTGCTGGAACACTGACTTTGGAAGAACTACAAAATAAGGATCAACAAGGAATTACAGTAGCTCAAGCGATGATCGATGCAGGTTATGACCCATTATTAATTGATCAGTCAGTCAGAAGTATTGGATCAGTAAAAGCCTATGTAGAATTACATATTGAACAAGGTAAGGTGCTTGAAAACGATAATTTATCGGTTGGTATTGTTACAGGAATCGCCGGACCGTTGTGGCTTAAGTTCACAATTGAAGGCAGAGCAGGGCATGCGGGGACAACCCCAATGAATGACCGTAATGATGCTTTAGTTGCCGCTTCCCAGATTGTTCAACTAATTGAAACTGAATCAGCTAAGACACGTTCAACGGTTGGAACAGTTGGTCAATTGCAGCTATTTCCTGGAGGAATCAATATAATTCCCGGGAAGGTTGAATTTACCTTGGATCTTCGCGATGTTAATGAGGCAATTCGTGATGAGGTTGAAAATCGAATTTTAGAAGAATCAAAAATTTTATGTGAACAACGTGGTGTAGGATTAGAAATTGAAGTTCTGCAACGTATTGCACCTTCATTATGCTCTAATGAAATTCAAGGTATAGCAAAACTTGCTTGTGAAACGATTGGTGTGGAACCATTTTTTCTCCCAAGTGGAGCTGGGCACGATTGCATGCAGCTTACAAGTCTCTGCCCTATAGGGATGCTTTTTATCCGTTCAAAGGATGGGATAAGTCATAATCCTGCTGAATGGAGTTCAAAGGAAGATTGTACAGACGGTGCTAATGTACTTTATCATACTGTACTTCAGTTATCTAATAATAAATAGAGGGAGATACAATTATGCAAACAATATCATTAGATAGTTTAGTAGAGCAAACAAAAGAAGAAGTAATTAAGTGGAGAAGGCATTTTCATCAGTATCCGGAGTTATCTTTTCATGAAGAAAAAACAGCTCAATACGTGTATGATACACTTCAATCTTTCGGGAATTTAGAGATATCTCGTCCAACAAAGACGAGTGTTATGGCTCGTCTGATTGGTTCTCAGCCAGGCAAGGTGCTAGCAATTCGTGCAGATATGGATGCTTTACCGATCGAGGAAGAAAACACTTTTGAATTTACTTCTAAAAATCCGGGTGTAATGCATGCTTGTGGGCACGATGGTCATACAGCAATGCTTCTAGGCACAGCAAAAATTTTAACTAGTTTAAAAGATAAGATCAAAGGTGAAGTTCGCTTTTTGTTCCAACATGCTGAAGAGCTGTTCCCCGGTGGTGCAGAGGAAATGGTACAAGCAGGTGTAATGGATGGAGTAGACATGATAATTGGTGCTCATCTTTGGGCTCCTATGAAACTAGGTACAGTAGGTGTAGCTTACGGACCGATGATGGCTGCCCCAGATACTTTCTATATCACTGTTGAAGGTAAGGGTGGACATGCAGCACTTCCTCATGACACGATCGATTCGATTGCTATAGCTTCCCAAGTGGTAACGAATCTTCAACATATCGTTTCTAGAAATACTGATCCGCTTGATAATCTAGTACTTTCTGTTACAAAGTTTATTGGCGGTACAACTCATAACGTAATCCCAGGTTCAGTTGAAATCTGTGGTACCGTTCGTAGTTTCAACGCCGAACTTAGGAAATCGGTTCCTGAACTTATGGAAAGAGTTATAAAAGGTATAACTGAGGCACATGGTGCACAATACAAATTTAATTATGAGCTTGGATATCGCCCAGTTATCAACGACGAGCATATTACGAAGGCTATTGAAGAAACCATTCTAGAAGTGTTTGATGAAAAGACACTCGACCTTATGAAACCAAACATGGGTGGTGAAGATTTCTCTGCTTTCCAACAAAAGGCACCAGGTACTTTCTTCTATGTGGGAGCAGGAAACAAAGAGAAAGATATTGCTTATCCTCATCATCATGCTCGTTTTACAATAGACGAGGACGCATTGGAAATTGGTGTGAAATTATTTGTTCATGCTACATTTAAGCTTCTAGATTGATAGACTTATGATTAAGTAGACCCTTTTTTTACAAGGATCTACTTAATCTAAACTTATATTTTCTGAATATTTAAACTAATATAAATTTTAAATTGAAAGTGGGGAACAATTTTTGAAAATCTATCATTTGTTAGCACTTATTCCTTTTATTGCTATTCTGGGCTTTTCATCTTGGGCAAACCACGTTGAACCATTTGTATTAGGAATGCCTTTTCTCCTTTTTTGGGTTGTACTATGGACTGTTTTTTCAACACCAGTTATGTGGATTATCTTTAAATTAGATTCGGCTAATAAGGGGGAAAGATAAGATGAATAGTGCATTAATTATAATTTTTCTCTTTCTTGCTGTATCGATTTTTCTAGGGGTACAAGCTAGGAAAGGAAAAGACATGAATCTTGAGCAATGGAGTGTTGGAGGAAGAGGATTTGGTACTATTTTTGTCTTTCTCTTAATGGCTGGCGAAATCTATACAACTTTTACTTTCCTAGGTGGAAGTGGCTGGGCTTATGGAAAAGGAGGTCCAACATACTACATCACTGCTTACGGTGCACTTGCTTATATTATGTCATATTGGTTGCTTCCAAAAATATGGAAATATGCTAAAGAAAATAATTTAATGTCTCAACCTGACTTTTTCGCAAGTAAATACAAAAGTAAAGGCCTTGGCGTTTTAGTTTCACTAGTTGGTGTATCTGCTGTAATTCCCTACTTAGTTCTACAATTAAAAGGGTTGGGAAGCATCGTTTCGGAGGCTTCTTATGGATTGATTTCACCAACTTTTGCGATTTGGATAGGTGCTATTTCAGTGACTATCTATGTTATGATATCTGGTATCCATGGATCTGCATGGACTGCAGCATTAAAGGACATTATGATTCTTGGTGTTGTTCTTTTTCTAGGAATCTATCTTCCATTGCATTATTATGGTGGATTCCAAGCGATGTTTGAAGCAGTTGATCAAGCTAAACCAGGTTTTCTAAGTCTCCCAAAAGAGGGATTAAGTGTATCTTGGTTTAATTCTACGGTTCTTCTAACAGCTTTAGGTTTTTACATGTGGCCGCATACTTTCGGCTCTATTTATTCAGCTAAAAGTGAAAATGTATTTCGTAAAAATGCGATTATTATGCCTTTATACCAACTTGTGTTGCTTTTTGTATTTTTCGTTGGATTTGCAGCAATTCTTCAAGTTCCTGGATTACAAGGTCCGGATGCGGATTTGTCTTTATTAAAATTAAGTAAACAATCTTTTAACCCGTGGTTTGTTGGAATCATTGGTGGAGCAGGAGTATTGACCGCAATCGTGCCAGGCTCGATGATTCTAATGGCATCTGCTACTTTAATATCAAAAAATATTTATAAAGTGTTTGTACCATCTGCTACAGAAAAGCAAGTTGCTGTTTTAGCTAAATACCTTGTTCCTGTGGTAGCCTTATTCGCAGTTTATTTCACATTTAATGGTGGAACTACATTAGTAACTCTACTTTTAATGGGATACAGTCTAGTTACTCAATTATTCCCAACACTTGTCTTTAGTTTAATGAAAAAGAACTTTGTAACGAAGCAAGGAGCATTCGCTGGTATTTTTACTGGAGTTGCAACAGTTACTTATGTGACTATAAGTAATACAACAATTGGATCATTATTTCCAGCACTGCCTCAATACATTAAAGATTTGAATATCGGTGTAATTGGCTTAGTTGTAAATCTAGTATTTTTAGTCGTTGTTAGCTTACTTACTAAAAATGTAGCGGTTCAAAGCAAAAAAGAAATTGTAGCTTAAATAAGAATATTTTGTAACAAAGGGGTTGATTACTTTAACAACCCCTATTTTCTGTGTAGGGATTTTTAAAAATATAGGAGATTTACGAAGTTTGGTTTTTATCTACGAATTCTTCATAACTTTTAAAGTACCTAGAACTTGCTTTATAACTAGCTAATCCTATAATTGTTCCAATTGTATTTAGTATTAAGTCAGCAATATTACATGATCTGTAGTTATAGCCAAGGAACAGTCCAGAAGTAGATTGAATTAATTCTATTGCTAGACTTAATGTAAAACCTATTAAAATCGTTTTTCTGTTTGTTATTTTTATAAATAGAATAGGGAATGCAAATCCTAGTGGTATGAATAATAAGACATTACCAGCAATTTGTTTTAGAACAATTGAAATTGAGCCATAATTGGCGGTATGGTATCCACAATCGATTTAAAGGGAATAAAATTATGATTAAATCCTAACTGATCTTCTATCATTACTTGAATTAAATATTTTTGAAAGGGGAAAGGAAATAAAGTGAAATTAATAAGACATGTAAAGTAAATACCAAAGATTAGCCAATAAAGAAGTTTTAGGAGAGTTATTGAACCTTTTAGAAATTGATATCCAAAAAATAGGATAAAAAAAGTAGGGATGATTATGCTAGGATATAAGAAATTTAACAATCAATTGTACCAGCCTTTCATATTACTAGACTTAATAACTTAGAGATCCTGAACCTGCTTGTACCATCATGTGACTCATGAAAAATTGCACAAAAAAACAAAAGTGCAATTATTTTTTTGCTACCTCCGTTTCCAATCTTATTTATTACATCTTGAGAGTATCAAGCTTGTATAGCTTTTCTCCATCATTTTTATGTCAAATTTTAGAAACTTACTAAATATACGTACCACCAATTATAGGGATATGGATTGAAGGAATAGATAGAGAAAGATTCATTAAGTAACAAACAGACTCGTCTATTGGAATATAGGAAATAAATCTAGACCAAAATATTTGTGTGGAGTGCATACTTGCCACTGGAAAAATTATTAGTTTTTAACGAAATTACCCCAAATGCATATTTATAGTTAAAAAGATTTCAAGAATAAAGAATCCCTAATAAAACCACCAATTATAGGTGGTTTTTCTATTTGAATAAAATAATATTGGCCTATTTAACATAGGTTTTTCCTGAAAAAAGCAGTATCAAACTCGAAAATTCAATAAAATCAAGGCGAAAATAACCCAAGTTTAAATCAAAGGGAAATCAATTTAAATTGTAGAATTTTTCTTTATTGGAGTTGGAATCAATTGAGTTTGTTCAATTGGTTTTTAGGAAGGAGATAACATACACATTTATATACGAAAAATCATTATTTAATCAGAAAAACCAATATTGATACTTTTTATCAAAATTAAAATCACATCAACACTTAATATAATAAAACTAGAACAAGAAAGAGAACATCGTGGAGTATGGAGGGAACTAAATGAATATTGAACAATTAAGTCATCTATGTGAAGTTTTAGAGAGTGGTTCCTTTACGATTGCAGCACAGAAATTTTCTATTAATGAAGCTGACATGAAAGAATCAATCATTAGTTTAGAAATTGAATTTGGCATAAAGCTAATTGAGTGTGACGAAGAATCTAAAGTGATTCCTTCATTTGAATGTTTACAAATTATTTCACATATAAAAGAAATCGTAAGGAATTGTCAGGGAATTGAAGAAGAAATTAAATCCTTAAATAAAAAATCTTCTGTTAATACAATGTATGATGTGAGCTTGTTTTAACTCCTTGTAGTAAAGAACTTTAAAAAATAGGACCAAATCATAAGTGATTTGGTCTTTTTAGAATGACTTTACTTTGCCAATAAGTAGTAAAAAAGAAGGCTGCAATTTGAGTAGCCTTCTTTCAATTTGTCTCATATATAATTTTTCCTGTCATAGAGGTATCATAATCTCCTAAAGAATCAACCTCTAATTGAAACTGATTTGAAGATAATATTTCTTTGACAATACTGATGAGTCGTTCATTTGCAGGAGTTTTTAAAATAACGAGATCATATTGCTCTGTAATCAATGGAATAAAATCAATTCCAACAATTTTAGCGGCTTTTTCAATTCCGACCCCAACATCTGCTACTCCAGTAGAAATAGCGGAAGCCACGCTTAAATGATTGCTCTGTTCATGCTCATATCCGTTAATCTTTTTAGATGAAATTTCGTTGATACGGAGTTGTTCATCAAGAAGGATACGTGCGCCCGAACCTTTCTCTCTATTTACAATCTTTATATCTTGACGTTCTAAATCTTTCCAAGTGGTAATCTTTAAAGGGTTACCTTTTTTTACGTATAAGCCAGCTTTCCGAGATAGAAGGTTGATTAAAATAAATGAATGGCCCACTAAAACTTTTTTAAGATAAGGTAGATTATATTCACCTGTATCCCCGTCAAAAAGGTGTAGGCTAACGATATCACATTCTCCATTATACATAGAAATAAGGCTGTTTAAGCTCCCAGTAAAAGATCTTAATGATTTATAAGTTGAATTTTTCTCGATCTGTTTGCCAAGCATATCTAAAACTAAATCTTGTCCACTAATAACAACATGATTAGATTCCTTTGAATCGCTTCTGCGAGGTTCAAAAACAGAGGTAGGCAATATAGTATTTTGATTTGTTTTATTGTTTTTTATGTAATTGTCCAAGTCATTTGCTGCTATTCTCATCTGTCTTCCAACACGGAATACAGGTAATTCACCTTTTTTGACAAGATCATAAATGGTTAATTTGGATACTTTTAAAAACTGTGACACTTCTTCAATTGTATAGGAAAGTTCCATCGTCATTTCCATCCCTCCATTATCTATTTTAACTCAATGGCTTTTAAAAAGCATATTCCTATTAAATTTAATGTGAATTTAAAAAAGTTATTTCTTATTTAGTTATAACTAAATATAATTAGATATAATTAGTTTATTTTAATATGGAAGGTAGATGAGGAATGAAAAAACTTTTTTCTTTATTTTTTTCAATGCTGTTATTAGGACTAGTGGTATCTGGTTGTTCAACAAATGACCAAGCTAAAAAGTCAACTGCACAGAAACAAGTAGTGTCTCAAAAGAATGTGGAATTGACGATTTCAGCAGCAGCTAGTTTACAAGATGCACTAAATGATATTAAAGCAAACTTCGAAAAGGCTAATCCGAATGTGAAAATAAACTTTAACTTTGGAGCATCGGGAGCATTACAACAACAAATTTCTCAAGGAGCACCGGTAGATCTTTTCTTCTCGGCTGCAGAGGACAAATTTAATAATTTAGTACAAGCAGGTCTTATTGATAAGAGTGAAGGCAAAGATGTAGTTGGAAATGAATTAGTTTTAATAGTGCCAAAAGATTCAACTAAACAAATTACATCTTTTGAAGACCTTGCGAAAGCGGATAAAATTTCAATCGGTACTCCAGAAGCTGTACCAGCAGGAAAATATGGTAAAGAAACATTGGAAGATTTGAAAGTTTGGAAAGCGGTTGAAGGAAAAGTAGTATACGGTAAGGATGTTAGACAAGTTCTTTCTTATGTAGAAACAAATAATGTGGATGCAGGGATTGTTTATAAAACAGATGCCCTAACATCTACAAATGTTAAGATTGTAGCAACAGCAGCTGAAAATACACATGACCCAATTATTTATCCGTTAGGCGTTATAAAGAATAGCAAGCAACCTAAAGAAGCTAAACAATTCTATGAATATCTTCAAAATGACGAGTCTATGAAGATATTGGAGAAGTATGGGTTTAAAGGACTAAATTAATTTACTTTAGCTTTTTTTGAATAACAGAAATCAATAAATGAGCCGTTTAGTTGATTGGCTCATTTTTTTTGTGGGAATACATCCTTAAAAATACATGGTTTAGTACGTTCTGTATAAAGAACGATTAGGTGGATTTGTTAAAGTTTGTCTAGAAGGGGAAATTTAAGAGGGGAGGATATTATTTTAAACAGTAAAAATGGGAAAGGAATTGGCTAGGAAAAAATAATATCAAATAAAATCCTTTTATAAGATAAAAGAAAAATATAATGCCGAATAATTATTATGCTAGTGCATGTATTCTTTTATTGATATATTGAAGAGTTTTCGGTCTCTTTTTCCTTTTTGGCCAATTAGCCAGTACCAGCTCTGTCCAATATAAAAAGAGTTTGATACAAGCTGTTCAATATATTTTGAAATAATTCCATTGATTTTTTCTTTTTCAATTTTATTTTTTATAGATAAGGCAATGACAAAATAGGATTTATCACTTTCAAATTCGAGTAATTGAAGATGATATTTACCACCTTTTTTTTCATTAAAGTCATTTAGTACATGATCTATACAGTTTCGGACGTCAATTTCATATTTAGCCGCATCGTTCCAATTTGATATAAGAGAGTCATATAATGAGACTGTTAAGATGTAATAAGATGCATAATCTTTAGGATTAAATTTTCGTTTCTCACCTTTGTATTTATATAAAGGTGGAACAACAAATTTTTCATAATCAGCAAAAAAATCTTCATTCATGTTTTATACCTACTTTCTAGTTTGAACAAGAGTTTACTATATCGAATCTCAATTTAGTTTTTCCTATTCTTTCCAAAAATAGACACAAGTAAAAAGCAGAGTTGAAAAAATTCAACTCTGCTTTTTTGTTTTATCTTTTGGTTTTATTTTAGTTTTAATCTTATAGAAAATGAAATTAATCTAGTTAGCTTTATAGAATTTGAAGCGAGAATACAAGAGAGGTGAAATCACCATTCGCAAATGTATCATTAACAACTGTAGAACATGACATCTTTCTCCTCTTTGATTCGCATACCAGACTGAAAATCATAAAGAAATTAGTGAACAAGTTAGAGGAAGTGTAAGAGAAATTTGGACATACCTTTCAGAGGCGACTGCAGAAAGACGAAAAGAAAAATGATTTATTAAGTAGGTTATTAACTGAGACTCTCGGTGAAGATTGTTAACTTAATGATGATCAATTAATTGCTCAAACAATGCACTTAATTTTCATTGGGCATAAAATTCCTCAATTTGAGTTATTAAAGTGTGCTTTTAGTTGAACGATGATTCATTTTCGATATTGACAGTAAATTTAGTGTGTAATAGTATAATAGTTAATTTTTAAATATTAAGTATTTTTAGAAAAAAGATTTTAGCTAATACATACTGTCTTATTAAAATAAATAGATTGCTAATTTAGGAGGAGTAATAATGAAAGCGATTACTGAAGGTGCTTTATTATGGGAACCATCTAGGCAGCAAATTGAAAATGCTGGAGTTAGCCATTTTATGAACTGGCTCGAAAATGAAAAAAATCTATGTTTCAATAAACAAAGTGAGTTATGGAAATGGTCAGTCGATGAATTAGAGTCCTTTTGGGAAAGCGTTTGGAAATATTGTAATGTAATTTCCCATGCACCATATGATCATGTTCTTGAAGAGCGAAAAATGCCAGGCGCAAAATGGTTTACCGGATCTAAAATTAATTATGTAGAACATGTATTTCGAAACGATAAAGGAGACCAATCTGCATTAATTTTTCAATCTGAAATTACTCCAAAAACAGAAATAAGTTGGAAAGAGCTTAAGGAAAAGACAGGCTTGGTCGCAAATTCTTTAAGAGAATTAGGTGTTAAACCTGGGGATCGAGTTGTAGCATATATGCCTAATATTCCTGAAACGATTATTGCCTTTTTAGCTTGTGCAAGCATTGGAGCAATTTGGTCAAGCTGTTCACCAGATTTCGGAACGAGTAGTGTAATTGACCGATTTAAACAAATCGAACCGACTATTTTAATTGCGGTGGATGGTTATTCTTATAATGGAAAAGTGCAAAATAGGTTATCAAGCGTTGAAGAACTACAGTCTGAATTACCTACATTAAAGAAGACAATTTTAGTACCATATGTGAATGTTGATGAATACAAAATGGAAAACGAAACAATTCTTTGGAATGAATTATTAGTGGGAAGTAGTGAACTTACTTTTGAAAGTGTTCCTTTTGATCATCCACTATGGATCTTATTTTCTTCGGGGACAACAGGTTTGCCTAAACCAATTGTACAAAGTCAAGGTGGAATATTAGTTGAGCAACTTAAGACATTAGTAGTTGAACAAGGGATAAATCAAGATGATGTAATTTTTTGGTTTACTACTACTGGTTGGATGATGTGGAATCAATTAGTTGGAGGCTTGTTATCTGGCAGTACAATTTTATTGTTTGATGGAAGCCCTTCTTATCCTAGCCTACATGTATTATGGGACCTTGCAGAAGAAGTAGGTGTAACATTCTTTGGTACAAGTGCAGGATTCTTAAGCGTGTGTGAGAAGCATGCAATAAAACTAAAAGATAGACATAGTTTTTCCAAATTAAAGTCTATTTGTTCAACGGGATCCCCACTATCGGTGGAAGGATTTTCGTGGGTATATGAAAATATAAGAGATGACATTTGGCTTGTATCAACTAGTGGAGGTACCGATGTTTGTACAGCATTTGTCGGAGGTTCACCGATTCTTCCTGTTTATGCTGGAGAAATACAAGCTCGTTCATTAGGAGCTCATGTACAATCATTTGATGATGAGGGAAAATCAGTCATTAATGAGGTGGGGGAACTTGTGATTACTTCTCCTATGCCGTCCATGCCTCTATATTTCTGGGGTGATTTAGATAATGAACGTTATCTTGAAAGTTATTTTGAAGTTTACCCAGGTATTTGGAGACATGGAGATTGGATTAAAATTGACGAAAAAGGTAGTTGTGTAATTTATGGGAGATCAGATTCAACTATTAATAGACATGGAGTGCGTCTAGGTACAAGTGAAATCTATCGAGTTGTTGAATCACTTGATGAGATTATGGAAGGTTTAGTGATCGATTTAGAACTACTTGGCCGTCAGTCATTTATGCCATTATTTGTTGTACTTAAAAATGGGGCTGCTTTGACAAATGAATTAAAGGAAAAAATAAAAGTAGTAATTAAACAGAAGGTTTCACCGCGATTTGTCCCTAATGAAATTTATGAAGTTGAGCAAATTCCAAAAACATTAAGTGGAAAAAAATTAGAAGTTCCAATCCGTAAAATATTATTAGGTTTTTCTCCTGAAAAAGTAGTTAACCAAGGTTCGATGGCTAATCCAGAGTCATTAAAGTTTTTTACTGAGTTGGCACAAGTTTTAAACTGTTGTAACTAGCATTATAATATCTATTATGCCATTTGCATAAACAAATGATTCAACATAGTATGAAACAAAAAACATAGTTGTCGCATCAAAAAAAGACCCCTTTAATTGTAAACATAAGTTATGTCAGTTTTTAATTAAAGGGGTAAAAAATAGATAAAGGGGTTTTTTAACGATTAAGATTTTTCATGGTTGTATTAATTCATATATTTCAATTAAAGTTAACACTCATTATTAATAATTTTACCTTGATCAGTCAGTTTAACGAGTGCCGCATAACCAATTCCTTTTTTTACGACAGTCGCCATACCTTCACTGACAAGTGTATTTAATGTTTTTAGTTCGTCTTTATTTAATTTGGTATATCGGAAATAACCATCTCCAATTTTATGAATTAATCTGCCTTCTCTTGTCATGCCTAAAACGCTTGTCATATTTTTCCCTTCTTTCGAAAGTTGTTTGGATTAATGATTACATAACTATCGTATATTGTTTGCTCAATATTGTCTGTGTATATTTTGTGAAATGTTTAACAAACTTAATCTGTTAACTAGGTGGGATCTTCCTTCGTCTTGTAAGAATTTGGAAGGATAAACATATTTTCAACCCGCCATACTATTTTTGTGTCAAAAAAATGGAGGTGTGTTGGTATGTCGTTTCAAAATCGTGGTATCGGACATCCTGAACATCAAGATGATCCAAATAAATTACATATCGTCGCAGTACGAAAAAATGGCGATGGTGATATTACAGATGTAAAATTTCAAAATGGTGAAATAGTTGGGATTGAGCAGGCCATTGCGATGGCAGAACTTGAACAAATTGAAGATGTGAACACCGGTCTAACTCGTGGAGAGAATCCACATAAAACACTTCGTTCTTACCCTGACGGTGATCCTACAAATAATTTAAGTAATTTACCTACTTTTTAATGTCTACACGCTAAAGGTGCACAAGTTCTGTGCACCTTTTTTATTTCAGAGTAATTAAGGAGAAAATGGAAAATTTAATATTAGATGACAAAAAATACCAGTAAAGTAGGGAGCTAATTTGAAACAAACTTTTTTATTTCTTTCACTAGTGACTTGTTTGTTAATCGGAAATTATTTAGTTGCTTCAAATAATACTGTAAAAAGTGAAACTAATTCTTCCCTTATCTATCAAAATGAGAAACCCGATAAAGCAACGGAAGCTCTTAGAGCATTAAATATAAAAAAAGTAAAAGAAGGAAGATTGGCATCATTAGAGCAAAAACGAATCGAAATTGAAAAACAAATAGTGCGAATTCCTTCGAATATTAAAATTAAGGGTGATAATATTGAAGGAACAAAAGTGGAATGGTTAATTCCAAATGGATCTCCAGAAGATAAGATTGTTTTTTATGTACACGGCGGAGGTTGGTCTAGAGGTGGGTTAAAATTTTCAAGGAATTTAGGTACAATTTTAGCAAGAGACACAGGTTATAGAGTACTTACCATAGAGTATAGGCTTTCACCAGAAAACCCGTTTCCAGCTTCTTTAACCGATGTGGAGAAAGTTTATAATTACTTAGTAAAAAATTATGGACCAAAGTCAAAAGTTGTTATTGTTGGAGATAGTGCTGGTGGTAATCTAGCATTTGCTTTGTTAAATAAAATAAAGGCTTCAAATGGAAACATTCCAGCAGCTGTTGTAGGAATCTCTCCAGCGACAGACTTAACGAAAGAAAGTCAATTATACACTTCAGATTTTGATAGTATTCATGCGAATTATCATGGAAATGATATCAATATTGTTGATACTTACATAGGTAATAATAATCGGAAAAATCCTTTAATTTCACCACTATATGGTGATTTAAGAGGTTTGCCCCCTATGCTAATCCATGCTGGCGCACGGGAAGAGTTAATCGATGATATTTTAGCTTATGCGGCAAAAGCAAATGCTAAAGGAGTAGAAGTTACATGCAAAGTTTGGAGAGGGATGTTCCATGATTTTCAATTAATGGACAATGCTTCGAATATTAGTAAACAAGCGAATGCTGAGATTGCACAGTTTATTAAACAACACTTGGAAGATAGATAATCAAAATATAAAAAAAGTAAGGCGATCGTGCCTTACTTTTTTATGTCGAGTGTGAATTTAAGAAATTTGAAATTTGATCAATATCTCTTTCAGTAAGTACAGGATCAATTGTAATGACAGGATGAATGATTTCTCCTTCAAGTAAGAAATCAGAAATAACTAATTCAATGTTTAGTTCATTTATTATTGTTGATTCAAACTCACCTATTTTAGGACGAATAAAATCAATTTTATGACCAAAAGCAGTAACCAATTTCGTTTCAATATAACGATGAACTCCTGGACCATTACTTGTTAATAATAAAACCTTTTTCCTTGAAGATGATAAATTAATTTTGGAAGCTTGAATATTTAATGTAGCTTTTGCAATCCGATCTCTTGTAATTTCAGGATAAGAATATTTTTTAGTCCAGATTTGTAAGGCATCTGATACATTTCCATATAACTCAGGATACTGATTTTGAACATATCGGTCGATTGAATAGGATGGTTCCTTTATATCGATTGAGTTAAAAATTAGAAAGTTCCTCTTAAATTGGTCTTGAAATGTGTAAAGAAATTCTTCGTCTTCATTTAGAGATATACCTGTCTTTTCCTCTAATATTTCGATTAAATTGTGAAGTTCCTTATAATATTGTGTTTTTTGATTTCGATATAAGTAAAAAAATTCATTTTTTTCCATATTATCAAAACTGTGAAAAGGAAGCGTTGACATTAATAAAGAGAACGCAATTCGTTCATTCATTGAAATATGATGTTTATATTGATGATCTAATTGATCACAAATTTCATTAGAAATCTTAAAAAATACAGAATCTAAAATTTTATTTATCGATTGATTAGTTAGTTCAATTTGCATTTTTTTATCTATTCTATATAACATTGTTCCAAGCAAATAGACGTACTTTTTAGTTGTTGAAGGATATAAAAATAATTTGAATTTTTCTGTAGTGGCTATAACAATTTCTTTAATATCTTGGAATGTAAATGATTCTATTGGCCATTCTTGATTTGAATGAGCGTATAAAGCATCAAGAATATCACGGCATAATAGGCGAATTTCAAATTCTCTTCCTACTATTTCAAGTGGGCCACGTTTTAATTTTAGATGATAGGCCCCCAATAATTCTTCAACTCGGTCTAGTATAGAATAGACAGCAGGTTGTTGTATAAAAAGAGCGTTTGCTAACTCTGCTATAGTAGTAATTTGTTTAAATTGTATGAGCATAATGACTTGAAAACTCAATGAGTTTTTTACATAAATTGAACGAATTTGATTAATTGATGAAGAAATTGGTTTATTAATATAAATTCCTTTACCTTTGATTGTTTCTATTTGCCATCCTTTAGGCAAGCTCGAATTAATTGCCTGCAAATCATTTCGTATTGTTTTTTCAGTACATAATAACTCACTTGCTAATTCTCCTGTTTTAAACCACTTATCCTGTTTACTTAAAATATTGATTATTTGTAATTTCCGTTTAGTTGATTTATCCATTCAATATCCCCATAAATTTTGTCCATTTTATTACTATTATTGCTACTAATGTTCTGTCTTAATTCAGAAAAAAATTTATTTCACAGAACGATAAGCACCTATTAATGCGTTTTTTTGTGTTAAATGTGAAATTTTTTTGAAGACAAAGTATTATTTTTACCTAAACCAAAGGTAAAAAACATCATGGGAATCACTTTATTACAACGATATAATGACATCGTTGAAACAAAAAAATAAATTTTTAGAGGAGTAAAGTGAAATGAAAATTACAAAACTCGCACTTGTTAGTGTTATTGGGATGTCATCATTAGTAGGAACTGCACACACAACTTTTGCGGAGGTATCATCCGTAGGTAATTCAAAGGGATCAATTACATTTGTTGCTGGTACTGGTCCAGTTACACCTGTTGATCCAACAAATCCAATTGAACCATTAGAACCATCAGGTCCTACTGATCCAAAAGATCCTCCAACTGGGAATGCTGGTTCATTAACATTAGATTATGTTTCATCAGTTGACTTCGGGGTAAATGAGATTTCAAATAAAACAGAAACCTATTCGGCTAAATCTAAAAAGCCATTTATTCAAGTGTCAGATCGCCGTGGAACAGGGGAAGGTTGGTCAGTAACTGCTAAAGCAAGTAAATTTACAAATGGAACAGCAGATTCTCTTCCTGGTGCAGTCATTACATTAAAAAATGGTTCCGTAATCTCTTTAAGTACAAGTGGCTCTCCGGTAGCAACTGAAACAATTGCCTTAAATACAGATGGAAGTACAGCATCATCTGTTGTTTCCGCATCACAAGGAAATGGTTATGGTACATGGGTAACTCGTTGGCTTGGACCAAACCCGGAAGTGAATGATGGGGCATTAAATGATAATGTCACTTTGTCGATACCGGCAGGCTCAGCAACAATTGGTAATCATGAGGCAACTATTACGTGGACATTAACGGATGCACCGGGTTTATAGTAGTTAATTTGAAAAATAACAATTAATGGAATGGACTTTATATTATATTCAACCTACTAGATGAAGCATCATTAAATCTCTTATAGTGAAAATGATATAAAGTCTCTATTTTCTAAAGGGGGAATATAAATGGATTTTATACGTCAAAAATTATTGCTAATTTTTTCTGCTATTCTGTTAACTTTATCGTTCATCCCTCTATCTGTAAAAGCAGAGAATAATATCGACTTTTCTGTAAAAGCAATCATTCCGACAAATCAAATTGATCATCTGAAATCTTATTTTGATTTAAAAATGAGTCCAGGACAAAAACAGGATCTTAAAATTGAAGTCTTTAATAATAGTAAAAAAGAAGAAACAATTCAAGCGAATATTACTTTTGCAACGACTAATGATAATGGACTGATTGATTACTCTAAATCGAATAGTAAAGATGCAGATCAATCTTTAAAGTATCCACTAACTAGCTTAATAAAAGAACCTCAAAAAGAGGTTGTTATTCCATCAGGTAAATCAAAGGTAGTGTCATTTTCGATTACAATGCCGGAAGAAGAATATAATGGAGTTATATTAGGAGCAGCCCACTTTAAGAAAAAGATTGATGAGTCTGAAAAAAGTTCCAAAAGTGAGAGCATTAATATAAAAAATGAATATGCATATGTGGTTGGAATAAAATTATCGGAAAACAGTAAGGAAGTCGAGCCGGATCTACATTTGCTTGATATTAAACCTAAATTAGTAAATTATCGAACAACAATTGCTGCGACAATCCAAAATAGTGAATCTTCTATTGCGAAGGATATGAGTATAGATGCGCAAATCTTTAAGAAAGGTTCCAATAAAGTTTTATATAATTCGAAAAAAACTGAGATGAGCATGGCACCTAACTCAAATTTTGATTACGCAATCGATTTAAATAATAATCCAATTGAACCAGGGAAATACAGATTAAAGATGAAAGCGATCATCGGAACTCAAGTATGGGAATGGGATGAGTTATTTACGATTGGTAAAGAAGCAACAGATTTGAATAATAAAGCAGTTGAAATAAAAAATAATCATTATTGGTATTATATCGGAGGCGGATTATTACTTTTAGTAGGAATCATTGGCTTAATTGTTTTCCTAAAAAGAAAGAAGGAAAAAGAACAATCGAATGATAATGAATGATTTTTGAAAGAGTGAATTGGATTAATCAGATTCATTAAGTAATTAATCTTAAAGTGAAAGATATATTGATAAAATAAAAAGGCTCATTTCTACATTTGAAATGTTGCCTTTTTTATTAAGATGAAATGATTTCAGTTTTCAAGAAATTGATAAATTGTTTTTCAACTTTCGATAATTTTTTCTTTTTTGAAGTGATTACCCCAAGTTCTGAGTTCACAGGTTCGTAATCTACGAGATCAATTTCAACGAGTTCACCATTCGATAAATATGGATGATTTTTTAATGAAAAATTTGGTCCCCATGTTATAGCATTTCCATTTAAAATTGCTCGTAATAACTCTTCAAGATGGTTGGAAGAAAATAAAATATCTAATTTTCCAATATTATGTTGGAAGTTATTTGTAAACCATCTTATATAGTCACCGTTATATAGAACGAATTTTTGCTGAAGAATTTCTTCAGGAGTTATTTTTTTCGAGATGGCAAAAGGGGAATCTTTTTTTGCATATACTTTCATCATTCCAGGTACTAATCCTTCGTAATGAAATTCTTCTAATTCTTTCATAATGCCTTCGTAAAGACAGATGATTCCTATATTTACTTGATTTTTTTTAACAATTTCAATTGTACGTTCAGTAGTGTTTTCTAATATGTCTATGTGCAAATTTGAATGTTGGTTTTTAAAATCAACTAACGGTGTTAATAAGTAATTAATAAAAGCAGGTACCATGGAAACTCTAAGTTCACTGAGTTGGGTATCTTTACTTTTCTGTGCTATTTCTTTTAATTCTGCGTATTTTAGGAGTACTTCTTGTGATTTTTCCACGATTTGTACCCCATCCACTGTTAATCTTGCCCCTAATCTAGATCGATTGAAGATTTTTATTCCTAGCTCTTCTTCTATTTTAGTAATCGCTTGACTTATACCGGATTGACTTACATGAAGATTTTCTGCAGCGATTGAAATCGACCCCGTTTTAGCGACTTCTACTAAAATCTCTAGTTTTTCTAAATGCATTACATTTACCACCTTTATGCTTTCATACATGAACTAAAACTTTTCCAATATAGATTTTTTATTTCAATTTTTATATTACAAATCGTGAAGTTATATTTAAAAACTGTAAATTTACTTAATCATTTTGCAAATATAGAATTGGGTTTAACTAATAGTATTATTCTATTTTTCGCGATTGAGTCTAATGTTATTGAAAAATAATACGTTCTAATGTTGAATCAAAACATTAGATTTATCAAGTGCTTTCTTATATTTAGAAAAATTTACAATAAATGATACTTTTTTGTTCAATTTGAACGTTGCCTAATATAGAGGAGGCTAAATATGTTAGTTGGAGAAATCATCAAATATTATCGAGAGAAAAAAGGAATTAGTCAGTCTAACTTAGGTGAAGGAATTTGTGGTAAAGCGTATATTAGTAGGTTTGAAAGTGGAAAAGTTACTTTGTCAGAAGAAATTATTTACAAATTGGCTCAAAAGTTAGAAATTGATATAAACAAAGAAATTGAATCATTTTATCTTATAGAGAAGCATTTAAATGAGTGGAATCAAGCAATTATTATGCAAAGAACACCACAGATTGAAGGAGTAAAAGTAGTATTAGATCAAAATCCGTTCATTCTGGCTTCAAAACATGCTGCAAACTATCTGCTATTAAAAGGGAGATATTATCTTCATAAAAATATGTTTACAGAAGCAAAAAATATAATTGATTACGTAGAAAAAGAGTTTCAGACATTATCTAATTATGAGAAGAATGTTCTTCTACACATTAAAGGAATATACTGTATCAGTACATTTAGAACTGCCCACGGTGAAGAATGTCAAACTGCTGTGAACCTTTTAAAACAAATTAAAATAGCAGAGTATAATAATGAAGAGTATTACTATCACTTAGCAGTAGCATATCATCATGCAAAAGCGAAAGTATCCGCATTTACATATGCAAAAAAAGCTCTTCAATTTTTTAATAAAACATATAATCATGTGAGTGCTATGAATGCTCAAATCTTAATGCTAATGCAATTGGACAGTGAAAGAG
Source organism: Gottfriedia sp. NPDC058432 (assembly GCF_042721555.1). Lineage (NCBI taxonomy): Bacteria > Bacillati > Bacillota > Bacilli > Caryophanales > Bacillaceae > Gottfriedia > Gottfriedia sp. NPDC058432. The sequence goes on from NZ_JBHXLC010000022.1 coordinate 39,411, forward strand.
ACATTGACTTTTTAGTGTTAGTAGAAAACTATAAGGATTTGATTCATAATTGTGTCATTTTAGGTGCTCATGAAAGTAAAATAAATATTTTATTTAACTTAGGAGAAGAGTTTTATAAAAGAAAGGAATTTGATCAAGCAGTTAGTTTCTTTGAAGAAGCATTTTTACTAACTGATAAATCATCAATAAAATATTTAAGGCGATTATATCATTTTACTGAAGCATGTTTAGATGCAAAGTTATTGAAAAAAAAGAATCTTTTAGAAAAAATAGAAACAGGGACAAAGTTAGCTAAAAAATCATGTCCAATCTATTTTAATCTGTATAAATTATTAGCTTTGAAAAGTAAAAAAAATTCAAGTCAATATTATCAATTTTTAGCTGAAGTAGTGGTGCCACAGCTTATAGACACTAATAATACCTCGTTTTTTGAGCAGTATGGAAAGATCTTATATAATCACTATATCGAGCAAAAAGAATATGAAAAGGCAATTGAAGTAGACAAAAACTTTAAATTGATGCATAAAGCTTTAAATTAAAAGTCTATAGATAACGAGTATTCGTTGTCTATAGACTTTTTTTGTTATAAGTAAATGGAATTTATTTCAAAATATCAAAATTTATAACAAATGTTTATAAACTTCAGACAAGAAAATTGTCGGAATTTGTTCGGGTTATTCTATAAACCATGTGATATAGGGACTCGATAACCCGATTGATAAAAGATTGAAAATTCTCAATAATGAAGTTGAATAAACAGACAATTTGTTTATTTTTTGGGAAATAATCCATATTTTTGTCAAAGTAAGAATATTTTTGTACTTCAATGTAGATTTCTACCTTGTTGTAAATTTTCTAGGAGGAAGAGAAATGGGGAAAAGGACAGAAAAAAAGTTTTTAAAAAGCTTTACCGTTTTAGCTTTAACATCTAGTTTTATTCTTGGTTCACTTGGACAAGTAACTACTAGTACTAAAGCAGCAAGTCCAAGAAATGTAGAAGATATTTTAGCAAACTTAACTTCAGAGCAAAGATCAGCACTTGAACAGCTTTCGACTAATGAACAATCAGGTCTTCAAATTTCTTCAGATATTAATTTAAACTCAACGGAACAAACAAGTGTTATTGTTGAGTTTGCAAATAAACCTGCTAAAGTTGCTCAAATCGAAGCAAGTGTAGAAGGTAAATCATTAACTGCATCTGAAGCAATAAACTTAGTCGATCAAGATCATGAAACATTTGCTAAAGATGTAGGTCAAGTATTAGAAAATGGCAAAACTAAAAAGGTAGATTATACGATTAATCGTTCATATAAAAATGCCTTTAATGGTGTTTCAATGAGACTACCAGCAAATCAAATTAAAAACCTATTAAAATCAAAAGCTGTAAAAACAGTTTGGAGTAACCAAACATTTTCAATTGATCCTCCTAAGGAAAACGATCAGTTAAAAGCAGATGAAGCAAATGTTGGAAACTATACACCTTATGACGCTTTAGATCGATTACATGCAGAAGGATTTACTGGAAAAGGAATTAAAATAGGGATTTTAGATACAGGTATTGATTATAACCATCCAGATTTGAAAGATGCATATAAAGGTGGATATGATTTCGTAAACAATGATAATGATCCAATGGAGACAACGTATGCAGATTGGAAAAAATCTGGCCAAGCAGAAATTGTGAGTGGCAGTGCATACTATACTGAGCATGGTACACATGTAGCGGGAATCATTGGCGGTCGTGGGAAAGCGAATAGTGAATATAAAACTATTGGTGCGGCTCCAGAATCGGATATTTATTCTTATAAGGTACTTGGTCCATATGGTAGCGGGACAACTGATGCAATTCTTGCCGGGATTGACAGAGCTGTAAAAGATGGTATGAATGTTATTAATATGTCATTAGGTGCAACGTTAAATGACCCACTATATGCGACTTCAATTGCGGTAAACAATGCCGTATTAAGTGGAGTAACGACAGTTGTTGCAGCAGGGAATAGTGGGGATCAAATGTACACGGTTGGTTCACCTGGTACAGCAGCATTAGCTTTAACAGTTGGTGCTTCATCTATCGCACTTGATATCTATCAATATGCAGGTGTACAAGATGGTAAAAATTATTCATTAAGACAATTAGCAAGAAATTATAAAGATGATTTAACTACATTAAAAGGTAAAACATATCAACTTGTTGATGTTGGACTAGCAAACCCAGCAGATTTTAATGGAAAAGATCTAAACGGTAAGATTGCGTTCATTAAACGTGGTTCGATTGCATTGATAGACAAAATCAAAAATGCAAAAGCAAAAGGCGCTGCTGGAGTTTTAATGTATAACGATGAAACGAATAAAGCAGAAGGTGCAATACAATCATTCCTTGGTGAATCAGTCGATGCGATTCCTGCGTTTTCAATTTCAAATGATGAAGGTAATACAATCGCTGCTGCAATTAAAGCCGGAAAAACAGACTTTACATTTGGTGATTTCACAAAACTAAAGACTGCTTCAGATGAATTAGCGTCATTTAGCTCTAGAGGTCCATCTCGAGTAAACTATGATATTAAACCGGAAGTAACTGCACCTGGTGTGTCAATTCTTTCAACTGTACCATTCTATGTAAACGACAAAACAGTAGATGGAACAAAATCAGAAGATTACAAGTATGCGTATGAGCGTTTATCAGGTACATCAATGGCAACACCTTATGTAGCAGGCGTATCTGCATTATTACTTCAATCAAATAAAGATTTAAAACCGGAAGATATTAAATCTATTTTAATGAACACAGCAGACCCACTTTCAAAAGCATATAGTGTTTTTGAAGCAGGAAGTGGACGAGTAGATGCTTATGAAGCAATCCATTCAAATGTGGAATTAGAAGTAGTTGATAAAACTCCTACAATCATTGATGGAAAACAAAAATCAATTCAAGAATTAACAGGTGGAATGAGCTTTGGTTCATTTGGATTTGATGATCAAGATATTGCTGATTCGCGTACTGTTACATTAAAGAACCGTAGCGAAAAAGAAAAAACATTTAATGTAGATGTGAAATTCCAAGCTGGCCTTAGAGGCTCAAAGGATGCTGCTCAGAACAATGTAACTTTATCTGGCCCTACTACAGTTAAATTAAATGGAATTAGTCAAAAATCAATTAAATTTAACTTAAACATTCCAAAGACAGCTGAAAAAGGTACGTATGAAGGGTATATTACGTTTACGAATACTCAAGATTCATCTGAAACATATCAAATTCCATTTGGTGGCCGAGTAGTAAATGAAGGAATTGATTCAGTTGACGCTTTACCAATGTTTTCAACTGATACAGCATGGCCGGAAAATGCATGGCCTTTCGAATCGTTTACATTCGCATTAAAATCGCATATGAAAACATTAGATATTATTTTACAAGATGCTATTACAGGTGAAGATCTAGGATTATTAGGCTCATTGAGTCCGATATTACTGAACGAAAATCAAACTTATTATGTTACAAGAGGGTTTACTGGAACATATTATCCATTTACTGGTGATTCAAAGAATCCGATTAGCTATCAACCAGAAATTGCACAACCAGGACGCTATAAAATAAAGATGGTTGGATCAAATGAACAAGGTAAAACATTTACAAAATCTTCTGAGTTCATCTATGACCAAGGTGCACCAACTATGACTTCTAGCTTTGATTCATTAGATCAAAAAGTAATTGAATATAATGATAGTCAATTTGATTCAAATGGACAATTCTTATATGACTTTAACATTGACTTAAATGATCCTGAAACAGAAGAAGCAAGTAAACTAGGTTTTCCAGTTGATCAATCAGACAATTCAGTTGTTACATTCTATAATGGTCCATGGCCGAAAGCACCAATTTATACAGATAAAAATGGGAATTACACAGATAAACTTGTAGTTAGAAAACAAGCTGCACCTTTACAAGTTCAGTTTTATGGAATGGATTATGCAAGAAACGTTATAGGAAATGCTTTTAATATGTTAAGAGTAGTGTTTGTGGATCACAATTTACCTTATTACTATTTAAAAGCAAATAAACAAATTGTATCAAATGGAGACACAGTCAATTATAGTGTTCGTTCAAATAATGTTAAAAACTTAAAAACATCTAAAATTACAATACCAGTTGATCCTAACCTTGCTTCAATTGAGAATGTAGTAGTAAATGATGCAGTTAAGCAGTATGGTGATGTGCAAGTGTCAGTTACAACGGCACCATCAGGAAGTATTTTAAACTACACAATTATATTCACTTATTTAGGAAACAAAGCATTACCAGAAGACTTACAGTTATTTAATTTTGACCTTAAAACTGCTAAAAAATTCACGGATGGACTTTATGGGGGATCTGCTTTCAACTGGTATACAATGACAGCCTCTACGATTGATCAATCAAATGTAGAGACTAATAATGTCTACTCATACATGGAAAGTATTAAATATAAACCAACATACTCAAGGCTAGATGGCACAGTACAAGTTGAAGGGGCAAAGGATTCCTTGGGTCAATCTATTTATTCAATCGATCTAAGTAAAGTTGGTGCAAATATAAAGGTTACTTCTTACGATGGTAAAACAACTGTTACTCCATCAAGTTTAAACAAGAGTGGACAGTATATCACTGAAGGACTAAAAGCGGAGGTAAATCCTTATACTTTAACAGTTGATGTACCAGGTCATTTCACTATGAATAAACAAATTGTATTATCAAATAATGTACGTGGTGAAATAGTTGGAAAAAGATTAGCCTTTAATTTACCAACTGCAGCAGCTGGAGATGTAAACAAAGATAATGTAATCGATATTCTAGATGCATTAGCAGTACAAACATATTGGGGAACAAATAAAGCAACAGCAGACTTTAACTTTGATAAAGTAGTAGATAAAAAGGATATGGATTATATTGTTAAAAACTTTGGACTGAAAAATCCAACTGTGTCTAATGCTCCAAAAGCGAAAACGGCTTATAAAGGCGTTACGCTAGATGATGTATTAACTCAATTAGGATTACAATAAACAAAGAATGTAGGGAAGCTGGATATCGGCTTCTCTTTTTTATATCAAATAAAATAATAGTATTTGGAATCGCTTAAGAAGCTGAAGATCTTCTAAAACTAAAAATTTTAATGAATCTAATCTATAAAAATATAAAAAAAGCTGATAAATTAGCTAGAAGTTTATAAACTTTATTTACGAATATTGTCGAAAAATGTAAAAGAAAAGAAAAAACATTGAAATAATCCGCCAAATATAACCCGATTGTTAATTATTCGAATATTTTTAATAATTAGTAATAGGAAGTGATTATTAGGTTGATGGATTTTTAGAATATAAAAGCTAGAGTTTTAGATTCAAAGTTCCTCTACTATTAATAACTTCATTTTGCGAATCTTACTATAAATGGGGGAAGAGAATGTTAAAGAGAACGAGTAAAAGTAAAATTGCAAAAAGCCTTACAGTAGCTGCTTTATCAACTAGTTTTATTTTAAGTTCTTTAAGTCATGTTTCAAATGTAACGAAAGCAGATGTTGTCTCAAATGCAGAAACGATTTTAGCTAAATTAACTCCAGAACAAAGAGAAGCTCTACAAAAGATTTCAACGAATGATCAATCAGGTCTTTTTCTTGATTCAAATGTAAATCTTAATAGTCCTGAAACTGTTTCGGTAATTGTTTCATTTAAACAAAAACCACAGAAAATTGCTGTATTAGAAGCTGCTTTAAAAGGACAAGCTTTATCAGATTCAGAAGCAGCAAGCAATGCGAATGAAGATCATACTAAGTTTAAATCAGACATAAGTTCTTTATTTAAAACAAAATCTGATGGTTCATATAAAATAAAACGTGAATATAAACATGCATTTAACGGGGTAGCTTTAGAAGTCCCTGCAAATAAACTAAATGATTTAATGAAATCAACAGCTGTACAAGCTATTTATAGCGATGTAACAGTGAAATCGGAGCTTCCGGTTGAAGGGAAAGATTCATCTACAAGTTCAACAGGAAAAGGAATGGCAGATGAGCGCTCTTACTTACAAATTGATAAATTACATCAAGAAGGCTATACAGGTAAAGGAGTAAAAGTAGCTGTTATTGATACAGGTATTGATTATAACCATCCAGACATTAAAGCCGCATTTAAAGGTGGATACGATTTCGTAGATAATGACAATGATCCAATGGAAACTACTTATGCTGATTATATAAAAGCGGGTAAACCTTATGGAGCTACTGGTGCAGCAAATTACGTAACAGAACATGGAACTCACGTATCAGGTACGATTGTAGGGCAAGGCAAAAATGAAAGTGAAGATGCAACAACTGGTATTGCTCCAGATGCCGATCTTTATGTATATCGTGTATTAGGACCAGGTGGCAGCGGTACAACTGATAATATCATCGCGGGAATTGATCAAGCAGTTGCAGATGGAGTGGACGTTATGAACCTTTCACTAGGTGCAAATTATAATGACCCACTACTTCCTGAAAGTATTGCAATTAATAATGCTGTACTAAATGGAGTTACTGCAGTAGTTGCTGCTGGAAATGCAGGAAATAAGATGTATACGTTAGGTTCACCAGGAACGGCTGGTTTAGCATTAACAGTAGGTGCAAGCAGTGTTCCAATTACGACACTTGGAGGGAAAGGTGCGATCGATAATGTAAATGCATCTTTACTTTTAATGGCAAAAGGCGCTGGGGATGATATTTCAAAATTAAAAGGTGTAACGAATTCGGTTGTAGATGTAAATCTAGGAGAAGCATATTCAGGTAAAGATGTAAAAGGTAAAATTGTTCTAATGAGTCGTGGAACGTATACATTAGATTCTAAAATTGCGGTTGCTAAATCACAAGGAGCTGCAGCAGTTCTTATGTATAATGACAATCCAACTGAAGGACAAATTCCAACCTTCTTAGGCGATGGTGTAAATTTCATTCCAACGTTCTCGCTATCTAACGCAGATGGTCTAGCTTTGAAGCAAAAGCTACAATCAGGATCTGTTAACTTTACATTTACTGACATAGGTGAAGCGAAAACGCAGGGCGATACTTTAGCTGACTTCAGTTCAAGAGGACCTGCAAGATTAACTTATGATATTAAACCAGAAATTACAGCTCCAGGTGTGAGTGTATTATCAACAGTACCAGGTTTTATAAACAATCCAGACAATCCAACAGATTATAAAAAAGCATATCAGCGTATGTCAGGCACATCAATGGCTACACCATTTACAACAGGGGTTGCAGCATTATTAAAGCAAGCAAACCATAATTTACAACCAGAAGATATCAAAGCGATTTTAATGAATACTGCAGATTCTTTAAGTAAGCCATACAGTGTATTTGAACAAGGTGCAGGACGAATTGATCCATATAATGCAATCCATTCAACGATTGAAATTAAAGTGCAAGAAAAAACACCAACGATCATTAATGGAAAAGAAAAACAAATTAATGAAGAAACAGGGGCACTTAGCTTCGGCAATGTATCATTCGATGGAAATGACTATTCAAATAACCGCACAGTCACTTTAATGAATAGAGGAGAAAAGTCAAAAACATTTGATGTAAAAGTTAATTTCCAATCAAACTTACGTGGTTCAAAGGATGCAGCAGCAAATGGTGTAACTGTTCAAACTCCATCGACAGTTACATTAAAAGGAATTAGCCAAAAGAAAACAACTATTACTTTAAATATTCCAAAGACAGCTGAAAAAGGAATTTATGAAGGGTATGTAGTGTATACAAACAAAGATAATCCATCAGAAACATATCGCATTCCATTTGGCGTTCACTACGTCGAGCAAGGATTTGATTACTTTAGATTGTATAAACAATCAGTGCCTGAATCGCTTAGTCAAAGTAGTCAAAAATGGAATCGAACTGATGCTGCTAATATTGCCTTAAAATCACATATGAGATCAATTGACGTTGTTATTTCAGATGCAAAAACTGGTAAAGATCTTGGTGTTGTTAGTTCGTATGATGGGGTAGCATTTAATGAAGGTGTAGATATTTCACTTCCTTTCGTCTATTTTGGATTTTACTATCCGTTTACAAATGACCCAGATAATCCAATTGGAACAAGAGATGATCAATTGGTAGTACCAAAAACAGGGCAATATGTATTAAAAATGATTGGTACAGATGATAATGGAAAACAATATACGATTAGTCAAGATTTATTTGTCGATGGTACAAAACCTAAATGGAATATGCATGTGGAGGGGGAAGTACCGGGTAAACAAATTGTGGAATATAAAGATGATCAAGATACTTTAGGGGTAACAGCTCAGATTACTGATGATAATGTAGATGTAAGACAAGCAGCTGGTAAGGTTGCAGATCAAACACAAAATCAAATTTACTATTCTTACAACTCTTGGTTACCAAATGGTAACTTGAAGCTAGATAAAGAGGGTAATGCATCCGATGATATTGCGATGTTACCGGACCAAAGCGTTCTAAGTGTTAAATTTGAAGGGATGGACGAAGCAACAAATGGTTATCTTCAAAAACAATACTATTTTGTAAATGAACATACAACATATGTTTCTGTTGAGGCAAATAAACCGACAAAATTTAGTAGAGCTTTTGTAAAACCAGGTGAAACTTTTACGATGACATTAAATGCAAATAATGTAAGTAAACTAGCGAAGGCAAACTATAAGTTCTCAGATACTCCAGGGACAAAAATTACGAAAATTTCATTGAATCCTGCTTCACAAAAACTTGGTGGAACACTAGATGTTAAACAAACTACATCAGGAAGTACAACTTCATCAGATGTTACTGTTAACTTTAATGGAACTTCTGGAGTAGATGGTGATTTACCAATGGTTGATTTAACAATTGAAATTCCTAATCCATTAGATCCGAAAAATGCTTATTCATTTAGCTCAGTTACTTCACAATTCACGGATATAAATAATGTTTCAACTAATGTTTTTTCAAACGTATCGCCAATCTCAATCTTAAATAATCAAACTGAATTCCAAGGTTATATTCATGCTCAAGGATTTTTAGATGCAAAGGGTAATTATGATTATGCAAAAGATTACTCAAAGATTTCGCCAACTTTAACAGTAATTGATAGTAATGGTAAAGTAGTCAAAACAAATATAGTTGCAAAAAATGGGTCATTTGATATTACAGGACTTGATCCATCAAAAGATGATTATACATTAATCCAAGATATACCAGGTCATTTTACAACGCGATATTCGAGAATTAACGCTTACTTTGGTTTAGATGACGATGTATACGGTACATCATATAGAGTAGGTACAGAAAGTACTCCTTATGCAACTGCAGGAGATGTCAATAAAGACGATGTAATCGATGTAAATGATGCATTAGCAATCCAAACATATTGGGGAACAAATAAACGTAGTGCAGATATTAACTTCGATGGAACGGTTGACGCGAAAGACCTTGCATTCGTAGAAAAAAATTACTTAATGCAAAATTCTTGGGTTCCAGCACCACCAAAACCAGTTAAAAATTATAAAGGAAGTACATTAGAATCAATTAAGAGTCAATTAGGATTATAATTAAAATGTAAAAGCCTGTTCATATTTTTGGACAGGCTTTTTACTTTAACTGTTTAGCCTTTGAAGTTAATCTCCAGTCGTTCCTTTCTCACGTAATTCAATATAGAAACCTTCTTATTTCTCAAATTGTGTTTTTATCTAATGAAAGGGGGGAGATATCAATAAAGACAATGTAATCGATATTAATGATGCTCTAGCAATTGAAATATATTGGGGAACAAATAAACGTTCAGCAGATATCAATTTTGATGGAACGGTAGATGCAAAAGACTTTGCATTTGTTGAAAAGAACTTCTTAATGCAAAACCCTGCTGTAGATAATGCACCAAAACCAGTGAAGAAATATAGAGGTAAGTCAATTGACGTGATTAAGAATGAGTGAGGCAATCAATAATTAGGGTGCCGAGGAAAAACCACAAGGAATTTTTTTCTTCCTTGTGGTTTTTGTACGTTTTCACTAAAAAAGAGGTCAAATTAAGTTCGTTATTTGCGTTTCTGAACTTGATTTATGATTTTATCAACGAGTTTTAGTGATATTTTAATGAAAAAGTGTTGTAACGAAGTATACTTTATTAGACTTAATCAATGTTTTGGTATATTATAATTTACAAAAATGGTTTATTTACTATTATTTTATCCACTATAATAACATTAATAATTATTTTTACTTTATATTTTCCCATGATATTGCGAAGGGTGGCTCAAAATGAGTTTAGAAGCTGATGATCAAAGACAAGTTGTTTTACAAGTAGGAACAGTACTAAAAAAACTACGTAAAGAAAGGCGTTTAAGTCTTGAAAACTTATCAGAATTATCGGGTGTGAGTAAGCTTACGCTAGGAAATATTGAACGTGGAGAAACAAATCCAACTATAGGAATGTTATGGAAAATTTCAAATAGCTTATCCATACCACTCATGGCTTTATTCTCATCTGAAAATAATGTGAATCTATCTAGAGCCGGTGAGGGACTAAAAATTGTTGGGGACGAAAATAACTGGGCAATTGAGCCGATTTTCCAAAACGTAAATAATAATATGGAAATGTATCGTGCTTATATACAGCCGAATAGCACCTACCATCCAGAAAAACATCATCAGAATTCAACTGAAATCGTGACTGTTATGGCTGGAACCCTTACAATTACAGTCAATAATGAAACATTTACACTAAATCAATATGATTCGATTAGTTTTTCTACAAATGGCACTCATTCATATGCCAATCATACCAACGATGTCGCTGTTCTCCATATTATATTAAAATATAGAATTTGAATTTCTATAGCTTAACCTAAGGTATACCTCAAACAACTGAACAGATTAGATATTCCTTTAGCAATTTAATTTCTCTCTTCATGGATAGATCGAAACTCGTCTTTACAGTAAAACATATTGAACAAACTACAATACATGAATTTTTCAAAAGCTAGGAGGGGATAGGATGAATTCAATGAATCAAGTAATTAAAAAGGAGAATAAAGGAGCCATTTCAACTGTTGGCAAATCAACAGTTTGGATATTGATTGTTGGTATTGTATTTATTGCTGCTAACTTAAGGGCCCCTTTAACCTCAGTAGGACCAATTGTTGGTCTTATTAAGAATGATATGGATATTTCAAATACATTGGCAGGGATGATTACCACGTTGCCATTATTAGCTTTTGCGTTTTTTTCACCTATTGTACCTAAATTAGGGCAAAAATTTGGGGTGGAACGAATTATTTTTGGTTCCATTGTCTTTTTGACTGTTGGTATTGCTATACGTTCTCTATCGGGGGTTGCTGCTTTATATATAGGTACGGCTATTCTTGGTTTGGCTATCTCCGTTGGTAATGTATTGTTACCTGGCCTGATTAAACGTGAATTTCCTGAACGAATTGGCTTGATGACGGGCGTGTATTCCATTTCTATGAACTTATTTGGAGCGATAGCTTCTGGTGTGAGTGTTCCCATTGCACTTGGAGTGGGATTTGGATGGAAAGGCGCATTGGTAATTTGGGGGATTTTAAGCTTTATATCTATTTTAATTTGGTTTCCACAGTTGAAACATCTTAACGCAAAAAGGGATACTGTTCATAATAAAACGGCTAACAGTCATGAGAATTTGTGGGGTTCGGCACTAGCGTGGAAAGTAACCTTGTTTATGGGACTGCAGTCCATGATCTTTTATGTACTTGTCGCCTGGCTGCCAGAAATTCTTAAACAACAGGGATTGAATTCAAGTCAGTCTGGCTTGATGCTTTCTGTTATGCTATTGGCTTTGCTCCCATTTACCTTCATCGTCCCAGTCATCGCAGGTCGCATGTCCAGTCAACGTTCGTTAGTGACTATTGCAGCAATTTTATTTTTAATTGGGATGTTTGGGTTACTATACGGTAGTTCAAACTTAATCGTCTTGTGGATCATCGCTTTAGGCATAGGAGGTGGCTTCGCATTTAGCCTAGCCATGATGTTTTTTAGCTTACGTACAAGGAATGCGCAACAGGCTGCTGAGTTATCTGGTATGGCCCAATCGATTGGATACTTGCTTGCGGCTGTAGGCCCAACCCTATTTGGGTTTATACATGATGCAACCAATAGCTGGACGATTCCACTTTTAATATTAGTTGGTGCATCGATTCTACTCTTTATATTTGGTCTAGGAGCATCCAAAGCGCAATATATTGGTTCTGCTCAAAAGGAAAACATATAATTTATACAGCATTTATATAAGTATATATCAATCATTTGCTCAAAAAATCAAAACTGAGCCCAAATAAAAAAGGGATGTCCACTAGTTAGAAATTTAACTTATGAGACATCCCTTTTATTTGCAATTGAATTCTAAAAAATAATTAAAAGGCGAAGCAAAAAACAAAAACCATTTTTAATCGATTGTTGTCCAATCTTGCGACCATTTCATTAATTCCTTAATAACTGGTTCTAAAGCCAGTCCTTTTTCTGTCAAAGAATATTCGATCCGAACTGGGGTTTCTGGGTATACATCTCGTTTTACAATACCAGCTTGTTCTAAATCCTTTAATCTTTCTGAAAGGACGCGCCCGCTAATTGGCAAAGTTGATTCGATTGTACAAAATCGTTGTGATCCAGAAAGAAGTTGAAAAACTATAAGAATTGCCCATCGTTTACTAATTAACTCTACGCTTTTTTCAAACCGAGGGCATAATAAAGAAAAATCCATTTAAAACCACCTCACCTATACCCATATTATAACTAAATTTGAATTAATAACAAGATTACCATACATAAATTTATTACTTGACGTAAGTTCATTACTAAATTAAACTTACTTACATAAAGTAACTAAATAATTTTTTTAGAAAAATAATAAATGTCTATAAATAGGTGGCAAAACAACATGAATATGAATACAGATGTATGTATTGTAGGTGCGGGACCAGGTGGTGCACTATTAGCATATTTGCTTGCAAAAAATAATATTTCGACAGTTCTTGTGGAACGACATAATGGAATTGATAAAGAATTTAGGGGAGAGCATCTAAATTCTGAAGGTGAACAAATATTAAAAAAGCATCATCTTTATGAAAAAGTTAAAGAATACGGACTACTGCTAATGGATCGTGTTGAATATTGGAATCATAATAAAATAATAAAAAGTATTTTTCCATCACAAGGTTCAAAACACGTTGGTATTCATGTTCCACAAAATCATTTATTGAATGTTATTTTAAAAGAAGCAAATAAATATGAAAACTTTAAGCTTTTAATGGGCACACGTGTATCTAAATTAATAGAAGATCAAGATGGTCGTTATATTGGTGTTAAAGCAGTAAGGAATGGTACTGAAATAACAATTAATAGCTCGATTATAATTGGTGCTGACGGTCGATTTTCAACGATCCGAAAATTAGCAAATATACCCACGGATATTATAAAACATGGATACGACCTACTTTGGGCAAAAGTACCAAGACCAGCAAGTTGGGATCCAACAGTTAGATTAACTTTGATTAATAAACAACAATTGGCTTTGTTTACTCAAGCTGGAGGATTCATTCAAATTGGATGGAACATAGAGGAAGGTTCTTTTTCGAACCTAAGAAGTAAATCTTTCAATCCTTTTGTAAATCAGCTAATCGAAGCATTTCCAGAACTGACTGAAACAGTTCAAGAAAATATAAAATCTTGGAATGATTTTGTATTATTAAATGTTCAAAGCAGCCGTAGCAAAACATGGGTAAAAGACGGCTTAATTATAATGGGTGACGCGGCACACACAATGAGCCCTACTGCAGCGCTTGGTGTAAATCTTGCAATGAAAGATGCAGATATTTTAGCAGAAATCATTCAAGATGCTATTCAAAACAAAGATACTAGTACAATAGTGTTAAAGAAATTTGAATATGCTAGACGAGGAGAAGTTGAAAGCTTACAAAAGCAACAACTAACACAGGAAAGTACCTTCAAACATCACTTTGATGTGACTATATAAAGAATGCCTTAAATGTTTAAATATGGACAAGTAAAAATTAAAATATATTATCATTAAGAAATAGTGTTAGAAAACAGGAGGAAGCCTCATGATCAACGAAAAAGTAGTTTCTTTATTAAAAGAGAAAATTAATGTCATAAAAAATAACGATAAATCAATTTATTTAGTTGGACCAATTAAACTGCCTGTAAATTTAGATGGAGAAACAGTCATTTTTCAATGGTATTGTTGGCTACGCTGTGAGGATATCGAAGGAGATTTTTGTAGCGATGGATCATATAACACTGAAAAAATTATTAGTAAATTAGCTTCATCCAATTTAGCAGAAATGCAACAATCAAGTGTATTAGTTTATGGTGACTTTGAAAATTCAGAGGACGCACTAATTCGAATGCATAGTATTTGTCATACGGGTGATATTTTTGGAAGTAAACGTTGTGACTGTGGATTCCAATTAAAAGAAGCAATGAAAATGATTTCTTCAAATGAATCAGGTGCATTATTTTATTTAGCAAACCATGAAGGAAGAGGAATCGGTTTATTCAGTAAAGCAATGGCTTATGTACTTCAAGAGCAAGGATTTGATACTGTTGAAGCAAATGAAGAGCTAGGTTTCGTAGATGACGCACGAAACTACGAAGATGCTATTAGAGTATTAAAAACACTTCGTTCAAAACCAGTTACTCTAATTACAAACAACCCAAGAAAATTGGATGCTCTTCAAAGCTCTGGAGCAAATGTATCTGGAAGAATTCAATTATGGGGAGACAAATCAAAGTATAACGAGAAGTATTTAGAGACTAAAATTGTTCGTTCTGGTCATTTTAAAGGAGGACGTACAAGTGAGTAATCATGAATTTTATATGAATTTAGCTATTCAAAATGCCATGGCTACGAAAGGTCAAACCGATCCAAACCCCCTAGTAGGGTCAGTAATCGTAAATGATAATCGGATTGTTGGAATTGGTGCTCACTTAAAAGCTGGTGAACCTCATGCTGAAATTAATGCACTTAGAATGGCAGGAGATAAAGCTGAAGGTGGAACAATTTATGTAACTCTTGAGCCATGCTCTCATCATGGACGAACTGGTCCTTGTGCAGAGGCGGTTGTACGTGCAGGCTTGAAAAAAGTTGTTATTGCTACACTTGATCCAAATCCGCTTGTTGCTGGAAGAGGAGTAAAAATTCTTCAAGATGCGGGAATTGAAGTAATCATCGGAGTTTGTGAAGAGCAATCGATCAAAATGAATGAAGTATTTAACAAATATATTGTTAAAAACATTCCTTTTGTCGTAATGAAATCAGCGTCTACATTGGACGGGAAAATTGCTACCCATTCTTCTGATAGTAAATGGATCACTTCAGCGGAAGCTCGAAATGATGTTCATCAATTAAGAAATGAAATTGGTGCGATATTAGTTGGCGTAAATACAGTATTAAAAGATAATCCAGAATTAACAACTAGAATTCCAAACGGACGTAATCCAGTTAGAGTCATACTAGATTCAACTTTAAAGATTCCTTTAGAATCAAAAGTTGTAACTGATCAACAAGCAGATACATGGATATTCACAAGTCAAAAACACTCTGAACAAAAAAGAAGTGAATTAGAAAACTTAGGTGTAAAAGTATTTGTAACGAGCGATCCAAGTCGAGTTGATTTAAACGAAATGCTAAAAATTATAGGTGAACATTCAATCTCTTCTTTATTAGTAGAAGGTGGTGGAGAAGTGAATGCTTCCTTTATGAATCAAAATTTAGTTGATAAAGTGATTGTCTATTTAGCTCCTAAATTAATAGGTGGAAAAAGTGCACCTACATTTTTAGAAGGTACTGGGTTTGATAAAATGGGACAAGCGATTGAACTTGAAGAAATCGAATTAACGAAAATTGGTCCTGATTATAAATTCATAGGCTATCCAAAATATACTACTTCATGAGGAAGGACTTTTAGAATGAAATTCGGTTTCGATATTGACGATACTTTAATTGATTTAAGACAGCATGCTTTTCACATTTATAATAAAAAATTAAATAAAAATATCCCTATAGAAGCTTACAATGAATTAAAAACTGTTGAAATTCATGAACCTTTTGGCTTAACGGCAGAAGAAGGAAGCAAAATGTGGAAGAGTAATCTAGAAGAGACATACTTTACGACTTGTCCTCCATTTCCATATGCAGTTGAAACATTACAAGAATTAGAAAAGCAGGGACACGAAATTTATTATGTGACTGCTAGAAATAAAGAATATGGTGAACGCACAAAAGAATGGTTGTTAAAAAATGGATTTCCAGTTCATCAAGATCGATTTTATTGTGGAATGAAAGATTTGGAAAAAATTCATATTATAAAAGAATTAGGCTTAGATTATTATTTTGATGACAAACCAGAAATTTTGAATACACTTTCAGAATTAACTTTAAAAGCATATGTGAAAGACACTTCATATAATCGAGGATTGGAGATCCCGCGAATTACGTGTTGGTCTGAATTAAAAGAGATTATTGAGAGTAATTAATAAAAAAACACCTGTGAAAGGTGTTTTTTTGTGCGGTTGATGCCTACCACAATCCGTTATGAGTAAGTAAAAATCAACATTATGAAATATAGATACCCATGAACCAGTAATGAGAGATCTAGTCTATGTTTTATGATTACAAGCTGAAAAAAACACCCATGATAGGTGTTTTTTCAAGTAAGATGTTGAAAACTTATTTAAATCTTTTAAATCCTAAAAAATGTTGGTTCCAATATGAATTGTTTATTTTAGAAATAGTTACTCCTGAACTACTACTTGCATGGATAAACTCATTATTATTAATCACGATACCCATGTGGGACGGTCCATAAGTATAAGTGTTTTCGAAAAAGATTAAATCTCCAGGTTGAAAGTCATCTACAGTTTTTAAATTTGAACTATTATACCAATATCCTGCAACATTTGTTCTAGGAAGTGACAATCCAGATTCTTTGAATACATAGGAAATAAATCCACTACAGTCAAAACCTGATGGAGTTTCCCCACCCCAAATATAAGGTACACCTGAATACTTTTTAGATAAGGTGATTAAAGTTTGCACATCAAATGATTGAGAGTTATTAGAATCAACTTTATTTGAATCTGTCTGACTTGAATCTACCTTGTTTGAATCTGTCTTATTTGAATCAGTCTCTTTTCCAACATAAGATGCACCAACATACCCTATAACCCCATTAAATTTTATCTTATACCAACCATTAGAAAGTGAGATGACTTCTAGTTTTTGATTTTTATTAACACTACCTAAAATCTGATAAGAAGTTCCAGCCCCAGATCTTACGCGTAAACCATTAATAGTAGAAAAATAGTTTCCAGAACTGACCACTTGATTATTATTACTATTATTCGATTCGGTAACCTTTCCAACATAGGATGCGCTAATATACCCTATTACCCCATTAAATTTCACCTTATACCAACCATTAGAAACTGAGATTACATCTAATCTTTGATTTTTATTAACACTACCTAAAATCTGATAAGAAGTTCCAGCGCCTGATCTTATGCGGACACCGTTACCAGTAGAAATGTAGTTCCCCGAAGTAACCACTTGATTATTATTACTAATATTCGATTCAGTGACTTTTCCAACATAAGAAGCACTAATATATCCAGTTGCCCCATTAAATTTTATCTTATACCAACCATTAGACAATGAAATTACATCTAGTTTTTGGTTTTTATTAACACTACCTAAAATCTTATAAGAGGTACCAGCTCCAGATCTTACATGGACACCATTACCGATTGATTTATATGTACTAATATTATTATTTGAATAAAGTGTACTAGATTGCAGAGTTTTGGAATCAATAGAGGCTGCAGCTGCAGTAGTATTATATGGAATTTGAATTGTTAATGTTGATGCAAGGCCAACTAATGCCATTGAGTTTAATGCTCGTTTTTTATTTCTTTCTCCTTTCAAATTTAACTTAATTAAGGTACTTGCTGATTTTGATTTCATTACTTACCTTCCCTCTAACCAATAACAGAAATAACAAAGAAAAATCCCTTACCTCTTTTGATAGTAAGGGCAAATCTTAGATTACATGAATTTGGTAATTAAATTATTTAGAATGTGAGATCACATTTAGTTTAAATTCTAACATAAGTACATAGATGTCTTCACTTATTTAGTGTTAAATTTTTCCGGAAAAGTAAATTTAGTTCAAAATTTGCTAAAAATAAACAAAGAAATAACGTGATATTTTCACTATTCAGCAACTTGAAAAAAACGTAATAGATTTTTTTATGTTAGTAAATGAAGATAAGATTATTGCTTTATGAAAGTTTTGTTAAGTAAACTAATAATATAGATTATACAAGTTGTCAGGAAATACAAGCGTAAATAAGTCTATTAAAATCTTAATCCTACCCTTTAATCGGAGGTGCTAGTCAAAGTGACAAAGCTTGAACTTGATATTCAAAACATACAAATTGCAAAACATACGGATTATAAAGGCTATAAAATTAGATTTTCGATTAATCAACAGCACTTTGCACTTTTAGTCGGTAAAACAAATATATTATTTCCTTTGTCCCTAATTCACACTTTTAATGAAAAAGGAACATGTCAGCCTTGCAATAAACTAGTTTTTCCATCGAATATTAGTCAACAAGTTTGTCCAACATTATTTAATAGAAGAAATGAATTATTAGCTTATTTCCAAGAACATTATTCTGAGCAATTTTAATTAGCGATCAAATGGCTTTTGACAATCGTCGACCAAAGTAAAATAATAAATTAATAAAGAAATCGTGATAAAAAACTACTTTTTGGGTAGTTTTTATTTTTTTATGAAAATATTTAACGATAATGAGTCATAAAAATAGCATTTCGTCATATATTTTGTTGAAAACGGAGGTGCTATTTCACATGGTGATTCAAGACTTAGATATTCAAAACGTGGTAATTAGTAAGCTTGGAGGGTACGACGGTTATAAAATAAGCTTTTCCGTTAATCATCAAGGTTACATATTATTAGCTGGAAAACAAAAGACGATTTTCCCTTTGTCTATTAAACATGCATTTATTGAAAAGGAAAAGTGTCAGTTTTGCAATAAACTTGTATTTAAATCTGCGATAAGCCAGCAAATTTGTTTAAATCTCCTTCTTAAGAAAAGCGATTTATTATCATATTTTCAGCAAAGGTATCCAGAACCATTTGAGCAAATATAAGTTTTAAAGAAAACTATCGAGGAAAAACCACTAGAGAGGTGGTTTTTTGTTTATTAAATGAGTACATATTATTATTTAACCCTCCATCAATTCAAAATATTTGATTAAGAATTGTAATAATTTAGTTAAAAAAACACTGTAGAAATACGATTGTAATTGTTGTACTATTCTTATAATTATATTTTTATTGGAGGATATTTTCATGCCTAATTCTTTATTACCGACAAATACTATTTCTTTACAATTTTATAATGACAAATATGATGATCAATTAAAAAACTATTTTCTAGCTGATGAGCATCTAAAATTTACTGGTTTACCTATAGAGAATATAGACAAATGTGTATTAGAGGCTGATCGTCATGCCATTTTAATTTTGAGTAACAATGATGTTGCAGGATTTTTTGTTTTGCATGGTTGGGATGGAGTTAGACAATATAGTGATAATAAAAATGCAATTCTATTAAGGGCTTATTCTGTTGATACAAATTTTCAGGGTAAAGGGATTGCGAAACAATCTTTAAATTTATTACCTTCTTTTGTAAAGGCGAATTTCCCCAAGCGAGATGAAATTATTTTGGGTGTGAATCATAAAAATATTGCTGCACAGCATGTTTATTTAAAAAGTGGATTTATTGATAAAGGAAATAGAGTAATGGGGAGAAAAGGTGAGCTCTTTATTATGCATATGGATTTAGTATAAGTTTAGAAAGAAGGAAGAGATGATGTACGGAGTTGTAGCGTTATTTGATGCAGAAACCGAACAAATTATTAAAGATATTTGGACAGAGTTAAGAGAAAAATCGATTTCTTTCTATGCTGATGAAGTAGTAGATCGTAAACCTCATATTACTTTAGCAAGTTATCACAGTCTAGATAAGCTAAGGATTATTGAACAATTAGATGATTTTTATGAAAATAAGCCAGAAATAGATATTAGTTTTAATTCAATTGGATCGTTTTTAAATACTGGCATATTGTATTTTTCACCAAATGTTACTAAAAATTTGATTGAGTTTCATGAGGATTTTCATATTCAGTTTAAACATTTTAATGATAATCCAAAGTCTATTTATCTACCTGAAAAGTGGATCCCACATTGTACGTTAGCTAATAGATTGTCACCGGATAAACTAGTTGAAGCATATAATTATTGTTTATATCGAAATGATACAATTGTAGGGAAAATAAGAGAAATTGGTATTATTGAGATGGTTAGTAAAAATAATGCTCCAATTATCTATTCGAAGTCTTTAAACCCAATAAGATAAGCTGAAAAACTCGTGAAAAATAACGAGTTTTTTATTTTTGGCTCTATTAATACCTTTATAAAAGGTGGTTTTCTTTTGCCCGAAAATCAACTATTAACGACAACAGATGCTTATTTTTAAATAGTCTTACTCATAATCGTTCGATGAGTGAGTGAAAAATTCAAATAATCGAATTGGAAACAACTCATTCGAGTTGTTTTCAATTCGATTATTTTATTAGCTCGAGTCGTTTTGAATCATTAAATGTTGATTTATAGGTATTTTTAAATTTTGGCATGGATATTGCAATATAAAAGATACAGGGGTAGAAAATAGGGAAATGAGAGGGGTTAAAACAAATGACTTTTAACAAAGTACAAAATGCAACGACTGAAAATTTCGAGAGAACGCTAACTTATGATTTATACACTGATCCAAAGGTTTTAGAGCAAGAGCAAGAAAAGATCTTTTCAAAGTCTTGGCAGTTAGTTGGACATGTTAGCCAGCTAGAAAATATAGGAGATTTCTTTACAGCAGAAGTAGCAGGTGAACCGATTATTGTAACACGTGACAAGAATGGGGTTATTCAAGCTTTTTATAATGTTTGTCCACATCGTGCAACTAAGCTAGAGAAGAATGAAAGTGGAAATAAAAAAATTCTACAATGTGGTTACCACGGATGGACTTTTCATTTAGATGGTAAATTAAATAAAGCTCCTAATTTTAAAGGAGAAGATTTGGCTTGTGTATCAAATGCTTGTTTACGAGCTGTAAGGATGGAAATTGCAGAGGCGTTTATTTTCGTTAATTTAGATGACGATGCTACATCATTAATTGAGACTTATGGAGATTTTTTTGAAAAGCTAAGCAAGTTTACTTTTTTAAGTGAATTAAAAAGAACGAGCAGTAGATCTAGAATTATTAAAGCAAACTGGAAAGCATTTATTGATAATTATTTAGAATGTGATCACTGTCATGTAGCTCATCCAAGCTTTGTGGCTACTTTAGATATGAAAGACTATCAAATTATTACATGTCAGAATTATTCTGTTCAAGGATCTGTTGTGAAAGCAAATAAGAAAATGGGTTCATTAGATTTTAATGAAGTAGAAATGCAAGGTGGTACATTCTATTGGTTATGGCCGAATTTAATGATGACGATTTATCCAGGCCCAGGAAATATTGCCACAATCCAAATGATTCCAATCGATCATGAGACAACACTTGGAGTTTACACATACTACTTTAGAGATGAAAATTTAACACAGGAAGAAAAAGACTTAGTTGAATTTGCTGAAGTAGTACGTAATGAAGATGTTGAATTGGTTGAACTTGAACAAGTAGGATTCCGCTCACGAGCATTTAATAAAGGCTTCTATTCTTCTTCAGAGCAAGCAATTGTTCAGTTCCATGAGACTGTCCTAAAAGCACTGGAGGAAGAATGATGATCAACAAAGTAGGTCCAATGAAACAATATTTATTCATTAATGGTGAAGAAGTACAAACAACAGAGTATTCTAATTTGTATTCTCCATTTTCAAGAGAAGTAATTTCAGAGATTGCTGTTGCTACAGAAGAACAAACGAAAAAGGCAATCGAAGTAGCCTATCTGTCAAAAGATGAGTTTGCTAGAATACCAGCGTTTGAGAGAGCACAAATTCTTGAAAATGTCGTTCAGTTATTAAAAGAAAATTTTAATGAAGCTGCTGAAATAATTACAAAGGAAACAGCTAAACCAATAATGTTTTCAATGGGAGAAGTAACAAGAACAATAGAAACATATAAATTTGCCGCGGAGGAAGCAAAACGAATTCATGGAGAAACAATTCCATTCGATGCTGCTTCTGGTGGTATAGGAAGAGTAGGATATACAGTAAGAAATCCGATTGGTGTAATTGGAGCGATTACTCCGTTTAATTTTCCTATGAATCTAGTAGCTCATAAAGTTGGTCCAGCTATTGCATCTGGTAATACCGTCGTTTTAAAACCGGCATCTCAAACGCCACTTTCGGCACTATTTATAGCTAAGTTATTCAAACAAGCTGGTTTACCAGACGGTGTATTAAATGTTGTAACGGGACCAGGACGTACAGTTGGTGACACGATTGTTGAAGATGCACGTGTAAACATGGTTACATTTACAGGTAGTACAAGTGTTGGGATTAACATTAGAAATAAAGCGAAGTTAAAAAAAACAACGCTTGAACTTGGATCAAACGCCGCAGTTATTATTGATAAAAATACCAACGTTGATAAAATTATTGATCGATGTGTAATGGGAGCCTTTTCAAATCAAGGACAAGTATGTATTTCTTTACAGAGAATTTTTGTTCATGAAGAGATTTACGAAGAGTTTACGAACAAATTCGTAGAAGCAACTAAAAAACTAAAACTAGGTAATCCATTCGACCATGAAACCTATCTTTCATCATTAATTTCACCTGATGAATTAGATCGGGCGTTAGGTTGGATTAATGATGCAAAACAAAGCAATGCAAATATACTTACAGGTGGTAAAACACAAGGGAATATATTAGAGCCTACAATAATTGCTGATGGTACTTCTAGTTTAAAAGTTTCATGTCAGGAAGTTTTCGCTCCAATTGTAACGGTTAACAAAGTGAAATCAATTCAGGAAGCTATCTCTCATGTAAACGATTCACGCTATGGATTACAGGCTGGGATTTATACGGATAGTGTATCGAATGCATTACTTGCTTCAAATGAACTTCATGTAGGTGCGGTCATCATTAACGATATTCCAACATTTAGGGTTGATAATATGCCATATGGTGGTGTAAAGGAAAGTGGTACTGGAAGAGAAGGGATAAAGTTTGCAGTAGAAGAAATGACGGAATTGAAGCTAATTGTCTGGAATCAAAACTGATGTTAATAAGGTGGGAAATCTGATATGAAAATTCATAAAATAGCAGTTATTCCAGGGGATGGAATAGGTCCAGAAGTGATTAATGAAGGTGTGAAAGTATTAAATAAAATTGCTAGTTTCGATGATTCATTTAAATTCGAATTTACATCTTTTCCTTGGGGATGTGAATACTATGCCCAATTCGGAAAAATGATGGATGATGATGGAATTGAAAGATTAAAAGAGTTTGAAGCAATTTATTTAGGAGCTGTCGGATTTCCTGGTGTACCTGATCATGTCTCATTGTGGGACTTGTTATTAAAAATTCGTAAAAGCTTTGATCAATACGTAAATATACGTCCTGTAACCCTATTAAAAGGAGCACCGTGTCCTCTAAGTAATATGGTAACCGAAGACATTAATATGTTATTTATCCGAGAGAATACAGAAGGCGAATATGCAGGAGCAGGTGATTGGCTATATAAAGGAAAAGAACATGAAGTAGTTTTACAAAATAGTGTTTTCTCACGCAAAGGTACTGAGCGCATTATACGTTATGCATTTGAAGTAGCCCTTAAACAAGGAAAAACATTAACAAGTATTAGTAAAGGTAATGCTTTAAACTATTCTATGGTATTTTGGGATCAAATATTTGAAGAAGTGAGCAAAGAATATCCTTCAGTAAAAACATACTCTTATCTTGTTGATGCAGCTGCTATGCTTATGATTAAAGACCCGAAACGGTTTGAAGTAGTAGTGACTTCTAATTTATTTGGTGATATTTTAACTGATTTAGGTGCAGCCATCGCAGGAGGTTTGGGTCTTGCAGCTGGAGCAAACATAAATCCCGAGAGAGAATATCCTTCAATGTTTGAACCGATTCATGGTTCAGCACCAGATATATCAGGAAAACAGATTTCTAATCCACTCGCAGCAATTTGGTCAGCTAGCCAATTGCTTGATTATTTAGGGTATGAACAGTATGGTAAGGTAATTCTTACTGCAATTGAGGAATTATTAATTGAAAAAAAATTCTTAACGCCTGATTTAGGTGGATCATCGTCAACATCAGAAGTAGGGAGTTATATCGTCGAATTGGTAGCTTCAAAACTGAATGTTTTACAGACTCAAAAAAATTAATTAGTCGTATTGGCTTCCAATAATAAAAAGGGAAATACTACAGAAGTATCTCCCTTTTAATTTAATCTTTCAAAGTCTACTAGACCTTACAATACTTTTGGATTAATTTGTTCGCTTTTGTTTGACTTAAACCAAGATCCTTTGCAACTTTACGAGAGCTTTTATGAATCTTGTAAGATTCGATAATCATTTTTTTCTCAGTTTCTTCTAAAATATTTTCTAATGAATTTTCTTCTTGGATTGTGATTTTACAATCATCAGGAATTAATTGTGATGGCAAGTCAGATAATCGGATGACAGATTCGCTAGTAATAACGAGTCTTTCAATAATATTTTCAAGTTGCCTAATATTACCTGGCCATTGAAAGGCTTCAAAAGTATTTTTTACATTTGATGAAAACGACCGGTTAACTTTGTATTTATGATTGAACTCAGTTAAGAAATGATTAGCTAATAAGGAAATATCTTTTTTTCTGTTTCTAAGTGGCGGAATTTGAATATCAATTACATTTAATCGGTAAAATAAATCTTCTCTAAACTGTTTTGATTTTACCATTTCCAAAAGATTACGGTTCGTTGCCGTTATTATACGAACGTCTGCTTTTTTTAATTCTCTGCCTCCTACTGAAAAAAAGCTACGATCTTGTAATACTTGGAGTAGTTTCGCTTGAAATTTTAAGGAAATTTCACCGATTTCGTCTAAAAAAATTGTTCCTTCATTTGCCGTTTCGAGTAAGCCGATTTTTCCATTCTTTAAGGCTCCAGTAAATGCACCAGTAGCATAACCGAATAGCTCAGATTCCAATAGGTCTTCAGGGATTGCTGCACAATTAATGGCAAGAAAAGGACCGTTTTTCCGATTACTTAAATCATGAATATATTTCGCTAGCACACCTTTTCCAGTTCCAGATTCACCTTGAATTAAAATATTTGTATCAACGGGAGCAACCTTTTTACAAAAATCAATGATATTTGTCATTTCATCATCAATTGTTAAAAATCCATTTGAATTAAATTGTTCTCTCGAATCAACCATTTCATGAATGTTATTATGAATAATAGATATATAGTTTTTTTCACGAGATGTAATGAAAATGAAATCCAATTTTTTATTAATCGGATTGAATATTGGAATGGCAGTTGTGACTAATTCCTTACCAGTATGTGTGGTTTGGTTAATTGTGACGGTATTATTTTTCTCTAAAACAATTGGAATGATGGATGGGGTCCAATACCCTTTTTCCAAAAAAATATCATTATGTTTTCCTATAATTTCGTTTTGACGTAGACCATAATGTTGTTCACACATTTTATTAACATAAATGATTTCAAGATTTCGGTTTAAAATATAAATTTCATCAGAAGAATAATTTAAAATGTTTAACAACACTTCTTTATCGAATTCTAGTATTTCTGAAAGATTAGAATAACTGTTCATAATGTATGCTCCTTTTTAAGCGCTTACAATAAGAGGCTAATATTTTACTATTTTATAAAACGAGTTTAACATAAGTCTACGAATTATTAACAGAATTTTGTAAAAAATTAACCGATTGAGAGATAAGGGGGAAATAGAATGAAATATTTTGCGATTTTTTTAACTATCTTTGCTTTCATAGGATCATTAACTATTGTGAATCGGGTGGAGCCTTACATATTAGGATTACCGTTTATTGTATTTTGGTCAGCGAGTTGGTTAGTCATTACATCTGTCTGCCTTTTTATTAGTAATGCAATTTTAGAGAAGCAGGAGGAAAATCAATGAGCATTCTATTAATTGGAATTACGTTTCTGTTAGCACTTTTTTTAGGTATACGTGCCCAAAGAGGAAGAGAAATGAAATTGGAATCATGGGTAGTGGGAGATCGAAATTTCGGTAGTATTATTATGTTTGTCCTAATGGCTGGTGAAATGTTTACAACTTTTATATTCCTAGGTGCTAGTAGTGCCTCCTATTCAATGGGGGGACCAGTAATCTATATTTTCTGTGCTGTTACTTATATTATTCCATTTTGGATTTTACCTCATATTTGGCGTTATGCGAAAAAACATAATTTATTAACTCAACCAGATTTCTTTGTTAAAAAATATAATAGTAAATCTTTAGGACTGATCGTTGCAATAGTTGGAGTAGTTTCCATTATTCCATATATGGTACTTCAACTAAATGGTATAAAAATTATTGTATCTGAAGCTTCATACGGAGCTATTTCTCCAAATTTAGCAGTATGGATTGGTGTAATTGTTGTGACAATCTTTGTTTATATCTCAGGAATTCATGGTTCAGCATTCACTGCTATATTAAAAGATATTTTGATGCTCATAACGATTTTGTTTTTAGGGATCTATTTACCTTTCCATTATTATGGTGGTGTAGAACCGATGTTTAGAACGTTAGATGCTGCTAAGCCTGGTTTCCTATTACTACCTAAGGCTG
Organism: Gottfriedia sp. NPDC058432; assembly: GCF_042721555.1. Taxonomy (NCBI): domain Bacteria; kingdom Bacillati; phylum Bacillota; class Bacilli; order Caryophanales; family Bacillaceae; genus Gottfriedia; species Gottfriedia sp. NPDC058432. Next base: position 66,352 of record NZ_JBHXLC010000022.1, read on the forward strand.
GCTATAGTATTTCTTGGTATGTGTCAGTTTGTTTAATTATTGCGCTCGGTCAATATATGTGGCCACATGTTTTCGGTGCGAGTTTATCATCAAAAGATTCAAAAACATTACGTAAAAATGCAGCACTAATACCTCTTTATCAAATTCTGATGGTTTTTATTCTTTTTATTGGCTTTACTGCACTTTTACAAATGCCACATATTCCAGGAGGACGAACTGATTTAGTTTTATTCGAAATTGCTAAAGCGACACTTCCACCTTGGTTTATTGGTGTAATTGGTTCAGCTGGTCTACTTGCAGCGTTAGTTCCTAGTTCGTTGTTATTATTAACGGCTTCAACATTACTTTCTAAAAATATTTATAAAGTAATAAAACCTGATACAAGTGAAGCGAAATTAGCGGGACTTACAAGAATCTTAGTTCCGATCATAGCTTTAATAGCATTAGTCTTTACGTTCTATGGTGGTAAGACAATGCTTTCTCTTTTATTGATGGCATATAGTTTTGTCTTACAATTGTTCCCTGCATTAATTGTTACGTTTTTAAAACGTAATCCGGTTACAAAAATTGGAGCAGTAGCAGGGATACTATCTGGCCTTACTACAGTTGCATACGTAACAATAAAAAATACAACATTTGGGACATTATTCCCACATGCACCTCAATTTTTAAAAGATTTTGATTCAGGATTTATTGCATTTACGATTAATATCATCTTTATGTTTGGAGTTAGTGGAATTGTTTACTTAGTAAAAATAAGACCAAGAGTAGGTCAAAAAGCTATAAAAGAACAATGGTGAGAAAGATGAAAATTGTATGTATAGGTGATAGTCTTACAGAGGGTTTAGGAATATCAAAAGTTGATGCATGGCCAACTATCCTTCAAAACGAATTATCAGTCGAGATTATTAATAAAGGAATTTCAGGTGATACAAGTACTGGAATGTTGTCACGATTTTACCATGATGTCGTATTAAACAATCCATCACATGTTATTATTTGTGCAGGTGGGAATGATTTGTGGTGGGAAGTTGAAATAAAATATATACTTTCAAATATTTATTCGATGGTAAAGCAAGCAATTCACAATGGAATTCAACCTATTGTAGCAATCCATCCACCAATTCACATAGATCTTATCAATCATGAAGAAGTATGGGAACCGATTTCTGGTTTTGAAACATTCGTGTTGAAGGCACAAGAGCTAGCCAATCGAATCGAGCAAATGGTAAAAGTAAATCAATTTAAACTTATTGATTTTCGAATTCCATTTCAACATCATCAGAATCTAAAATCAAAGTTTTTTGAAGCCACTGATGGAGTACATCCAAACGAACTTGGACATAATGCTTTAGCAAAACAAGCATATCAAACGATTATACAGTTAAATAATGATTATTAATAAGGTTTCAAATGAACGGATAGCGAATTAAAGCTATCCGTTTATTTGAACCTACAAAATAATGTACATATTTGCGCAAACTACAATCTTTTTCTTAGCTGTTAATTCAAATTTTTTTTATTTTTACTAAAAAAAGGACTGTATTTTTGACTGTCGTTTTAGGTTCTAATATAAGTAGTGGTGTCTTTTTAATTAACTGTATCAATTGCTTTTAGTTCATAAAGCATATATGTATTGTTATTTCTCCATTCGATTTTCTCAATAACAGCTACTCCAAAAGGTTTTTCATCACTCTTTCGGGTGACGTTGATTGGTGTGTCAATGGGATATAAATGGTATCCGTTTTGCTCTAGCGTGAATAGATTGTTTTCGTGTCTAACGGCGTGATCGTTCGTTACAATTAACCAATTAAATTCAAATGGCATACTCATATTTTGAAAACTCCTTAAATTGAATAGTAGAATATTTTATATAGAAAAGATTAAACACTTAAAAATATCTTAATATATTTTTGTTCTGAACACAAAAATGGGATTGTATAAAATTTTATAAGATAGTAGGGACTTTTAATGAAAAGGAAGCAAAGTAATCAAGTTCGGTTAGGCGGAGGGCTTCAAAATGATGTATTTTATGATAAAGACTATAATAGGGTGGTTAGGCAGTCTAAATTAGGAAAAACAAAAGAAATGGTGTTACAGGAAATTGATTTTATAAATTTTTTACATATGCAAGGAGTAAATGTCCCAAGAGCGGATCGTAATTTAAGAGAAGAAGATGGAAGAGTCATAACTTATTTTGAGTATATTGATGGCGAACAAATTGATGTGACAAACCCTAACCATTGGAATAAACACCTGTTTGAACAATGGGGTAAAAAATTGGGGAAGATACATTCTTTAGCCAAGAAGTATAAATTAAGTGAAGTTCATCGTCCTATCTGGTCACCGAATCGTATTGATGTTTTTGGCATTAGAGATCAGTTAGTTCCTAATATGAAAGGGATTTATGATAAACACATGGAAAAGCTCTCAGAATTTAGTGTGACATCCGATACATTTGGAATGATTCATAATGATTTTCATCAAGGGAATATAATTTTAGTCGGTAATACTCTCTTTTCGATTGATTTTGATGATTGTGCATTTAATTGGTTCGCACAGGATATTGCTACAGCTTTTTATCATGCGTATTGGCAACAGAACTCTTTTAATAAAATAAGTGATCAGTTTATTGAGACATTTATGGTTAACTTCTTTAAAGGATATAAACTAGAAAACTTTCTTCATAATGACATAGTAAAACAAATCCCGATTTTTCTTAAATTGAGAGAAATATTTTTGCACCATTTATTTGTCCACAAATGGGATATGAATCGATTAGAAGAGTGGCAAAAATATACACTTATTGATTTAGAAAATAAGATTAAAAATGATGTGCCATATGCAGATATTATAGATTTTTCGATTTATCAATAATGGAAGCCATAGGATAGCTCTAGTTATAATAACCTAGCTATCCTTTTAATTTTTTTAAACTTTTACATATACTCATAAACGTATGGTCATTGATTCGTTAATTCGACTATATAATAAAACAAACAGTATTTTTTGTAGTTGCTTTATTGAAAGGGGCTGATGTTTATGCGAAGAAATAAGAATGCGGCTCTTATTGTTATTTTATGGTTATGTATGGTGCTTTTTATAGTTATAAATGCAATACGTCATATTCGAGTATATATGGTTTACAGTTCAGGCTTAATGCCTTTTATTGTTTGTGGAATGATTATTTTTGCGATTATTATCCTTTATGTAAGGGGTTCGAATCAGCGAAGATAAAGTGTTTTATTGAAGCCATTATGTCAATTTAGTAAAGTAATTGAGACAGTATATGGTTGCATTTTAAAAATTCCGTTCTTATTCTCATATGTATAAGAGTGCTGCGACGCGCGTTTTTTAGTATGCTGTTTAATAACTATGAGTCTTGCCAATTAGGCAAGGCTCTTTTTTTGTTGGGGATGAAGTTTTTATGTCACTAAAAAAATACCGGAAAGGGAAGCATTTGCCCTTAAAATCATTTTGGATACGCTCGTTTTCTCTTGTAAATACAGATTTATAAATCAGTCATAAAGAAAAAGAATTAAAAATATAATTGACACTGATAATCATTATCATATAAAATTACAATTGAAAATGATTATCAATATCAAATTGTGATTGATGATTAATTCTCTTATTAAAAATAAATAATCACGATGGATATGAAAGAGCCATTAAGGAGGCAGTTGATGGATAAACATTTCATTATTTTAGAGTCATTTCATCAGCAAGTAACATGTTGTTGTCCAGGTCAAAAGCATCAACACGTAATTGAATTTAGTGAGGGCGATTTATGGACGATGACTAGTGAGAGAAAATATGTTGATTGCTTAGGATGGCATTATTTAGTTGATAACAACAATGATTTTGAATTTTACTTGCATGTTGAAGACATACAAAGCTTATACGAAAGTGGTGTACTTTGTTCCATCTGGGATATAGATCTTAAAATAAATCATTTGAATTTTAAAATTAACGAAGCACTTGATGTGAATGATCGAGAGTCATTTCTTACAATTGCAAATGAATTACGTAGTTTAAAAGAATTAAAGAATAAATTCTTCACAAATAAAGATGCTGTTTAAATCATTGTCATAAATAAAACGTATGGATGAGGAGAGAGTAGAATGGCTAAAATTTTAATCGCTTTTGCGAGTATGTCAGGTAACACAGAGGAAATAGCTGAGTTAATTAAATCAAGTATAGATACAATGGGCCATGATATAGAGATGAAAGAAATTGAAAATATCAACACCCAGAAATTATTAGAATTTGATGGAATCATATTAGGGGCTTATACATGGGGAGACGGAGAGCTTCCGTACGAAGTAGAAGATTTTTACGATGACATTGAAACCTTAAATTTAACTGGTAAAAAAGCTGCGGTATTTGGATCGGGTGATCATGCTTATCCTAAGTTTTGCGCTGCAGTAGATCTATTAGAAGAGAGATTAAAAGAATGTGGTGCTGAAATAATAGAGGAAGGATTAAAAGTAGAATTAGCACCGGAAACGGAAGAAGACATTGATCGTTGTGTTACATTTGCAATTAACTATATTAGCCAGTTTGAAGATCAATTTGAGGGAACTGTATGAATAACATGTTCAGTTCTACAGCAGTAACAAGAACTGAAAATGGTAGTACGATTATAGCTACTGTAAATAATGGAATGATCATCGATTATGATGGAAACAGGACTTACAACTTTCCATTAATAAAAAATCAAATTCGTGATCTGAAAAGTGTAGGACGAATTGTATATGGTGTTGGAGATAACGGGCTGTTTATTAAGAGTCTAAATGAAGGTAAAGACTGGATCATCAAGCAGTTTCCTACAAAAGCAAGTATATGGAGTGTATGTTGTAATTCGAACGGACTGGTCGTAGCACATGGAGATAAAGTAATTTACATATCAACAAACTTTGGTGAAACTTGGAAAATCATTTCTCTATTTAAAGTAAGTAAACCACCATCCATACGCTCTTTATGCTTACATGGCAGTAGGTTATTTATTGGTACAAAAATTCATCCAACTGATGGTGGAATTTGGATGTTAGACTTACGCACATATAATTTCATAAGAGTGAAAGCGGAGTCTGATAAAATGATTTCATCGATGCTAGTAAATAATGGACTATTCGTTACGGTCAGTGGTTCATGTAGGGGAAGCGATGGAGTTGTAGAATACTTACCTATCAAAAGTCTTTACCAAGAAAACTGTCGTTGGAATCAATGCTACAGTACAAAAAGCAATGGAAGTTATTTAGATATTAGTGCGCATAATGGAATCGTGTACACAACCTCCAGTCAAAATGATTCAGGCTATAGCACCGTTTCAAGGGTATACTTAGAAAATCAATTAATTGTTCCGTGCGATTACGTAAAAGGTCATGGCTGGAGAATCTGCAATGAAAATGAAAATTACATCGTAGCTGGACAATATGAAACTAGATTTTTTGAAAAAGATTCTAAGAGAGTATGTTGAAAAAGGTAGAATATGGGGGTTCCATTAGTCACAGAGGCTGACAGATGGAATCCCTTTTTTATTTGAACAGTTTTAAGATCTGAAGGCTGTTAATATACGTAGCTGTGGGGTATCCTAGCGGTGTTAGTCATTTGTAATTGATATTATCGCTCACCTTTATGGATGATTAGCGGGTTTTATCAATTTTTTATTCGATATAGAAAGAATTAGAGCAAATTGGTAATTTTCTATTTTTGAAAGTACCTGATTTCTATAAGTTTTAGGTCATAACACCTTTACTGGTATGGGTAATTTTTTATTTTAATTGCTGTTTCGAGTAATTTAGTTGCAGTTTTCCCAATTTTAATTACGATTCTTGTAATTTAATTGCGGTTTTGCCATTTTTAATTGCGATTCTCGGAATTTAATTGCACCCAGCTGTTTATTTGCACTTTTCTACGACTTATTTGCAGCCCTCCCTGATTGTATTCAACACTACTTATCTTATAAATGAAAGCAGGAGGGTTCCCTTAAAATTGGGAACCCTCCTGCTTTTATCTATTCTGCAATTACCAGATTTGTATTTGTCTTATTAAATTTAGAAATAAAACTTTTATTTATATGAGAATCCGTAATGATATAATCAATTTTTTCAAGCGGTGCTATATGAACAGTGACGTTCTTACCGAATTTTGTGCTGTCAGCTGCTACATAATTAAGGTTGGATAACTCAATTATTTTCTTCCTTGTAATAGCCTCTTCTAAATTATAATCGGAAATTCCTTTTTCAATGGTAATTCCACTCGCGCATATAAACGACTTTAGAATATTTAATTCATTAAAATTAAATAAGTAATCGTACGTAACAACCGATTGTTCATTTCGTCTAATTTTACCACCGATTATGATCAATTCAATTGAGCTATTCATTAGCTCATTGATGATTGGGATCGAATTCGTAACGACTGTTAAATTCTTTTTATCTTTAATATATTTCGCAATTTGGAGTGTAGTAGAGCCACTATCTAAATAGATACAATCTCCATCTTCAATATGTTCAGTGCATTTCTTTGCAATCTTTTCTTTTTCCTCTAGGTGACTTACCATTCTTTCTTCCATAGATGATTCAAAAAACTTCGATTCAGCTATTTTCGCACCACCATATATTTTCTCTATTTTACCTTGTTTTTCAAGTAGATTTAAATCTCTTCGTAAAGTATCAGTAGATATATTTAGAGCTTCAGTTAGCTCAGTTATTTTTAAAACATTATTTGATTTTAATAAATCGATTATTTTATTTTGTCTTTCAAGTGGAAACATAACCTCACCCATTCAGTATTTATTAAGACTTGCTTTCAGTTTAATGAAACGAATGCAGATTATCAATAGTAGGTATGCAAATGTTTGGTTAATTAAATGTAAATATGCGCATGAATTATGCAAAACTTACTGATAATTTACATATTATTTACTTAAAAAGCTAATTGGATTTACATATGAATTTTATACTAAGTTTGTACTTAAGGGGGTGGCAGTTTGCTGAAACTACAAAATGTTAGCAAACAGTTTGATAAAAAAGTCGTATTAACAGATATAAATCTTGAAATTAAAACTGGAGAAATCGTCTCATTATTAGGACCAAGTGGAAGTGGTAAAACTACTTTATTAAATTTAATTCTCGGTCTAACGCAAATGGATCAAGGTCAAATAATATTCAATGATGTAGATATTACAAAAACACCAATGAAAAATAGAGGATTCAATATTGTTTTCCAAGATTATGCACTTTTTCCTAACTTGAATTCATATGAAAACATTGTTTATGGATTAAGAAATAAGAAAGGTCTTGTATCGGATCAAGAATTACAGGAATATATTGACTTCTTAGAATTAAAACCCCATTTAAATAAGAAAATAGGAGAGCTATCTGGGGGGCAGAAACAAAGAGTTGCACTTGCAAGAACATTAGTAACGAAGCCAAAAATTTTACTATTAGATGAACCGTTAAGTGCACTAGATGGTGTCATAAAAGAATCAATTAAAGAACGAATTAAATCGATCGCAAGAGAATTTAAACTAACTACGATTATCGTTACACATGATCCAGAAGAAGCTTTAACTTTATCAGATAAAATTTTAATTATTAATGAAGGTGAAATTTCACAATTTGGAACGCCAAGTGAAATCATAAACCAACCAAGTAATCGATTTGTTGAAGAGTTTATTTTAAAACAGCTTCAAATTAAGAGACATAATATTTACAACTTATTTGGTGAGAAATATGCATAAAGTAAAGCCGGAAATGCGAGTTATTTATTTAGCAATATTACTATTATTTGTCTCATTTCTATTACTACCATTAATCATATTATTTTATCGCTCGTTCGAAACGGATCATGGTTTTGGGATAAATAACTATTTAACAATCTTGTCAGACAAAACCTTAATACAAGCAATTGGAAATAGTATAAAAGTTTCTACGATTACAGCTTGTATTAGTACTTTCTTAGCTTTTATTCTGGCATATTCAATTAACTGTACTAAATTGATCCAACCTTTAAAAGGATTTATGAAAATCGTTATTCTCATACCAATGTTGCTTCCAACGATCACTTATGGATTCGCGATCATTTATTCGTTTGGTCAACAAGGTTTAATAACAAAACTACTAGGAAAAAACTTATTTGAAATTTATGGGTTTAATGGATTGTTAATTGGATACGTCATTTATACATTACCAGCAGCATTCCTATTAATTAATAATTCTTTTAAATATATTGATAAAAAATTTATGGTTGTTTCTGAACTGATGGGTGACGGTCCATTTAGAAGCTTCAAAAATGCAATTATTCGCCCATTACTTGGAACGCTTGGTGGAGCTTTTGTTCTTTCCTTTATTTTAAGCTTTACAGATTACGGTATTCCAGCTTCAGTAGGTGGTACATATTACGTTGTAGCTACGCAGTTATATCAAGTTATGCTTGGATCAATTCCTAATTTTAATAATGGTGCAGTAATTGCAGTATTAATGCTAGTTCCAGCTGTATTTGGCGTTTTATTACTAAACTATCTTGAAAAATTCAATTTTCATTACGACAAGTTTACAAACGTTGAAATGCTTTCCAATAAAGTACGAGATATTTGTTTCGGGATCATTTCTACAATCATTTTAGTTGGAATCCTGTCAGTATTTGCAGTAATGTTCATCATTCCATTTTTTATTAGTTATCCATTTAAATTAACTTTTACGCTACAACATTTCGTAGATGCTTTTCAATCTAGTGATTTAATTGGAGTTTATAAAAACTCGTTATATGTTTCAGTTGTAACAGCAATACTAGGAACCCTTGTTGCATATAGCTCGGCACTATTAAATGTGCGAACAGCTATAAAAAGTAAATCTAAGTTAGTCATTGATTTAGTTTCGATGCTAACAAATACTGTTCCAGGAATGGTTTTAGGTTTATCGTATTTACTATTTTTCAATAATAGTAGTTTAAAAGGAACATTTGCAATTATCATTCTTTGCAATATTGTTCATTTCTTTACTACACCATATCTATTAGCGAAAAACTCATTATCAAAAATGAATCCTGGTTGGGAGACTACTGGAGAATTAATGGGGGATTCATGGTTTAAAACAATTTACAGAGTTGTTTTACCAAACTCTAAATCAACAGTTTTTGAAATGATTAGTTACTATTTTATCAATTCAATGGTAACGGTAAGTGGGATCATTTTCTTAATAACTGCTGAAACTTCATTGGTTGCAAGCAAAATTAAAGAACTTCAGCATTTCCAAAAATACGATGAAATATTTGTATTATCTCTATTAATCTTTTTCACGAATTTAATCGTCAAATTGATCTGTGACTATTTCCAACGAAAAAGTGTTATTCAGGGATAATCAATGATTTATAAAAAATAAAAATAAGTGGGGTTATTTTATGTTTAAGAAATTTAAAGGAATTATCTTGTCGTTGTTAGCCTTATGTTTAGTTTTTTCATTAACTGCATGTAATAGTTCAAAAACAAATGCCTCAGGAAAAGTTGTTATTTATACGAATGGTGATGAAGAAGCCATTACATCAATGGAAACTGCTTTAAAGAAAGCAGGTTATGAAGGAAAGTATGTGTTCCAAACTTTTGGAACTTCTGAATTAGGTGGAAAACTAATGGCAGAAGGTGACAAAATCGAAGCGAACTTAGTAACAATGAGTTCATATTTCTTAGATAGTGCTCAAGAAAAACACAATATGTTTGAAGACTTAACGTTTAAAACAAATTCACTTGAGAAATACCCTACATTTTATACACCAATTTTAGCTAATACAGGATCAATCTTTGTAAATACAAAAGTAATGAAAGAAAAAGGCTTACCAATGCCGACTTCAATTAAAGATTTAGCAAAACCAGAATTTAAAGGCTTAGTATCAATTCCAAATATTATGGATTCTTCAACTGGATGGTTATTAATTCAAGCAATTATTACTCAGTATGGAGAAGTAGAAGGTAAAACAATTTTACATGATTTAATCACAAACTGTGGTCCACATTTAGAGAGCTCAGGTTCAGGTCCAATTAAGAAAGTAGAAGCTGGTGAGGTTGCAGCGGGTATTGGATTACGTCATCAAGCAGTATTAGATAAAAAATCAGGATTACCAATTGACTATGTAGATCCAACAGAAGGAAACTTCTCACTTACTGAATCAGTTGCAGTTGTTAAAAAAGATAAGAAATCAAATGAATTAGCGATGAAAATGGCGGAAGTAATTATTAAAGATGCTCGTAAAGATTTAATCAAAAATTACCCAGTTGCTTTATACAAAGGTGAAACTGTTAGCGACGAGCATAAACCAGCTCATTCTATGAAATTTAGTCAACCATTAACAGTTAAATTATTAGAAGAGCACCAACAGTTCTTTAATGCTGCAAAATAATTTCCAAGGGGATGAAAGACTATGAAAAACTATAAATTACTAACACCAGGCCCATTAACAACTACAAGTACGGTCAAAGAAGAAATGCTCTTTGACCGATGTACTTGGGATCAAGATTATAAAGACATTACACAAAAAATTAGAACTCAACTTTTAGAGTTAGCAAATGCATCAGAAGTAGATTATACAGTTGTTTTAATGCAAGGTAGTGGTACGTTTGCAGTTGAATCAGTTATTAGTTCAACAATCTCAAAAAATGACAAAGTATTGATTGTAACGAACGGAGCTTATGGTGAACGAATAGTAAAAATGGCTAAGTATATTGGACTTAATTTCGTTCAATATAGCATTGCATATGATGAACTACCTAAAGAAGAAGAGTTAAGGGACATTATTGAAAAAGATCAAACCATTACTCACATCGTAATGGTTCATTGCGAAACAACAACTGGTATTTTAAATCCAATTGAAATGGTGGCCGAACTTTCAAAAGAATATAGTAAGACGCTTATTATTGATGCGATGAGCAGCTTTGGTGGTATTGAAATTGACGTACAACAACTGGAAATTGATTACTTAATTAGTAGTGCGAATAAATGTATTCAAGGTGTACCAGGATTTGGGTTTGTTATAGCAAAACTAGATAAGCTTGTTCAATGTGAGGGAGTTGCTCGAAGTTTATCTTTAGATTTATTCGATCAATGGAAGGAAATGGACAAAGATGGAAAATGGAGATTCACTTCTCCGACACATGTTGTTGCAGCATTTTCAAAAGCGATTGATGAATTAATTGAAGAAGGTGGTATTTCAGCTAGATTTGCTCGTTATCAAAATAATAACCTCTTGTTAAGAAAGAGACTGAAAGAAGTTAACATTCATGCTTATATTGCAGAGGAAAACCAATCGCCAATTATTACAACCTTCTTATTTCCAAGTGAACAGTTTAGCTTTGAAAAATTCTATTACTTCATAAAGGAAAAAGGATATGTTATCTATCCTGGTAAGCTAACTGATGCTGATACATTCCGTGTAGGAAATATTGGAGAAATTTATGAAGAAGACATCCAAAGTTTATGTAATATTATCGAAGAATATATGGGAGTGGTGACAAAATGAATAAAGTTGAAGGAATTATTTTAGATTGGGCAGGAACAACTGTAGATTTCGGATGTTTTGCACCAGTAAATGTGTTTATCGATATTTTTAAAAATGCAGGAATTGAAGTAACGATGGAAGAAGCACGAGCGCCAATGGGGATGTTAAAAATCGATCATATTCGTGAAATGCTTTCAATGCCTAGAATTTCTAATCTTTGGATCGAGAAATATGAGAGACCATTCAATGAACAAGATGTAAATATTCTGTATGCAAATTTTGAGCCAGCTCTAATGGCTTCGCTATCTGATTATGCAGATCCGATTCCTGGAGTCGTCGAAGTAGTACAGGAATTAAGGAATAAAGGTCTTAAAATAGGTTCAACAACTGGCTACACAAATAAAATGATGGATGTAGTCGTTCCAAATGCTGAGACGAAAGGCTATTATCCAGACTTCTATATTACACCTGATGAAACAAATTCATTTGGTCGACCTTACCCTTATATGATTTACCGAAACATGGAAGCATTAAAGCTAACTGCTCCATGGAAAGTTGTGAAAGTAGGCGATACAATTTCGGATATTAAAGAAGGTATTAATGCAGGTGTTTGGTCTGTCGGCGTCATTATCGGAAGTTCAGAAATGGGACTTAGTTTAGAAGAGTTTAATAACTTAACAGATAGTGAGAAAGAAGCGATTATTTCAAAAACTGAACAATCATTTAGAGAAAATGGAGCAGATTTCACAATTAAATCGATGAGTGAATTACCTATGTTAATTGAAAAAATTAATGATTTTATTGTAGGCGGCGGTAAGAAGGTAACATGTTAAGCACTCATTTGAAAAGAGAAGGTGACATTAACTCAAGCCCTCTTCGCACGGAATGGATGGACCAATTAAATCAAATTAGTAGAGAAGTCATTCAAGAGGATGAGAGGGTATTTGTAAGACAATCAATGTCTACGCCCTGTCTTAATGGGATAGTCGACGCTATAGGAAGTTATCTAATTGATGTGAATGGGAAGAAATATTTAGACTTTCATGGAAATAGTTCACATCAAGTTGGCTATAAAAATCCATATGTAGTTGAAGCAATCAAAAGGCAAGTTGATGAACTCCCATTTATTCCAAGAAGATTTACATCTGAGATTGTCATTAAGGCAGCTAACGCATTAGTAAATAAAACAACTTCAAAAGATTACAAGGTTCTATTTACTCCATCTGGAAGTGCAGCTGTCGGATTAGCTCTTAAAATTGCGCGAAAGGTGACTGGGCGTCATAAAGTCATTTCGATGTGGGAATCATTCCATGGTGCTGGATTAGATGCGATTGCAGTTGGAGGGGAATATGTTTTTAAAAAGGATATAGGCCCTCTTATGCCCGGTACATTAAAAGCAATTCCCTTTAATGGATATCGTAATCTATTAAAAAGTGACTCACATGAAGACGTAGCAAATTTTTGCTTAGACCATATTGAATATATGATTGAGCATGAAGGAGAAATTGGAGCAATCTTATTAGAACCAATTCGGGCAACTGATACACATATCCCTCCAAAGTCTTATTTTAAGAGATTAAGAGAAATATGTGATCGACATGGCATCCTATTAATATTTGATGAAGTACCGACAGCCTTAATGAGAAGTGGAGCATTTTATGTTCATCAAAACTTTGAAATCGAGCCTGACATTTTAGTTCTTGGAAAAGGATTAGGTGGAGCAGTTATACCTCAAGCGGCTGTACTAACTCGCACAAAATACGATGTTGCCGAAGAAATATCGCTTGGACATTATACTTTTGAGAAACCAGCATTAGGCTGTGCAGCGATTTGTTCAACAATTGAGTATATAGATGACTACAACTTGGAAGAGAATTGTCGAGTACAATCCGGATTCGTAAAAACTAAGCTAGTTCAACTTTATGAACAGTATGAACAGATTGGAGATATTCGAGTTGCCGGATTGTTAATCTCTATTGAGTTAGTCAAGTCTCGTGATACAAAGGAAAAAAACGATGAATTAGCCGAAAAAATTCTATATTTCTGTTTAAATAATGGGCTTTCATTTAAGCTATCCGAAGGCAACTGCATCACTTGGCATCCACCTTTAATTGTTACAAAAAGTGAACTAGAGTTTGCAGTTGGACTTCTTGAAGAAGGCTTGAAAAAATTTAGTTAAATTGTATAAGTGTAGCTAATATTCTTCTTAAGAGTTTTAGCTACACTTTTTAATTAAAAAACAAAAAAGAGTAGAGACTATTAAAGTCTGAGTATCGTAAATAAATTCTGTCGCTGCAAATAAGTTTAATAGAGCTGCAAATAACGTGTCCAACGGTGCAAATAAATGGTGAAATGATTCAAATAAACAGCGAACTGCAATTAAAATACGAGAATCGCAAATAAAATTGGAGAAACTTCAATTAAAAATGTAAGCTGAAATACCTCAACTACGTATTTCAACTTACATTCTATTTACAATTAAAAAGGGGGCACCCAAGAGTTAGTTAACCTAACTGATGAGATCCCCCCATAGAATACCGTATTACTTTAAAATTATTTCACTAATCCGCCTCTTAACTTAGTTACACCAAATTCTAAATAACATTTTAAACAGCTAAGCATGAATACCCAGCCTTCTTTATTATCGATTAAATGATGAACATATTCTGGGTTGCTTTCACTAAAGCCTTCTTCCACCACTTCAATAATTGTGTTATCTTGATCCTGTTCATTTAATGTGATCGTTACGATATTTCCTTCTTCTGTAGGTCCCCAAGCAAACACAATCTTTTTATTTTCATCAACTTCGATGATCTTTATTTTGCCTTCTGCATTGTAAAGATCGTATTTTAAAGTAATGACTTTTCCTTCTTCCCATCGTTCAGAGCTAGAAGAAAACCAAAAGTTACCTATTTTAGTTGGATCAACAAATGCCTCAAATATGTCTTTTGCTGGTTTGAAAATATTAAACTTAGTCACATTATTCATTTAAGTATCAGCTCACTTTCAAATAATTTCATATGTATCATCATTGTCCTTACAAACTTATTTTAAACTGTTTTCTTTTAATTGTGAATATTGAGTCGTAATATTCAGATAATGTTCTTTTAACTTTATCTAATATTTTGTTCGTATTTTTGATAATAAACTATTACGCTAAAAAGGATAGGCTACTGCCTATCCCAATTTATACTTTTAATATCGATCCGATTCATGACCCATATTTTTGGCGTTGTCAGACGCTGCATCAGCTGCTTCCGTACTAGTGTGTTCAGTTCGATTACGATTTGCTTTTTCTAAACCTTCGCGCACTCTGCGTCCGTATTCTTCATCGGCTTTTGTAAAATAACCGACCATCGCTTCTTGAATATGAGGCTTACATACTTTTAGTGCATTTACTAAATTTGAAATTAGTTCACTTTTTTCAGTTTCGTCGAAAGCACGGTAAGTATTACCAGCTTGGATAAAGTCGTTAGGTCGATCTATTTTTTGTCGTACTAACTTATTATTGTACGCAGGTTCATGATCTTTTCCATCCTTTGGTGCTTCTTTTAATCCACCTAGTGATGAAGGTTCATAGTTTACATGTGGGTTTTGACCTGGCGCTGCGTCAACTTTATATTCCATTTGTCCATCACGTTGATTTGTTGCTACATGATTTTTTGGTGAATTAACTGGTAGTTGTAAGTAATTTGTTCCAACTCGATATCGTTGTGTATCTGAGTACGAAAAAGTACGACCCTGAAGTAATTTATCATCTGAAAAATCAAGTCCATCAACTATTACACCTGTCCCAAATGCTATTTGTTCAACTTCTGCAAAATAGTTTTCTGGATTTTTGTTTAATACCATTTTTCCAACTGGTAAAAAAGGAAACTTTTCTGGATCCCATAGTTTTGTAGGATCAAGTGGATCAAAATCAAGCTCTGGATGCTCATCATCACTCATGATCTGTACACATAATTCCCATTCTGGATATTCGCCTTTCTCAATAGCCTCGTAAAGGTCTTGAGTTGCATGATTATAATTTGTAGATTGGATTTCATCTGCTTCATGTTGCGATAGATTTTTTATTCCATGTTTTAGCGGTTCCCAATGGTATTTAATGAGAACTGCCTCGCCATCTTTGTTTACCCACTTATATGTATTAACACCGGACCCTTGCATTTGTCGATAGTTAGCTGGAATTCCCCATGGTGAAAAGAGAAATGTAACCATATGAGTAGATTCTGGTGTTAGATGAAGAAAGTCAAACATTCTTTCAGGATCAGGAAGATTTGTTACTGGATCTGGTTTAAATGAGTGAACCATATCTGGAAATTTTAAAGGATCACGAATAAAAAAGATTTTCAAATTATTACCGACTAAATCCCAATTCCCATCTTCAGTATAAAACTTTGTAGCAAAACCACGTGGATCACGTAAAGTTTCAGGAGAATGTCCACCACCTACAACTGTGGAAAATCGAACATACACAGGTGTTTTTTTTCCCTTTTCTTGAAATAATTTTGCTCTAGTATACTTAGAAATTGCGTGATCGCCTACTTTTCCATATGCCTCAAAATATCCTTGCGCTCCGGCTCCACGAGCATGCACAACGCGTTCTGGAATTCGTTCACGGTCAAAATGAGATATTTTTTCAAGAAAGTCATAGTTTTCTAAAGTTGTTGGTCCTCGATTACCAACAGTTCTTACATTTTGATTATCAGTTATTGGATGGCCTTGCCGATTCGTCAATACTTCTTCATTGTTCGCTTGATTATCCATAATTGCCTCCATTCATACAAATACAAAATTTAGAATGTCCACAAAATTGGAAGGATATGCAAATTATTCCTGTTAGATGTATCCGATCAGTACAATTGAAAAGTTTACAATTTGGATACATCTCATGACTAATTTTGAAACATTAATTCAATATTATTGAGATGTAAAGCGAGAGGAGGAATTTATAATGAAGAAAAAATTATTAAAAGCTTTTGTATCAACGATGGCCTTATCCGGTGCATTATTATTTTCAAATGGTGTAGTAGCACAGCCGACACATGTTAGTGCAGCGGTTTTAAATGCTCCGATTAGTGTATATGAGGTAACTGCAAGTGTATTAAACGTACGAAGTGCTCCAAATACAAGTTCAAAAGTAGTAGACACTTTAAGAAAGAAAGATCAAATTGAGATTGTAAAATACTATAATGCTAGCTGGGCACAAATTAAAACAACAACAACTAAAAATGGTATAGCTTATGTAAGTACTAAGTACTTACAAAAAGTACCAACTACTGTTACAACAAAATCTAATTTAAATTTACGTAGCGGTCCTAGTACAAAAAATAAAATTCTTACGGTAATTCCAAAAGGTGCAAAAGTCAGCTTCCTTGGCTATCAAACTGCAGGGAAAACTCAAATTGATTATAATTGGGCAATTGTTTCTTACAATGGTAAAAAAGGATTCGTGAGTACTAGTTATTTAAATATGAAATAGCCAGAAATAGCTAGAACCAACAATTAAAATCAAAATGACGATATATTAACAATACGATTAAAAAAGATTACCTTAATTCTGAGTTAGTTGTTTCCCTATTCCCCCAAAAAAAGAAAGTGAGCTTTTAGCTCACTTTCTTTATTTAGACCTAATAAGGAAGAACCTTATAAGCTAATTTATTAATAATCTCTTTATGTTCAGGGTATTTATTATGTAATTGCTCTTGAGTAAATAATTCAAAGTCTTTAAAATCAAATCCAGGTGAAACCATGCAGCCAACTAAGGAAAAAGTATTTTCTTCCATAACTGATGAACCGAAAATTGAATTTTTAGGTACTAAATATTGAGGCACTTCTCCACTTTCTAAATTAAGTCCTAATTTTATTTCTTCGTATTGACCATTCTCATGAATAACATGAATCGTTAATGAACTGCCTGCATGGAAATACCATAATTCGTCAGACTTTAATCTGTGAAAATGAGAAATATCATGTGATTGTAGCAAAAAATATATACTAGTATAAAGTAATCTATGATCATCATAATTTACGGTTAATTCACGATCAGATATTTGCTCCTTTGATTGATAGGTAGATTTGTAATATCCCCCTTCTGGATGTGCTTCTAGTTCAAGTTTAGAGATCCAATATTCTGGATTATTGTTAAACATTTTATCAATCCTTTCTTTTACTTCTCCCACCATATTACCTTAATTTTTGTTATTTCTATGATAAATATGTTAAAAATTATCTTATTTTAATAAAGTGAATAGTATAAATTAATTGATGAAACATTTACAAAAAGTACAGAATTTTCCCAATATACAATTTAATAGAAATAGATTACATTAAACTTATTAAATGAAAAAATATGGAGCGGAAGTTCGATGTTTAAAAAAGGGATCATATATTTAGTGGCAATCTTTACGATTTCGATCATTATTAACCAAGCTATTTTGTCTAAAGATGAAAAACCGGAAGTTAAATTTGAGTTAGCAGATAAAACAATCCCTTATAAAATAGCAAATTATTCGTGGGGAAAATTATTAGATAAAGATAAATCAACAAATGGTACATATAAAAATCTTAAAGAAGAAGTAGCTATTCCAGCATTCGAAGGAGAGCTTCTAAAGATTTATTTTTCGGAACAACCCGAAAATGTGGAAATAATAGAGCGTAGTGGGACTAAAAAAACATATATTTATGACCATAATTTAGATAATTACGGAAGTTACTCTTTCCAACTTGGATCTAAAAAAGGGGAAAGAATATATGAAGTAAAAGGTATTTGGAAGGGGAATAATTATTTTACTTATTTGATAAAAGTAAAGGTTATATAAAAATTAGGGCATTACTTCAAAATAAGAAGTAATGTTTTTTTATTTCCACTAATTTTTAGTTACGATTAATTTCGAAAAAAAGTGTAAATGAGGTATAATATTAAATGGTAAATGTTTGGCGAAAGTCAAATACATAGTAAATTAATCGTAGATTTAAAGTTGAAAGAGAGTGGAACAAGATGGGTCGTAAATGGAACAATATTAAAGAGAAGAAAGCTTCAAAAGATGCAAATACTAGTCGTATTTATGCAAAGTTTGGACGTGAAATATATGTAGCAGCGAAGCAAGGTGAGCCGGATCCAGAATCAAACCAAGCATTAAAAGTTGTACTAGAGCGTGCGAAAACTTATAGTGTACCAAAGCATATTGTTGATCGTGCGATTGAAAAAGCAAAAGGTGGTTCTGAAGAAAGTTTTGATGAACTTCGTTACGAAGGTTTCGGACCAAATGGATCAATGGTAATTGTTGATGCGCTTACTAATAATGTAAACCGTACAGCTGCAGAGGTTCGTGCTGCATTTAGCAAAAACGGTGGTAACCTTGGGGTAACAGGTTCAGTATCATATATGTTCGATGCAACGGCTGTAATTGGACTTGAAGGTAAAACTTCTGATGAAGTGCTTGAAATCTTAATGGAAGCGGATGTTGATGTTCGCGATATTTTAGAAGAAGATGATGCTGTTATTGTTTATGCTGATCAAGATCAATTCTATGCAATTCAAGAAGCGTTTAAAAATGTAGGTATTACTGAGTTTACAGTAGCTGAATTAACAATGTTAGCGCAAAGTGATATAACTCTTCCAGAAGATGGTCTTGCAAAGTTCGAAAAAATGTTAGACGTTCTTGAAGATATAGAAGATGTTCAACGTGTTTACCACAATGTAGATTTAGGTGAATAGAAGCTTAGGGTGTTGATATAACAACATTTTTGCTGAGTTAACACACCTAAAGTTGAGCATATTTTTGTTTAATTAATCATAATCAATTGAGATAAACTATAGCAAAGCTTTTTTCTAATGAAAAGGAGCTAATTCCAAATGAACAATTTGTTCGCAATAAGTGAATTTTATTTTAATCGTTCAATTACGAGTAGCTAAGTAAAAATCAACCCGATTTTTACAGCCATGATTAAAGGTTTGAAAAAGAAAGATATATTATAACAACTTAAATAAACGGAACTTTCATTAATTTGGGAGTTCCTTATTTTTTTTGTTTAGCTATCCTGACAGGAAATTTGCTTCCATTAAAATAATATTAATAA
>NZ_JBHXLC010000023.1:0-84624 GCF_042721555.1 Gottfriedia sp. NPDC058432
GATTTAATAATCAATTTTATTTTACCTTACAAGATTATAAATATATTACACCTATTATTTTTTCAATATTATTTTCTGTTTTATTGGGATTAAAAATAAAAGACATAATATATTTCAATGTGGGGATAATCTCGGTAACTATTTTTCTTTTGATTTCCCAGAAACTTTTCTTCGGTATAATCAAATCCTTTTAATCAAAGGTGATTTTCAAAAATCACCTATACTATTACATTGTTGAGACCATCAATCCTTTATTCAGTTGGAAAAGACAAAGAAATTTACTTCTACCACTAACATGGTTTGGCTTAATGAAGATTAATAGAAGAACAATTAGAAAAGACTATTGAATACAATGATTAACAACTTTAGATAAATGTAAATAGATCAAAATTATAAAAAGTCCTACTAGAGAGTTAAGTAGGACTTTTGTTTATGGAAATTTCTTGGGTAAATATTCTAAAAATGAAAACAAAGGAGCGAAGCATAACATGAAGATTTGTATTTGTGATGATGATATATTGCATAGTATGAAATTGGAAGAAATTATCCTTGATTACACAGAAAAATTTCACAATTTATTAATTGATATTGATGTTTTTTCTTCTCCAAATTCACTAATTAAAAGAAAAGATTTAGGTGAGTTTGATTATCAAATTTTATTTTTGGACATTGAAATGAACGAGATGAATGGAATCGATGTGGCCAGAGAAATAAGAAAACAGGATAGAAATTTATTAATTATATATGTAACTAGTTACAATAAATATACAATTGAAAGTTTTGAAGTTTCTCCTTTTCGTTATCTATTAAAACCTGTAGATTCTAAAAAAATAAAGCATGTCTTATCAATTGCAATAGATGAAATTATGTTAAATAATCAATATTTATTTTTTAAACTTCAAAATATACAGTATCAGATAAAATGCGTTGATATCATTTCTATTTCTTCAGAAAATGGAAGAATGATTCGAATTATTACCTGTAATGGAGAAAAATCAATTTTATTCTATGGAAAAATTAAAGAACTTGAGAAGAAGCTTAACCCTTTGACGTTCGTGAAAGTAAACCAAGGAACAATTGTTAATTTAAATTACATTTATATTATTTCAGGTAGTGAAATATATTTATCTAATAATGATATATTAACTATTAGTAGAGGTCAGAAAAAGATTGTTAAAGAGACATACCATGAATTTATATCGAAAAAGTTAGAAGGTTAATAATGGGATTACTAATCTTTTTATTTTTGTTATTTAATTCAGTGTGTATTCAAACTATATCCGTATATTACTATTTTACGGGGTTTCTAAACCTTAAGATAAAAAAGAAAACTTATTTATTGGAGTTAAGTTTACTAATAATTTTAACGAAAGTTTTATCTGAAAATATATTAATACCTTACCGGATTCTTTTGTTTATTTTTATATTGATATTAATTGTGAATTTTTCCTTCTATGGCCGACTTTCAAAAAAGTTATATCACTCTATATTTTTTGTGTTCATATATACTCAAGTGGAATTAGGCTTATCTTTGACAACTCATATACACGGGACCAGCCTTAAAACAAATTTAATTTATCCATTATTAGCCTACTTTGGTCTGAATTTTATATCACTTGTCATTGTAATAATAATAACTAAACTATTATTATATTTTAAAGTTGATCATGAAATTGGACTGAGCAATATTGAGTATATACTTTTAACCATTGTTCCAACGTTATCTACAGTTATTACTATTTGGATTACTAGTTTTAATAGAACAGACCAAAAAATTGCTTTTTTATTTTTTTTATTGATAATTAATTTTTGTACTATGAAGATCTATGATAATTTAATTAGAAAAAATTATCTGATTCAAAAATATATGTTGATTGAAGAACAGAATAAATATTACGGTGAGTATCTTGATAAACAAAAGGAATTGATTAGATTAAATCACGATTTAAATAATCTTTTAGTAAACTTAAATACATTAATTTTATGTAATGAAATAGATGAAGCTAAAAAACAGCTAAATGAATTAATAGACATAAATGGAACCTCTTCATACAATAATTTTACTGGTTGTATATCTATTGACTCGATATTAAATAGTAAATTAGAGAAAATTAAGAGAAACGATATACATTATGAATTAAATTTACAAATTCCAATTGAAATAGACAATATTCATAATTCTATTGATTTAGCTGCAGTCTTAGGAAACTTATTAGATAATGCAATAGAAGCTGTTTTAAGGTTACCGGATAAAATTGAAAAAAAAATAGATATAAATTTAAAATATTTGGAAGGGAAATTATTAATTAAGATTATAAATACTTCAAAATCCTTTGAAATAAATTTTTCAAATGGAATATTGAAATCTGAAAAAAAAGTTAATCGATATGGTGTGGGGATTAGTAGTATTAAAGAAAGAGTAAGTAAGATGAATGGCTATTATGATTTTTCATATAAGGATGGGTTTTTTCATGCTCTTGTGATTATACCTATGTGATAAAAGTATAAAACAATATGTTTTATGCTTTTTTTATTTCAATTTACGACAGTAAAGTTTACAGATTACTGCACTTTATAATTTTAATAGGAAAAATGATATTAAATAAATAATAAGGAGATAGCTTAGGGAAGAAGGTAGGGAAGAATTTGAAGTCTGAAGTAGAAACTCTAAAAAATTACACTTTATGATCTATAATGGATAAATTATCCAAATTGGAATATTACTAGGAGGCTGTTATGATTAAATTAATTAAAAACGTAACTATTATAACAATAGCTGCAACGATATTAGGTTCCATTATTCCTATGAAATCCCATGCTGAAGAGATTTCGAAACCAAGTAACGAAAAAACTATTAATCAAGTAAGTACACAATCTAGTTTAACAGCACCGTCTATTATTCAAGGTAGAGCGGTAAATACTAAGTATACTCAGATGCCTATACCTACAGTTGAAGCATATTCTAATGAAGATGGTACAGGGACAGGATATTTAGATATTTCTTGGGAACCTATTGAGGGGGTTACAAAGTATCAAATTATATTATTTAACGGTTCTGTACACTCCTACTGGGATGTTCCTGCCGACCAAACAACATGGACAACTAAAGACAAAGGAATGTTTCCTACCTCTGAACAAATTGAAGTAGGACAAGTTAATTTTAGAAGAGATGGAAAAGGGACAGATTTTGTAGCTGATCCTTCTATCCTCTATAAAAAAGCGTTTGAAATTAATGGCGGACTTAATTACTCCGATAGTTCAGAGTATTATGTAAGGATTACGGCAGTTCATGAGGATGGTGCAAGTCCTATTTCTTTTGCAGCTAATACATTAATTCCGTTTTACGATCATAACCAAGAAGACGGAAATGTTGATATTGTTGCAAATAATCTAGATTTTGCTCAAACGAATCGATTACTAAATTTAGGATTTACTGATTCAGAAATCGAATCAATGTCTAATGAAGAGTATGAGATTAATAAAGACTTACAAGGTGAGGTTATTAGCTCAAAAACAAATTATATTAAAATTATTGAACCTCGTGAGACTATTGCATATTCGATTTCAAATAATGAACCTATTTTAATAGAATTAGACGTAGCAACTTATTATGATGAAATTAATAAATTAAACGACAATCTAATTTCTAGAGCAAGTAGTGATTTTTCAACTACATCTTATAAAAAAATGACTACTACTATTACCAAGTTATCATCAAAGGAATATAGATTAAAAAATAGTGTAGTCTGGTCTAAACTACCAAGTCAAAGATATTTAGATGTTATAGGTATAGGTATTAATTCATCTTTCTGGGCACCTAATCCAGGTACTCAGTATGGTCAACAGAATTGGACAACTCAACCTACAATAGGAAACCCATCAAAAAGTAAAAGTGCTAAATATACCAAAGATAGTAATAATTGGAAAAAGGGTGCAGGGGGCTACGCACTAAAAATTAACCTTCCTGATAACAAGGCTAGAGGTATTGATTCGGAATATTTAAAGACGTTATCGAGTTATATGTATTATTCTGTAGGTTCTCTTACAAACACTAGAAGATTAGATGCATACGGGAATTATGCACATCAAAACAGTAGTTATACTTTAGCACCTTCAATAGCTTTATCGGGGATTAGTTTTTCTGTATCACCGGCTAAAAAGTTTTCATTTCATCCGGATACCCACGCTAGTATAACTTGGTGACTATGAAAAAAACATTTTTCATATATATATATAATTTAGCCATTTGGATATCTTGGTTAGTTTACTATTTTATGTATTTTAAAATTTCAATGCTTCAGGTTAGTCCTTGGGGAATACATAATTTAGAAAATATTACTCTACAAATTGCATTGATATTCCTACCTTTAATCGGCCTTATATCAGCATTTTTAACAAGTAATAAAATTATATGTATTATTATTTTAATTATAAATTTATTTATTGTTTATTTTAATTCATTTCCATTAATCGTTAGTTGGTTACAATATATCAAGTTGTTATAGGTATCTATTTGACAGGTAGAAAACGTTGGTTAGAGTCCAGTTGTGATCATTAATACAATTTATATTTACAGAGCCTGCCCTCTTGGGATAAGGCTCTTTTTGTGGACGGGCAGTCGCATATATGTTGATTGAAGAGCAGAATAAATATTACGTTGAGTATCTTGATAAACAAAAGGAATTGATTAGAATAAATAACGATTTAAATAATCTTTTAGTAAACCCAAAAAACAGCTAAATGAATTAATTGATATAAATGGATCTTCTTCAAATTCACTGGCTGTATATCTATTGGCTCGATATTAAATAGTAAATTAGACAAAATTAAGAGAAACGATATTCATTATGAATTAAATTTACAAATTCCTAATGAAATAGAAAGTATCTTAATGTTATTGATTTAGCTGCAGTCTTAGGAAATTTCTTAGATAATGCAATAGAAGCAGTATTAAGGCTTCCAGATAAAATTGAAAAGAGAATAGATATAAATTTAAAATTTTTGGAAGGAAAATTATTAATTAAGATGAGAAATACATCAAAACCCTTTGAAATAAATTTTTCAAAAGGAATTGAAATCTGAAAAAAAGTTAATCGGAATAGTGTGGGGATTAGTAGTATTAAAGAAAGAGTAAGTAAGATGAATAGCTATTATGATTTTTCATATAAGGATGGGTTTTTTTAATCTCTTGTAGTAATACCTATGTGATAAAAGTATAAAACATTATGTTTTATGCTTTTTTTAATTCAATTTACGACATAAAAGTATACAGATTAATACACTTTATAATTTTAATACGAAAAATGATATTAAATAAATATAAGGAGATCGCTTAGGGAAGAAGGTAGGGAAGAATTTGAAGGTTGAGATTAAGAAAACTAATAGAATTAATGTATTATTGATTTGTCTTGGTATATCTATACTTACTGCATTTTTTCTCCTAATATTGATTGTTCTATTTAGCTTAATAGCTATTCCTGAAAGCAATTGGAGTATGACTGTAAATCTTACCTTACCTACTTTTTTAGCATTGTACTTAATCCCAAGGTTTTGTGTATTCTTCCTATCTACAAATAAGAATGATTTTAATATGAGTACTCGAACAGCTACTAGTTATTTTGTATTTTTATCTTTGTTTAGCTTTTTCTTATTAATGTACGCTCATTTTTTTGGAGATCAATTCGATAACAAAGCAGTGTTAATAAGTTTAATCATTCATTTTTTAGTGGTGAGTATAGGAGAAGAGTATATATATAGAAATCTTATATTGAATACTTTGAGAAGAAATTATAATAATTTCTTGAGTATTATGATTAGTGCACTAATGTTTGCCTTTGTATTACATAGTAACGAAGATTTTTCGATAAATTTGTTAGTTCGATTTCCATTAGGGATACTTTTTGGATTAATTGCCGTAAAAACAAAGGATATTAAAAACTCTGTGTTAGCACATACAATCTATAACTTATTACTAATAGCTAGTTGAAGGGAAAGTTTTGATATGAAAATAGTATTTAGGGTATTGTTTGTAATTTCTACAATGTTACTGTTAATTAATTTGGGGTATATATACAAGTTTATGAATAATTTAAATCTCATTACGTTTTTGATACTGGTAGTGTTACTTCCTAATTTATTGTTTTCGATCTGCATAGCTAGTTTAGCTCCAGATATAAAATTTAAGAATAATCTATCAAAATTGATGATTTTAAGTAGTTTATCACTAATTTTTACGCTAATAATCTATCAATTGTTAAATATGACTAGTAGTTCAATGGCAGCAATTATAGAAAATACGAAACTACTAAATGAAACTTCCGATTCAATAAGTTTATCTAACATTAGTTATGAGAACGATATGTCATCCTACATCTTTATGTTGTTATTAAATTTAACTTTGATTTTCGTTTTTACAAAATTATTTAACAAGTTAAAGGAGAAAATTAATGTTCGTAAATCCAAGTAATATTGTTAGCAGGATAAAAAAAATTGATATGCTTGTTAATTTAGAAAATGGTGCTGTGGTTGGTTTAGATCAAGAAGGACTAAAATTTTATAATGAGTTAAAGCAAGGGGATTATCAAATAGCTAAAATTAACAATGAGAGTATTTCTACACTGTATAACTTTTTGTTAGAAAATGAATTTATCTCTTTTAAACCTTTTAAAAATAGAAAGAAAGAAGTTTTAACAGCTTATGTTCATTTAACAAATAAATGTAATTTACATTGTGTTGGGTGTTATTCATTGGACAGTAATAGAAATGTCGCACCAGATTTAAGTTATGAAGATTTATGCAAAGCAATTGGAGATTTGGCAGAAGTCGGTGTGAAAAACTTAGTATTTTCTGGTGGAGAGCCATTATTTAGAAAAGATATTGTAGAGTTGGTAAAGTTCGCCAAAGTGGATTGTTGTATAGAAGAAGTAGT
Organism: Gottfriedia sp. NPDC058432; assembly: GCF_042721555.1. Classification (NCBI taxonomy): domain Bacteria; kingdom Bacillati; phylum Bacillota; class Bacilli; order Caryophanales; family Bacillaceae; genus Gottfriedia; species Gottfriedia sp. NPDC058432. The sequence goes on from NZ_JBHXLC010000023.1 coordinate 6,929, forward strand.
AGTGATCACCAACGGTACCATTAATAGGACAGATATATTTAATGAACTAGCTATTTACGTAGATGCAATTTCTGTTTCTCTAGATACATATTCGGATGATTGTCCATCATTTATAAGAGATGAGGGAATCCATAATAAAATAATTAAAACGATTAAAAACTTAAAAGAGAACAATTTAAATGTTTCAATTCTACCAACACTTCATACTTTGAACTCGGATAACATGATTGATTATTTGAAACTAGCAGCACAATTAAATGTTGGTATCAGTTTTAGTATACTTTCTACTTGTGAAACGGAAGAGTTTAAAAGGTTTATGTTGTCACAAAGTGATTTAAAGGATATTTCTGACCATTTCTTAAATTATGGAGTAAATATGCTTGATTCGCCTATAAATAACACACTTGAAGGCAAAAATTATTGTGGCGCAGGAAAAAACATGTTGTCTGTAGGGACCAACGGAAATATTTATCCCTGTCACATGCTAATGGCTGAAGAGTACTGTTTTGGGAATATAAAAGAAGAGAGTATACAGAGTATGTTAGAAAATTCACCAGTTTCAAAGGAATTTTCTACCTACGAAGTAAACCAAATTAATGGTTGCAGTGATTGTACATTCAAATATCTTTGTGGTGGAGGATGTAGAGCAAGGGCATACATGCTTAAAGACGATATAAAAGTTAAAGATCCATACTGTATTTTATATAAAAACTATTATCATAAGTTAATAGATAGGATTGTAATTGGAATAGAAACTTAATATTAGGAGTTGAGAAGATGAAAAAATTAATCTTCTATGGCGCAACTAATATTGAAATAGAAGAAAAGAAATTGTCACTAAAAACTAGAATTCATGTAAAATACTTACTTTCACATCATGGAGAATTATTAATTCATGATGATGGAATTGAGTTTAAAGATTGGAAAACGATTAATTGGCACAATATTCTTGATTTGAAATTGGGAAATGATAGCACAGTTAGTTCAAAATTATTCATGACTCAATCTAGACTATTTTTCCTAAAATCCGCGCAACCGATAAAGATGTCATTAATAAATAATGAGGTTATCTATTTTTACGTAAATTGGAATTTTGTTACAGGGTTAAGTGATAACAATCACATAATGAAATTAATTAAAGATAAAATCGTTTAGGTTTATAAGTAGATCCTTAGCCTTTGCAAAAAAACTTAAATTTATTAAAAAGGGGTGATATGCATGTTATTTTTCTCTAAAAAAGTTAATAAGGCCGGTTGTGCTTCTGTTGGTGCAATAATTTGTGGAAGCGTTGGATACAACGGTAAAAAATGGAGCGTTTAGTAATTAAAAGAGAGTATCTATGAAGTTGCACGATTTCGTAGGTGCTCTCTATTATTTAAACGGAAATTGGAGGTTATAACATTTGAAGAAATATTTGATGAACCAGAAATTTCAGGTCCTATTACTGATCGTAATTACCACACTAAATAGCTTAATTAGTATGGTCTTCATATATATTATCCAAAAAGTTGTAGATGCCTTAACTAATACAAATACAACATTACTTTATCAAATGATCATGTTGTTTTTTACTTTCTTAATTATTAACTATCTATTAGGATATCTTTCTAATTTACAGGATGCAAAATTATCTCGAAATATACATATTGAACTAAAGAAGGATCTATTCCAAGCCATGATATTTCAAAAGTATAGTGAGTTTAAAAAAACAACAATTGGACAAAAAATTAATATTTTTGAAAATGATATAGAGATGGTAGAACAGTATTATTTTAATAATTTATATGTAATTATTCAAAGTTTTACATTGTTAATTTTTTCATTAAGCTATTTAGTTATACTCGATCTGTTTTTAGCTATAGCTTTAGTCTTCAGTGCAATTTTAATATTAATCATCCCTATATTTGTTAGTAGAAATATTGATGAGGCAAGTGATAATTACTCTATTAAAAAAGGATTATTTATAGCAAAATTAAAAGATTATTTTTCTGGAATAGACATTGTAAAGGCTTATAAAGTAGAAAAACAAGTGAATGATAATTATGTCCCAATTCTAAATAGTCTTGAAGGCAAGTTGTTTACTCTAAGAAAAAAAATTGGATTGTACAATCAAACTATGATTACAGGAAACTATGTAATTATTGCTATTTGCTTTTCAATAGGAGGAATTATGACGATCTTAGGAAGAATTTCGTTAGGTCAATTAATTGCTATTACTCAAATAATGAATTTTATTATACAACCGATGGGAGCAGTCAGTTCTGCGTTCTTAGAAATAAAGGGAAGTAAAAAAATTCGAAATAGGCTTACTAATATTATCGTAAAGAATAAACCAGAAAATAATCCTTTCATACAAAACGATGTCGGAGCATGTTTTAAAGAGATAGAACTCAAAAGTGTAAACTATTCAACTGATGATAATCTATTTTCATTAAATAACATAGATATAAAAATTAAGTCGAATAAAAAGTATGCAATTGTAGGATCTAGTGGAAGTGGGAAAACAACTTTATTAAAATTACTTGCTAATCAATTAGATATAAATTCAGGAGAAAGATTAATTAATGGTAAAAGTTACGATGCATACGAAGAATACTTAATAAATAATATATCTTTTGTTCATCAAGATCCGTTTATTTTTAATGATACTTTGCTAAAAAATATTACTTTATACAAGGACTATGATGTGGATTTGTTAGATGAAGCTATCAGAACTTCGCTACTTAATGAATTGATAAATAAAGAAACTACTTGTTTAGAGTCTTATTGCTTAGAAGGGGGAGCGAATTTGTCTGGAGGAGAAAAGCAGAGGATCTCTTTATCAAGGGCAATTTTAAGAAATACCCCAGTATTAATGTTTGATGAGATTACATCTGCACTTGATACCGAGAGTAGTAAGTATATTGAGCAAAAATTACTAAAATTAGAAAATAAAACGATGGTATTTATCACTCACAAACTAGAGCAAGATTTTTTAAAGAGTCTAGATTGGATTTTTTATATAGACAAAGGGCACTTAATTGAACAAGGCAATTTTGAAACTTTAATAAAAAATAAAAGTTATTTTTATGATCTTTATAATAGTTAGAAGGTGATAATTCTATGAGTTATTTATTGGAGATAAAAAACTTGAAAAAAGCATACAGCGGTAACGTAGTTTTAGATGATATATCATTTGTGATTAATTCTGGAGAAATTGTAGGTCTTATTGGTAGAAATGGTACTGGTAAAACCACCTTAATGAAAGCAATTTTAGGATTAATAAAGATAGATGAAGGACAAATTTTATTTAATGGAACAGAGAGCTATTTTAATAATAAAGACTTAATGAATTCAATTGGCTATTTGTTAGATTGTAAGCTATTTGAGTATTTAAATGCACATGACAATCTTCAAATACAGGAAATGTATAATAATACTACTTTAAAACAACAGGAACTTAAACAAAAAATTGATGAGATTTTAAAATTTGTTGAATTGAAGAATGATCGGAAAAAGGTTAGAGAGTATTCTTTTGGGATGAAACAAAGGCTAGGTCTAGCATTAGCTTTAATGGGAGATACAAAATTACTAATATTGGATGAGCCATTTGTTGGACTTGATCCAATTGGAGTTGAGAAGTTTAGAGAATTTATACATCGCATAAGTAAAGAAAAGGGTGTAGCAATTTTAATATCTTCACACCAATTATCAGAAATTGAAAATATGTGTGAAAGATATTTGTTTATATCAGAACAAAAACTAGAAAACTATATTAATAGTAAAGATAAGGAAATTACATTAACAATTAGTCAGATAACCCCTAATTTTATCGGGAAACTTAAGGAACTTAATCGAGAAGCGGTAATTCATAAAAATAGAATTAGTTTCGGACATAGAAAAGATTATTTGAATCGCATTTTATTTCTAGTTTATCAGGAAAAATTAGAAATAAAAGATATAGAAATTAGCAATCTAAGTAAAATTAATAAATTATTTGATAGAAAGGTCTAAGCTGAATGAAAAAATTAATTGAAGTAGAATTTCTTAAACTACATAAAAGAAGACTATTCTTATTTATTTTATTATTCAATAGTATTGCTATTTTGTATGCGCTAGGAATATATTTTCATTGGAGCTGGGTTTCTATTGTTGGGAAGTTTGACTTAATCCAATTTACTGGTGCAATTTGGCAGCTACTTTTCTTAATTGGAATCCCGTTGATATTATTCATGTACGTAGGGGCAAGTATTATTGGATCGGAAAGAATTGAAGGACAAATACTTTTAGAAGTAACAAGAGTTGCTGATCGAGGACGATTAATTTTTGCTAAATTTAGTGCAATGCTGGGAGTTATATTATTTTATTTTCTTTCCAACTTAGTCATAACGATCGTTAGTTATGCATTAATCGTAAGAAGTACAGACTATGCAACAAAGGAATGGATCATTCTTGATAGCGATAACAAATCATTAATTTTTTCCAGTTTAGCGGTGTTGTTTTATCTAATACTCTCGATATATATAGTAATGAGTATCTCTGTAACCAAAAGTGCAATCGTATCAACAATTTCTGGAATTGTTCTTTATGTTTTATTATCACTTGGTACGAGAATATCTGGAATCCAAGAACTGGTACCTGGGTATTTAGCTTTAAATTCAAATGCAAATATTAATGTTGTATCAATTGTTTACCAATTAATTGTTAGTTTATTGATTTCTTATTTGGCAGTGCAGTTTGCTAGTATTAAATTTAAAAAAATAGATTTGTAATGTCTGAGTTTATAGTTTAAAAAATAACTGAAGCAATAAAAAAAAGGAGTGCTAAAACATAGCATTCTTTTTTTGTTTCGTAGTTATGATACCCCAATTTTGGGGAGTCACCCTCGCAATCTTTTAGATTCTAGCAAATTGTTTTAGGTGGGTATACCGAAATGGTAGGACATCATTCTAACTATTTTTATTGCAAATAACAAATAGACTTATTTTTTTGTAACATCAATAAAAACATCTTAGGATAAGAAAGTTTTTTATCCTTGAAATAGATCATTACCTGTTTGTCCAATCTAACTCTCTCTTAACCACATACTTTATATCATACGAATTAAAGGGGTGATATAATGTTTCGTATTGTTGATTATCAAGCAACAGAACCAATTCGCATGGTTAACAATGATAAACCAATTGCTATTCCTCATTCCCCGAAACGTATTGTACTAGCATCTATCGATATAAAAATACCTTGTAGAAATGCATGTAAAAATCATGTGGAATTAATTGCGACAGTAGGTGTTCAAGGGTTAATTGAAACATCACAAATTTTATTTAAAATCTTTCGTGATGGTAAAGAAATCTTTAGAGCTCAAAATGGAATTGAATCTGATCCTACATCAGAGGTTAATTATATTGTGACATTCCAAGCTATTGATAAGAATGTAGGAGAGGGAAGACATCGTTATCAAGTAACAGCTGAGAATATTACAAGTGGCACAGAAGCAGCTGTTGTAGGACCAATCTCGTTTAGTGGTTTAGCAGTAGGTCGTGATGACTGTGATGATTAAAGTTTCAAGGCAACCTTAGACTACCCGTAATCGTAAGGTCATCCAATACCCCTTTTTGTTAAGGGGTATTTTTTTATATTTAAATTTATTAATCGATAGGACAATGGAAAAGAAAGATTTTTAAAGATAAAGAATTAGTGAATTCAAATGCCTACATATTAGATTGTAAACTATTAATTTAAGTATTTAAATGCATATGACAATCTTCAAAACAGGAAATGTATAAAAATACCACTTTAAGACAACAGGACATCAAATAAAAAATTGATGAGATTTTAAAATTTGTTGAATTGAAGAATGATTGGAAAAAGGTTAGAGAATATTCTTTTGGGATGAAACAAAGGTTAGATCTGCATTAGCTTTAATGGTGATACAAAATTACTAATATTGGATGTGCCATTTGTGTAGCAATTTTAATATCTTCACACCAATTATCAGAAATTGAAAATAAGTGTGAAAGATATTTGTTTATTTAGAACAAAAACTAGAAAACTATATTGATAGTAAGTATAAGGAAATTACTTTAACATTTAATAAGATTACGCCTAATTTTATTGAGAAACTTAAGGAAATAAATCGAGAAGGAGTAGTTCATGAAAATAAAATTAGTTTCGGACATGGTGAGAATTATTTGAATCGTATTTTATTTCTAGTTTATCAGGAATAGTTAGAAATATTATTTCTTTCGGTTTTCTTAATAAGGTATTAAGTTTTGGTTATGGATTGTTAATTTAGATCATTAATACATAAAAGTAAAGAGCTAGTTTTAAACGTTTTTATATCAGATAAAAATGTATAGATAGAAACATAAATTATTAGAGTTGAAATTCTTATGATTTAGAATTTTTTAAATATATTCAATCTTTTCAGGAAAAATATGTTAATATTCAGCTATAGATTAATTTGTTTTGGAGGTAGGTTATGAGTTCAATAACTGATGAGAGTGTTGAAAATACACTCACTATAGCAAGCATAGATATTGAAAAAGAGATTCAAAGAATTATGGTTTTAATGGAAAAAGAATCTGATAAAAAATTAGAGGTTGTTAGGCACTACTTACTTAGACATCATGGAGTCAGAATTGGGATATCAGAAGTTGAAGATTTGATTACTTTTTTACGTTCTGATGAGGCTGATGATGATATCTTTATAGGATTATATGATGAACTTGATCAAACTTTCTCTAAAGGATATCCAAATTTTATATTTGAGTATAAATTGAAAGATAGAAATACCTTTAATGAATTAAAAGAAAAAATTGACCTTTGTCTTCCTATCGATATTGAAAAAAATTATAAAGACGATTCGTTTATATTTATTAAAAGAATAGGTAATGTGAGTATTATAGATGATTGTTTATTAAAATTTCCTGTAACTTATGAGAAATTTAAGGAACAAACGAGTTTCGGTGGAGGGAAAATTATGGGTGAATCGGAAATTAAAACATCATTTGATGTAGTATTTGATTCTACTCAAAATCTGTGTTACATACAATGTGGAGACAGAAATCACTCGAATGCAACACACAAAGTAATTCAAAAACATGTTACAAATATGTTTGAAACTTTTATTCCATTTTCAGTTATTAATAAAAAAAGAAATACAGTAGTGGAAAATGAATATGAACTTGATAAACAAACTATTATCTTACTTGACTACATTGAAGAAAGTATAAATATAAATGGACATGAAATTAATGATTATTTAAATGTTGCATTCTCAAATAAAAGGCAAGACAAAAAAATAAGATCGGTAAGGCTTGGAGGAAATAATTTATTAGAAAGTTTTGAGGTAGGAGATCGTATTAGGTTAGGTGATCAAATTAAATCTGTCCGATTCCAGTTACGATTTAAAACTAATAGTGATACGTTCGAAATTGTTAATGTTTCCATTGATTTTCAAGCTACCATTAAGATCCAATACACAAATATTCAGAATACCATGAATGTCTTTTTGATAAACAGACATTTAATTACAACTTTGACTAATTCCTTAAATAAATTATATGAAGAACAAGAAGTTCTCGAGAACTTGCGTACCATTATTGCAAAAGCTAAAGTAAGAGACTCGATATTTCTTACTAATGTGTTAGGGAAGGTTAAAGATGATATCAATCAATTATCTTTAGTTGAATCAGACAGGTTAACTGTTTTGGGAGTGATAAACAGGTACATAACTGAGGAGTGATAAATCTTGAGGTATAGTAATGGGTTTTATCTATTTCAGATAAACCAAATAAATTCATGTGAAATAGAATCTATTAATTATTCCCATAATTGGAAATTTATTAAGAATGTTGCAAATTTTAATTGTTATACCTTTTCGTATTTAATTACAAGTCAAATGTATGTAGAGTTTGATGAAGCGTCGGTTTGGATAGATGAAGCAAGACGATTATTAATCGTATTTACTAGGGACGAAAATATTTTGAAATATGTATTTCAAGGTTTGAATATGAAATTCCATATGAATTGTATTCCGTTTGACCTTGGTTTACATTCATTTTTATTAAAAGACGGCAAGAATGTAATAACATGTAAATATAATGACACCAGTTCTAATAAAGTTATTACATCTTTAATTCGTACTGATTCGGAAAGAATTAAATTAATAGAAAAATTATTAAACGGAGAAATAAATGGAATTCTTGAAAATTGTTATTGATTTGTTGAATATTGTGTATGATGAATTAAAAGTTCAAGTTTTACTAGCAAATGAAACTGTGGAATATACTAGTTGGTTAACAGCTAGTATATTTTCAGTATTAGGAGTATTTACAATTTTTTTGTCACATCAATATCAGAATCATACATCCGAACTGACAAAATTATTCTGGACAATGAAGAATAATGTAATAAAAAAGGACGAAGATGAATTTAGACAAAATATTATTGATTTTGAATATTTAAGTAAAACCCCTTCGGTTATTTTAAATGCAGTAAATACCAGTTTAGTTATACTTAAAATATTAGTACCGGTTTGGATAATATCTGGAATTTCGATGACATTAACATTATTAACCAAAAAGGGACAAGTACATTATTTATCAATGATGCTAACATTAATAGTAACAGGACTTTTTGTTTTTTTCTCTTTAAAATTGGCTGATATAATATCCAAGTTGAGTGATTCGGAAGAAGAAGGGGTTCAACTACAAAATTTAACCGATTTATTTAATGCAAATAACTTAATAAGGAAAAATTTTCCGATTGATATTTTTTTTAGTATGCACACAACTTCATGGGTCTTTCTGATTACTGGAGATTCACCTTTTACACAAATTCGAATTAATAATGAACACGGACTTTACAATTTTTCTACACTTTTATTCATGGAAGCAACTGGTTATGAAGTTTATATCAGTTTCCCGGTGATATTACAGCATAATGCCAAGTTACCAAAAGTAACAAATTGTATTTTAGAAGAACAAGCTAGAGTGGATATTCAAAGATTTTTTAATTGTGTACGTATAGCCGAAATAAGAGTATCCCAAATAATATTAATTGAAAATAAATATTATTATTTTAGTTGTGAAATTGAAAAGCAAAATGATAGTTTATTTGAAGTGACAAGGCTAGTGTCTAAACAAAAAATGGAGTTACCGACCGAAATAAAAATTGAATTTGAAAATAAAAAAAATGTATTTTATATGAACAAGGAGTATTAATTTAAAAAGTTTTTAATAGCTATTTTGATATAAGTTCTATAGTTACTGGTTACCAATGGTAAAAAATGAAAAAATATGAATTTTTTAAAGGTGAGAAAATCTGATTATTTTAAAAAGTAGAGTATATTCTTGATTTAAATCGTTTGAACTTATTTTACTTAGTCTTAATTTATATAAATATATAATTACAGAATATAATTCTACCATTAGTATAAGTAGGAGGTTTAACTTTTGATTAAACTAGATTTAGGGGAACCATTTAAAGCCTTATTAGATGAAAGAAATAAATTTCTAAATAATTCAGAGCATCGTTCACCAAACTATTTTTGGGATGAAATAAAAGGTCATTTAAACCGAAAATCACATAATAAATGTGCCTACTGTGAAATTAATTTGATGGATTGGGGTAAAATAGAACATTATAGACCAATTAATGGTGCAAGAGATTTGGATGGTAGAATTCATTCTGATTATTATTGGTGGCTCAGATATGAATGGAACAATCTTTTACCTTTATGTAAGAATTGCATTTCTCACAAAAGTAATAGATTTCCTGTAATTTCAGAACGTGTTCAAAGAGAAACATATGATAATAATGTTCTTGATAATGAAAAACCATTTTTAATCCATCCTGGAAAAGAAGATCCTGAAGAGTTCCTTCTATATGACTCTAAAGGGTATGTTTTTTCTAATGATAAACGAGCTCAAGTAACAATTGATATTTTAGGTTTAAATAGGAGTCAATTGGTTGAAGATAGAAGAAATGCTTTTGAAGTATTAGAAAATGTTTGGTTAAATTTAGTACAATTTTACAATAGCACGATAAAATATGATTCGAGTTTAAAAAGTAGATTAATTGTAAATGAAGCAATTGAGAATATAAAACGGCAGATTAAAGCAACTTCAGAGTTTAGTGGGCTTAAAAAATATTTTATTCGTTTATGGCTCTTGAAAAATTCCTCTATTCGAAGATATTTAATTTCAAAGGAACCTGCTATAGATGGGTTACTTCATTCAAGTCCAAAAATTATACATGAGAATAATTTGAATTTCAATTCATTTAAGCATCATGAAACAATGCTTGATAACTATGATATAAAAAATAGTGAAGATCGTACTATATATTTTGGTAAAAGAAGGTATATTGAAAGAATTGTAATAAGAAACTTTAAGTCAATTAAAGAATTAGATATTGAGGTTTCATTAGGAAAGAGTATGGAGTTTACAGCTCCTTGGTTAATGTTATTAGGTGATAATGGTACTGGGAAATCTACAGTATTGAATGCAATTGCATTAACTTTAATGGATGAAGAATCAAGGAAAAAGTACATAAATAATGCATCTAGCCTACTATATCCAGGAGCGAAAGAGGGATACGTATTAATCCATTTAAGTGGGAGTTATGACCCAATTATTATTAGATTTAATAAGGATAATAAAGACTTTATTTTAGAAAATAATGAATTTCAACGAGTTATTTTATTAGGATATGGTTCTACTAGACTATTACCTAAAAGTACATCTAGGAAAAAAGAACAATTTGGTTTATTACGTGTTGATAATTTATTTAATCCGTTACATTTTTTAACCAATGCAAGCAGACAGTTATATAACTTGAAACAAAAGGATTTTGAATATTTCGTTCCTGTACTTCAATCGTTATTAATGTTAGAAAATACCCCTATTATTAAAGATAGAAATGCGAAAAATAAAATAACTGTTCAATATAATGATAAAAAAACAATTTATATTGATGACTTAAGTGATGGATATCGCTCTATGATAGCGTTAGCAGTAGATATAATGATGTCTTTATGGAATCTCAATTGGACTCATAGGGACGGAGAAGCAATTGTACTTATTGACGAGCTTGATGCCCATCTTCATCCAAAATGGATCTTGCAAGTTGTTACCAGATTGCGTAATACTTTTCCAAATTTACAATTTATAGTAACTAGTCACGATCCGTTGTGTTTAAGGGGGTTAGACCAAAATGAGGTCGCTGTATTAAGAAGAGATATTGAAAATGAAGTTTTTTTAGAACGGGATCTTCCTCCTCAATCAATTATGGAAGTTGACACACTGTTAAAATCACAATTTTTCGGATTAAATTATACACTTGATCCACAAACAAACGAAGATTTTAATAATTATTATAAATTATTGACAAAATCCAATTTAACAGAGGAACAGGAAAAACAATTACGAATATTAAGAGAAAAGTTCATTTCCAATAAACACTTGGGTAATAATCCAAGAGAGCAATTGATGTACGAAGTAATTGATGAATATATGGCTAATTTACAATATAAGCCTCTAAATAAATTAAAAAATTTGAAAGATGAAACTAAGAAAAAAGTTAAAGAAATTCTAACTAGCATTGAAGGGATTGACTTCTAATATTATGATTTATATAAAACGTACTCAAGAACCTTCTTGCTTAAAGAAAGACACGCTATCTGCTGGATATCTGGAGACACAACGTGCAATCAGTCACTACTCAAGTAAAAAGACTGAAGAATTTAATTTTATTGTATATAAAGATGTAAAAGAAGAACTTGTGAATATGTTTAATGGAAAATGTGCATATTGTGAAACTAAAATTGTTGATACACAATATCCTCACATAGAACACTATCGTCCGAAGGGGAAAATTGTAGGTGAACCAATTAAAGATCCTGGTTACTATTGGTTAGCTAGTGATTGGGAAAACCTCTTATTAGCATGTCAAGTTTGTAACGGACAAGAATTTAAAGGTAATCACTTTCCGCTTAAAGTAACAGCAAATCGAGTTAAAGACCATACAGGGAATGTTGAAAACGAAGAACCATTACTAATAAATCCGTGTATTGAAGAACACCCTGAGGATCATTTTCGTTTTACGGATAACGGTGAAATAATTGGAATTGATGATTTAGGAAAAACTTCAATTGAAGTTTATGGATTACATAGACCAAATTTAATTCAATCTAGATTCGAACATTTGTTAGATATAAACCTCCATTTAGATAATTTACAAACATTAATAAATTTAATGGACGGTATAAATGAAGAATCGAAGTTTGATAAGGTTGTAGCGCAGATACGCAATATAATAAAACATTTGAAATCGTTTAAAAATGCTGAAGCTAAATATGCTGCAATGACACGTGATTTTATTGATAAAAGATTTATAGATTTAATACATTTACTCGAATAGTCATTATTTTACTTTCAATAGACAATGTTCACATGAAGTGAGAAAAGAACCTTAATAAAGGTTCTTTTTTTTAGGCTATGTTAAACGATAGTGTTGTTTTTTAGCAAAGAAAAAGGTCTGAAAGTTTTTCTAGTATTTCTTAATGAACTATACTTTTCGTTATTGAAGTAGTAAATACTCAATAAACATAACTTCCCAATTGTCAAATAATATTATCTTTTTAATTTTTTGTAACTGTGTTATCGAGAGTTACGTACACTTGTTTTTTGATTAAATTTCTTTTGATTTTATTTTTTTGGCAGTAAAGTAGAACTTTTTTCGGAATCGTTCTTATTTCTTTATGGCTTAGTTAAAGCAAAAATATAGCAACAACAGTAGTAACCACCAACCCAATCAAAACAGGCAACAAATTCCGCCTAGCCAACTCAAACGGACTAACATTACAAATAGCCGCCGCAGGAATCAACGCCCAAGGAATCAACGTCCCACCACCAACCCAAATCGCCGCAATTTGCCCCATAGCAGTCAAAGTTGCAATCCCATGACCGATCGCCGTAGCAAATAATGAAGCAACTGATCCAGCAAGAGAAATTCCAGAGAATCCAGATCCATCTAAACCTGTAATTGCTCCAACTGTTGTCAATGTCACACCCGCAACTCCAGGATTTACCGGTACTGCATGCGCCAAAGCAAAGCCTAAATCATTCACAATTCCATTAGATCCTTTTGGCAAGTAATCCCCTATAATCGCTGTAAATCCACTATCCCCAAGATAGAAGAAAGCAGCAATCGGAATAACCGGACCAAACACTTTAAACCCAAATTTAAATCCATGAATTAAATAATTTGTTACTTCTTCAAAGCCTTTATTCTTATGTCCAAACATGGATAGGATCGAAAGGATTATTAGTGAAGTACCCCCGATTAATGCTGTTGCATCTCCACCTTGTAAATTGAAATGAACCATTGCCCAAATATCTACTGCGAAAAAAATGAAAACGAGAGCGGCCATCCATTTTTGTTGCGTAGAAGAAAGTAAATAGTCCTCAGTATTCGTATCTTCTTCAGGTAATTCTACTGTTAAAAGTCCTCTTTTTATATCACGTTTTAAGAAGTAAAAAGCAACTACAGTTGTCACAACACCCATTACGATCACAAGTGGAATACTAGCGTGTATTACATCTGAAACCGGAATGCCAGCCGCATCAGCTGTTAGTTTCGGGGCACCTTGAATTACGTAATCACTTGAAAGAGCAATACCATGACCGAACAAGTTCATCGCCATTGCAACACCTAATGCTGGTAAACCAACTCTTAAAGCAACTGGAAGTAAAACCGCACCAATTAACGCTACTGCAGGAGACGGCCAGAAAAACCAAGAGACAACCATCATCACAATACCAATCGTCCAATAAGCAAGTGTGGCGTTTCGCATCACCTTTGTAAATGGACTGATGAGTGCCTGATGCACTCCACTATCAGTTAAAGCTTTACTCATAGAAACAATAATCGAGATCACTAGAATCGTAGAAAGTAATTCAGTTATAGCGTATATGAAACTTGAAAACAAGATACTGACAGAACTTGAAAGTGACTCAGTTGCTACTAGACCAAGTAGGAAAATTCCTGCGAGGCAGACTAGGCTTGTGTCACGTCTAAGAATTAAAAATAAAATAATTAAACCTATAAATGCTACTAAAGCCAATGGATGGCAGTTAAATCGACATGCATGAGAATAGCCCCCTTTCGTTACATATATTGGATAACAATATATGCATTCGCCTAGTTTAGGTGATTGGAAAGATTTGTAACAATGACTTACGAAAATTGTACTAAATTGCCGAAATAAAATTACTTAATGACGGAATAGTCAGAATTGTGTATAATGTTAATAAAATAGAAATGGTTTCCGCATTGTGGAAAAAGTGTTGTTAATTACTCGGTGGGAGGGTTGAAACAATATGATTCAGATCAAAAGTGTAAGTAAATCATTTGGGCCTTTACAAGTATTAAAAGGAATTGATTTAACGATTAAAGAAAAAGAAGTGGTTGTTTTATTAGGAGCAAGTGGATCAGGAAAGAGTACCCTTTTGAGATGTTTAAACTTCTTAGAGATTAATGATAAGGGAGAAATTTATTTTGAAGGTGTGTTGGTTCAACCTGGCAAAACAGATTTGAATAAAATTCGGTCGGAGGTTGGTATGGTTTTTCAACACTTCAATCTCTTTCCGCATAAAACTGTTTTAGAAAATATAATTGAAGCTCCTATGCATGTTAGGGGAATGAAAAAAAGTGAAGCAAAAGAGATTGCTTATGCTTTGTTGGACAAGGTTGGATTGACAGATAAGGCGGATGAATATCCAGAAATGTTATCAGGAGGACAAAAACAAAGGGTTGCGATTGCACGTGCACTTGCGATGAACCCGAGGGTGATGCTGTTTGATGAGCCAACTTCAGCCTTGGATCCTGAACTGGTTGGAGAGGTTCTTCAAGTTATGAAACAGTTAGCAAGTGAAGGAATGACAATGGTTGTCGTCACTCACGAAATGGGTTTTGCAAGAGGTGTAGCGGATCGAGTTTTATTCATGGAGGAAGGGCTAATTTTAGAGGAGGGTACACCTAAACAGTTTTTTGAAAATCCACAAAATGAAAGAACAAAACAATTTCTTAATAGTATTTTATAATTTTAAAAAATAATGGAGGTATGTGTAATGAAAAAGAATTGGCATGGTATTTTATTATCTTCAGTGATAGCAGGGGCAATGTTTCTAAGTGGATGTGGGGCAGATAAAACCGGAAATCAAGCGAGTTCAAAAGAATTTCATTATGCGATGAGTGGTTTATATAAACCATTTAATTTTAAAGAAGATGGCAAGCTTACTGGATTTGATGTTGAAATTGGTAAAGCACTTTCAGATAAAATGGGAATGAAAGCTGTACCAGTAACAAACCCATGGGAAACAATTGTACAAGGATTAATATCAAATAAGTATGATGCAATTTTGGGGAGTATGACGATCACTGATGAACGATTAAAAGTGGTTGATTTCAGTAATCCATATTATATTTCAGGTTCTCAGATTTTTGTTGCTGATAATAACCAGAAAATCAAATCTGCTGAGGATTTAAAAGGGAAGAAAATTGGCGTTGTAAAAGCAAGCCCATATAAAGATTTAGCGATTAAATATACTGGAAAAGAAAATGTAGTAGATTACGATAGTGATCTTACGGCTATCATGGATCTTCCAACTGGTAGACTAGATGCTGTCATTACGGATCAAATGGTTGGCTTTAGAGTCATTAAAGAAGGTAAGGCTAAAATTAAAGATGTTGGCACACCACTAACTCATGATAATCAAGCAATTGCTGTAAGGAAAGATGATAAAGAACTTGAGAAGAAAATTAATAAGGCTTTAGATGAAATTATTAAAGATGGAACTTATGAAAAAATTAGTGAAAAGTGGTTTGGTCGCAATATTCTTGAAGATAAATAATAATAGAATACTAGCGTAAAATAAGAGCCTAAGACTTTTTAGGACAAGATGAGGGGTGAGGTTCATCATGCATATACTTTTAAATACATTTCATGTATTTTTAGTGGCAACTTTATTAACATTAAAATTGACAATCGTATCTACTATTTTGGGAAGTGGAATAGGACTTATTTTTGCATTTTTCAGACTCTCCCGTATTAAAGTGCTTAATTATATTGCTAATCTCTATATAACGGTCATTCGTGGGACACCGCTTATTGTTCAAATCGCAATTTTATACTTCGGACTTTCTAGTATTATTACATTTTCACAGTTTTGGGCTGGTGCAATCGCGTTAGGTGTGCATAGTGGAGCATATATAGCTGAAATCTTTCGTGGTTCAATTCAATCAATTGACAAAGGTCAATTGGAAGCTGCCCGTTCTCTTGGGATGTCCCAACCTTTAGCAATGAGAAGGATCGTGCTACCTCAAGCATTTAAAATTGCGATTCCTACTCTTGGTAATCAATTTATCATTGGATTAAAAGATTCTTCACTTGTAGCATATGTAGGGATGCAAGATTTATGGGGAGCAGGACTAAGTGAGGCTGCCTCTAACTTTGAACAGATGAATACATATATTGTAGTAGGTTTATATTATCTTGCGCTTGTACTAATTATTACGTTTGGAGTTAAAAAGCTTGAAGATTCTTTGGATGTGAGTCGTGGTAAAAAACGAAAAACTAGAAAAAATAAGTCTAATACATCATTAGAATCAATAAAGCTGTAAATTACTTGGAAAATCAGACGATAAACTTGTATGATAGATGTAAAAAATTACTCTCACAATTATTCATTTGCAAGTTCGAAATGAAAACAAGAAGTGCTGAGATACTCAAGTCAACGCATCTTTTAATAAACGTAACGTATATTACCAGTACGTAATGAACGGGAATACACCTAACGAGGAATATTCCCAGATTTTTGAACAGACTCCCCAAGATAAGAAGTGAAGAGTCATAGGAGTTATGATCATGGTCCAATCAATTGACCGAGCTATGCTTATTATTGATATCCTAAATTCGGATGAATCCAAAAGTAATTGGCAAATCACCGAATTAGCAGAAAAAACATCTCTATCTCTTGGTACGCTTCACCGGTTACTAAACTCTTTAATCGAACATGGACTTGTTGTACAAATACCTGAAACCAAGCATTACAAGCTAGGTTATAAATGGATGGAACTTGGCCTCCGTCAACTGGATAAAATGGATTTCAGATTAGTTGCAAGACCAGTAATGGAGCGTTTGGCAAACCATGTAGAGGAAAGTATCTATTTAAATATCGAGAGTGGGATCGATGGAATTGTAATTGATAAAATTGACAGTCCTCTAAAAATTAGAATTGCTGAAAATCTGGGTATCCGAATTCCAATACATATTGGTGCTCCCAATAAAACCATTCTCGCTTATATGAAAGAGTATGAAATTCAACAAGTACTAGATCAGCTAAATCTTTCACCTAATGCAATATCAATGTTAAAACAACAACTGGTCGAAATAAGACAAAATGGTTATGCAATCAGTCAAAGTGAAAAAACTGAGGATACGGCGGCTATTGCGGCTCCAATTACTGGATACAATAACAAAGTACTTGCTGCTCTAAGCGTGAATGTACCAGGATTTCGTTTTACTCAGGAACGCATTCCGTTCTTGATCGAAGAAGTAGTAAAAGCAGCGGAAGAAATTTCAAGGAAAATAGGGAAAATATAGGTGATACCTTTTAGACGCATTCCAGTAATATGGGCTGCGTTTATTTTTTTATAAACAATACTTCATCGGAAACTACCTTAAGCATCTAAATAAGATTCACCCTCTTCCAAATGATCAATTCTCCCATTTAATATTTTTTCCTATTAATAACTTGTCATAAAAGCGATATCAATAGCGTAAAATTTAAAATAAAATTTCAATATCTTTAATATAAAATTCGAAATTTTGTTTATGGTAAATAACCTATGAAACTTACTTTTTACGGTGTATTAATTGGAACAAATAAAATTGATAAGAAAGGGAGGGGATAAAAGATTTTTGAAAAACAATCAATCTAGCAACAACGACTATTGTCATATTTAATTTAATTCTATTTAAGTAGTTAGATTATATCTTTTAAACTAATTAACTTGTTAATTTAAAAGGAGTTGTAAAGATGGCAAAGGGGATTAGCAAATATTTATTAATTGCCGAACAATTATTAGAGCATTTGGGAGGAGCGGAGAATGTTTCGTCGTCCACTCATTGTATGACAAGACTACGCGTAGCTGCGAAAGATCATTCAAAGGTAGACATAGAGGCAATCAAAAAGACAGAAGGGGTTCTAGGAGTTGTAGAAGAAGAAACGATTCAAATCATACTCGGACCTGGTGTTGTAAATAAAGTTGCAGCAGAGTTTGATAAACTGCTTGCAGCTGCTACTGATTTTGATCTGAATGAGGTAGCTTCAAAAAACAAATCAGAGATTGATAGAAAGAATGCAAAACCGTTCAAATTGTTTTTACGTAGAATCGCAAGTATTTTTATTCCGTTAATTCCTGCCCTTGTAGCTTCAGGTTTAATAACCGGTATTACAAAAGCAATTGTTCAAGCGGAATGGCTTGCGGCAGACTCAAAATTAGCTATTATTTTAACTGTTATCGGATCAGGTCTGTTTGCTTATCTTGGAATCTTAGTCGGAATAAACGCAGCAAAGGAATTTGGTGGATCCCCTGCACTTGGGGCATTGGCTGGTATTCTTGTCATCAACCCTGGAGTTGCAGATATTTCTTTGTTTGGGCACAATCTTCTTCCTGGACGTGGAGGGTTAATTGGTGTTCTTTTTGCTGCAATCTTCATCGCTTTAGTTGAAAGGCAAGTAAGAAAATTTGTACCGCAATCTTTAGATATTATTCTCACACCTACCATAGCATTATTAATAACAGGTATACTTACATACCTAGTGTTTATGCCTGTTGGCGGTTTTGTATCGGATACAATCACAAAAGGCTTGCTACATGTTCTTGACTTTGGTGGAGTAGTAGCTGGATTTGTGCTTGGCGCGACGTTCCTGCCTCTTGTAGTAACAGGGCTTCATCAAGGTTTAACCCCAGTTCATCTTGAATTAATCAACAAAATTGGAGATGACCCTTTACTTCCAATTCTTGCGATGGGTGGAGCAGGTCAAGTCGGAGCAGCGTTTGCAATTTACTTTAAAACGAAGAAAAAAAGCTTAAAACGAGCAATTGGTGGAGGACTTCCATCAGGAATGCTTGGAATCGGTAAACCATTAATCTTTGGTGTAACGCTTCCGTTAGGACGTCCATTCTTAACAGCATGTTTAGGTGCCGGAGTTGGCGGAGCATTTCAGGCTCATTTCCATATCGCTACAATTGCAGTCGGTGTTTCAGGACTTCCATTATCATTCTTAGTTCATACGAATCAAATTTTACTATACTTAACTGGAGTTATTATCTCTTATGTAGCTGGCTTTATTTTTACTTACTTATTTGGATTTAAAGATGAGATGGCAGCAGAATTCAAGTAAACTAAGTTAACATGTCAGTAGGGGAACTAACGCTATGATTTGAAAAGAAGGGCTGCTAATTTAGCAGTCCTATTTGTCATAAAAGACAGGAAAATCGTGAAGAATGATAGCTATGGCTAAATGCAAAAATTAGTACTCATCAAAATCAATATCATAACCCGATAAGTAGAGGAGGGTAGAGATGAAACGAGTATTGTTGTACATTTTGATTCTAACTCTTTCTATATGTGAATGGCCAATCGAAAAAGATGTTTCTGCAAATAAGAAAAAGAATAAAGTAACTCCTGGAATTGAAGTTCTTTTAGATAGTCAGAAAGAACTTTTAAAAGGCAAAAAAGTTGGCTTAATTACCAATCCAACTGGTATTGACTCTAAATTAAACAGCATTGTCGATTTGTTGTACGAGGATCCAGATATTGAACTAACAGCTTTATTCGGGCCTGAGCATGGTGTTCGCGGTGATGCCCAGGCTGGAAGTTATGTCGAATCGTATATTGACGTTAAAACAGGACTACCTGTTTACAGTCTTTATGGAAAAACAAATAAACCAACAGCTGAAATGCTTAAAAATGTAGACTTACTTCTCTTTGATATACAGGACGTGGGTACACGCCACTACACATATATTTACACTATGGCATATGCAATGGAAGCGGCAAAAGAAAACAACATTCCAATTGTAGTACTTGATCGTCCGAATCCACTAGGCGGACTTTCATTTGATGGTCCTGTTCTCGAACCTGACTCCTCATCCTTTATTGGGATGTACCCAATTCCAACGAAGCATGGAATGACAGTAGGCGAACTCGCTACTTTCTTCAATAAAGAATATAAAATTGGAGCAGATTTAAAAGTCGTCAAAATGAAGGGCTGGAAACGTTCCATGAATTACGACGATACAAGACTACCTTTTGTTTTACCATCACCTAATATGCCGACTGTTTCAACAACATTTATTTATCCAGCAACAGGTCTAATAGAAGGCACAAATGTGTCAGAAGGACGCGGAACAACCAAGCCGTTTGAAATAATCGGTGCACCATATATAAATGGTACAGACCTTGCATCAAAATTGAACGCACTAAGACTTCCTGGTGTTAATTTCAGAGCGGCATCCTTTATACCAACATTTTCAAAACATGCGGGAATACTGTGCCATGGTGTTGAAATCTATGTCACGAACCGTGAAAAATTAGAAGCGGTCTCAACAGGACTTCATATCATTAAAACGATTCATGACATGTACCCAAATGATTTTGAATTTCTATCAAACAACTTCTTTGATAAATTAATCGGAAACGACTGGATCAGACCAACGTTTCTTAATGGAGCTTCCGTTTCAGACATCTTGAATAAATACCAGGAGGAACTGGATGAATTTAAGAAGGTTCGAAAAAAGTATTTGATGTATAAGTGATTTACTAAAAAAGGATGAGATTAATTGATTTTCATTCTTTTTTTGTTGCCATCTACTTATAAAATTTTAATTTTTAAAAATTACCGAATAAACTGAAAAATATATTGACGTACCGATAGCAAGATGATAGTATTTTTCTTCCAGTCTAAAAATGTTAGGAGGCGAAAAAAATGATTACAGTAGATGGTTTAAGTAAATCCTTCAAGGTTGCGAAACGTTCTTCAGGACTTAGGCAGGCAGTGAAGGGGCTCTTTTATCGAGAGCATACGATTGTTGAAGCGTTGAATGATATTTCTTTCTCTATTGAACCGGGGGAAATCGTAGGATATATTGGTCCGAATGGCGCTGGGAAATCTACAACGATAAAAATCATGAGCGGAATATTGGTTCCAGATCGAGGGACTTGTAACATAATGGGATACACTCCATGGAAGGAAAGAGCTTCCTATGTTAAACATATCGGTGTTGTGTTTGGGCAACGGTCTCAATTGTGGTGGGATGTACCCGTCATAGACTCGTTTGAGCTTCTCCGCGATATTTATAAAATTCCTCAAAACGAATATCAAGATACTCTTGATCTACTGATTGAAACTCTCGATTTACAAAGTCTTATTCATTCACCTGTACGACAATTAAGCTTAGGACAAAGGATGCGTTGTGAAATCGCTGCATCATTGCTACATAGTCCTAAAATTTTATTTTTGGATGAACCCACAATCGGGCTAGATGCTGTTTCAAAAATTGCCGTACGCGAGTTCATTAAAAGGATAAATAAAGAAAAGGGAGTTACCGTTATCCTTACAACACATGATATGAATGATATTGAAGCTTTAGCCGATCGAGTTATTTTAATCGGTAAAGGAAGTCTATTATTCGATGGGAACTTGACTGAATTACGAAAACATTTTGGGACTCACAAAACGATTACGGTAGATTATAAGGAGGAGCAAAATCCATTTAAAATTCCTGGAACTACAATGATTTCATGGTCTCCTGAACGAGCAATTTTAAGTTTAGACACAGAACAAGTTAAAATATCTGATGTGATTTCCAGTTTATCCAGCAAGGTTGACCTACTCGATGTGACGATTGAAGCAAAACCAATTGAAGAAATTATCGTTGGTCTCTACAAGGAGTTTCAAATATGAAGCCATATGTATCTGTACTAAAACTAAGATTATTGAATGGAATGCAATATCGTTCTGCAGCATTGGCGGGGGTAGCAACACAGTTTTTCTGGGGATTTATGTATATCATGATCTTTGAAGCTTTTTATAGTCAAACAGTACAAAATCAACCACTCTCCTTAAAAGAAATCATTACATACTTATGGTTACAACAATCCTTTTTAGCTTTCATTATGCTGTGGTTTCGTGATAATGAGCTTTTTGATCTCATAACAACTGGGAATATCGCATACGAGCTTTGTAGACCGTGCGAAATCTATGGATTTTGGTATTCAAAACTTTTAGCCCAACGCTTGTCGAGTGCAATTCTACGGTGTTTCCCAATTCTACTTGTTGCATTCTTATTACCTCAACCTTATAAAATGACGTTACCACCAAGTGTTTTAACCTTTGTGCTATTTTTGTTTGCCCTTATTTTTGGCTTACTTCTTCTTGTTTCGATTTCGATGTTTATTTATATTTCAGTATTTGTGACAATGTCACCTATCGGCTCCTTGCTACTGTTTGGAGTAATTGGTGAATTTTTTTCTGGATTAACAATTCCAATTCCATTAATGCCAGCGTGGCTACAAACTTTTGCATATTTCCTACCGTTTAGATGGACAGCTGATTTTCCGTTTCGAGTGTACTCTGGTAATATACCTCAAAATGAAGCTTTAATCGGTATCGTTGTACAAATTGTTTGGCTATGTTTACTTGTTTGGCTAGGAAGAATCGCCTTTAATAAAGCCTTACGAAGAGTCGTGGTTCAAGGAGGTTGACCAAATATGAAACTATATTTTAAATATCTACTTATTCTCTTTAAATCACAAATGGAATACCGCACTTCTTTTTTGCTTTTAACAATTGGCCAGTTTCTAATTCCGTTTTCGATGTTTGCGGGTCTTTATTTTTTATTTGAACGTTTTGGACAAATTAAAGGATGGACTTTCTATGAGGTCGCGCTTTGTTTTGCGATTATCCATATGGCTTTTGCTTTAAGTGAATGTTTTGCTCGGGGATTTGACGCTTTCTCTAGTCTAGTAGCTAGCGGTAGTTTTGATCGAGTACTTGTCCGTCCTAGAAGTACGATTGTTCAAGTTATGGGTTCTAAATTCGAGTTTACTAGAATTGGTAGATTGCTTCAGAGTTTAATTGTTTTGATTTGGGCATTAAATAATCTCTCCATCGATTGGAGCATTATAAAAGTTGTAACTGTTATTTTGATGACCGTCAGCGGGGTCTTTATTTTTACTGGAATTTTTATCCTTGCTGCAACGATGTGCTTTTGGACAATCCAAGGTCTAGAAGTAGTCAATATTTTTACAGATGGCGGAAGAGAGATGGCACAGTATCCATTAAATATTTATCAGAAATGGGTAACTAAATTTTTTACATTTGTTATTCCATTCGGATGTGTCAATTACTTACCTTTAATGTACATTCTAGATAAGACGGAGGGGAAAGCGTATCTGTATATGTTATCGCCAGTAGTGGGGATTATTTTTATTATACCTTGTTTACTAGTTTGGCAGGTTGGAGTAAGGCATTATCGATCGACAGGTTCTTAAACCTTTAAAGACGCAATCTAGTTATGGTGATTGCGTTTTTTTTAATGGGAAATTAATTTAGTAATCTAGTATAACCTTTTGAAAGTAAACAGGAGATGTTTAAAAGTTCTTATTTTACTCCTTACTTTTGAATAAATCTTTAATTTTTCTCTGTTAAAATAAAAAAAAATCATAAAGAAAGGAGGAGCATTATGGGATTAAAACGAAAAAATAAAAGAAAATCGACTCAACCACACACAAAAGTAATCGATTTTGGAATGGGTAAGAAGTTAGCTGAAATTGAAAAAGCAATTCGGATTTTAGATAAGAAATAGTATTATGATTATTTGAATAGGCTGTCTAAATGTACGGACTAAATATTAAATATATAATTGAATAAAAAGGATTAAAGAAACAATGAAAAAACAAATTAAAGTAGTAGCTGCTGTCATCAGAAACGATCAAAACCAAATACTATGTGCCTTACGCTCACCAGAAATGAGCATGCCAAATTGCTGGGAATTTTCTGGTGGAAAAATCGAGAAGAATGAGAAACCTGAAGAGGCGTTAGTTCGTGAAATACAAGAAGAATTAAGCTGTGAAATATCTGTAACCGAATTAGTTGAGGATGTCATTCATGAGTATTCAAATTTAATTGTAAATTTGATAACTTACGAAGCTAAGATTACAAGCGGTACCCAGTAGCTAATGAGCATGCGAAGATCGAATGGAAAGAAATCTCTGAGTTAAAAGAACTTGAATGGGCTCCAGCTGACCTTCCTACGGTTGAGAAATTGAATAGATAAAAAGTATATAAGTTAATGCTGATCGATTAACGATAAAACTAAATAATTTAGAATGATGTCGAACAATTGATAAAAGAAATATTACTTTGTGAATTTGAATTTTTTTCCATATCCCATATAATAATAAATAAGCAACATAGTGTACATACTAGATGAGTTAAGGAAAATTCTTGTAAAACATAGGAGGAAACTATGGGAAGATTAGTTCATTTCGAAATTCATGTTGATAACATGGAACGTGCAAAGAAGTTTTATGGTGAGGTATTTGGTTGGACGTTTCAAGATTGGAGTGAATATGCAGGAATGCCATACTTTGGTGCAGTGACGGGTAACGAGGATGAAATGGGAATTAATGGTGCCTTAATGCAGCGCCAAAGTGCTCCTCCTGAAGCAAACCAACCATTAAATGGATATGCTTGTACCATGGGAGTAGAAAATTATGACGTTACAGAAGCTAAAATTATTGAAAATGGTGGCAAAGTAGCAATGCCTAAATATGCACTGCCTGGAATGGCATGGCAAGGATACTTCAAGGACACTGAAGGTAATATTTTTGGAATTCATCAACCTGATGCTAATGCAAAGTAATTATTTATGGATTTGATGAATAATTCATGAGTTTGATTTGAACAATCATTTAAATTACTTATATGAACAAAAGTCAACTGTCGGCAGTTGGCTTTTTATTTTCAATTCTAAATTTTGGTTACAAATGGGAAAAAAAGGGTCAGGTCTTGTAATACGTGGGGCTAACCAATCTAGCGATCTAGCTGTACCTAAAAATGTAGCAGCAAATATTTCTGATACCTTAATTGAGCTTGGTTTTGTAACAAATGGTGATGAACTTGAATTAATTAAGAATGAGCATGTTCAAGATGGATATGCCAATGCATAAGCTAAGGGATTTGATCAATTCTTTAGCCAAAATCAATACTAATTTGTTTTTTATTTGAAAAACATAGTTTAGTAGATTATTAACTTATCGTCTACTATTCTATGTTTTATTTATTATGGAAAGTTTTGATAATCCAATATTAAAGAAGAGAGATTTTATTATGGACACTGTTAGAACAGTTAAAACGCTTAATAGGAAATAATCTATGTCTAAATATTATGCAGTTGAAAAATTAGCAAGAAAATATATTCAAAAAGACTTTGGGAGAAGAATCTTTTCTACTGAAAAATAAACTGAGGAGTTTCAATGGCCATTACATGATATTAAGAGTCGAACCATTGTTAAAATACTTGATTACAGTGGTTTTTGGCAGATTAAAAATTCTCGCATTAATGTTAGTAAGCGAAAGGATAAAATATATGCTTCCGCTCCAGTTACAATCGCTAATAGCGAAGGTTATTATGCAGGAATTTTAAGAGATGATATTGTTGAGGTAATTACATGGTTCGAATTGCATTACCATAAATGTTAAGGAGTGATTTCAATGTTTAGTAAACAAGATATTATTAATATGACCCGTGAACTATTTCCATACGGGTCTAGACTAGAATGTATTAATATGAATGTTCCCTGCCCTATTCCTCCTGGTACACAAGGATCTGTTAAACTAATAGATGGAATTGGTCAAATTCATGTAAAATGGGACAACGGAAGAAATAGTCCGGTTGTAATAGGACAAGATTCTTTTAAAAGAGTATAATCATGGGTGGCTATTAGTTACTTTTAAAATAAACAATCAACAAGGAGATTTACCACATGAAAAAAATGATAGGTCTTACATCTGTAGTAGTGAGTTTCTCACTTCTTACTGGTTGCGGTCAAACTAACAATTCTGCTCCTACAAACGTAGAAAGCACTACAACATCTAAAATGACAAAGGAAGCAGAAACTGCAAAGTCTGAGCTTACTTCTAAAATTATGAAATTAAGAAAAACAAATACTGCTATAGAAAAAGATCCAGGTTATTTCGAGCCGAATGATTTCCGAGCTTTTAAAAATGAATTAAATCCCATTATGTATGCATTAAAACTTAAATCAAAACTGGACGTTAATGATAGTGAGGAAATTAATTCCGTCTTAACTAAAGTTGAGAAAAAAGTTAATGATTTAACTGGAGATGAAGCTTTAAATGCTCAAAAACGTCTCCATACTGGTAAAGCAATTTATAAAACTTTAATGCAGGAGAGTTTAGATCGCTCATTTAAAGTACTAAATGTAACAAACTCAATAGATAATGAATTGGCATTCTTTATCGATCATACAGCTAAAGAAAATGCTAACAATTTAGCAAAACTTGGTGAAGAAGCAGATAGTGTCATTAACGATCTAAATAGTGAAAAAACTTATATAGATGAAGTAAGAAAAGCAACTAAAGATAACGTTTCTTTATTTTCAGATAAAGAATTGAAATTATTAAATTCAACTTGTGATAACTTAACTTCATCAGTAAATAATCAAATTAAAGTTTTAGAACAATTTAAACCAGTCTATGTTGATAATGGTATTTCACCTAATGAGTATCTAGTTAATGCAACAACTGATTATGACAATGCAAAAAAATCGTTTCTTAAAATTGAAGGTATTTTTGCATTTTAAAAAATCGAATATTACTATCTACCCTTCGGTCATTTGAACGGAGGGTTTTATTAATTATTGGAGGTGTAGATTTTACCATGTCATTAGATGAAGAAAAATCAATTGGAAAAATTATGAAAAATGTATTAAAATTTGTTAATGTATTAACCGTGTATTCTTAGTTATTTTTAAGAATTTCCTCGGTTAAAAAATAACAAAGAGGAGAAAAAAATGAAAAAAGCAAAAAGTTTGTTATTAGTTTTAAGTTTGTTAATCTCAATTGTTTTACCAAGTATGAAAACAAATCCTGTAGAAGCAGCAACGGTTGTTAGCTTGACTTCTGGTGTTGCGGTGAATGGGAAATTAACCAAAGACTCAGAAAACAACTATCAGTTTACTACAAATAAGGATGGTCAAGTTTATATAACTCTTGATCAAGCCTCAGCGGGATTTGAAATAATCTTATATGATGCATCAGGTAATTCAATTACAGATTCATATTTTTATAACGCAAATGACACAGCGACGATTAATGAAAAACTTGTAAAAGGTACATATCGAATTAAGATAAAACCAATGTATTGGGATGGAATTTCTAGCGGGTCTTACAGACTAAAAGCTACTTATCCTGGAACGATTACAAGAGATTCTAAGACGTATGAGCCTAATGATACTTATGAAACTTCATATGTGCTTAAATCTGGTCAACAATATAATTCAAAACTTGAAAATGAACTTGATCGAGATACTTATCAATTTTCTACTACTAAAGACGGCCAATTATATCTAACATTGGACCAAAGTACTGCTGGTCTATCTGTAGTTGTCTATGATTCATTCGGAAACTATAAATCAGATTCATATTTTTATACCGCTGGTGGGTCTACTTATATTGATTTAAATCTTAAAAAAGGTACATATTATGCTGTTGTTAGAGCTGAAAGTTGGGATGGAAATACAAGCGCGAACTACAGACTAAAAGCAACTTTTGCTGGAGCGTTCACAAGAAACACAACAAATTTAGAGCCAAATGATACACGGGATTCAGCTTACCAACTTGTTTCAGGTAAATCCTATACATCTAATAGCTTCTCTAATTTAGATAGGGACTACTTCAAATTTACGACTAGTCGAAGTGGAGCAGTTAAATTAAAACTTGATAAAAGTGCTGGTGGTTTTAACATGGAGCTATTAGACGCTAATGGTATATATAAGGATGATGATACTTTTTACGTTAGTGGAGGAAGTGCTACAATCGAAATGACACTAGCGAAAGGTACGTATTACATTAAAATTACTCCAGAATATTGGGATGGAATTAGTAGTTCAAATTATCGATTAACTACTACATTCCCTGATAAAACCCCAACGGTTAATTCAGTTAGTAATTTATCTACAACAATTACTGGTTTAGCAGAAGCAAAAGCAAAAGTTTACGCTTATGCTGGTAGCAAACTGCTCGGAAGTACTACTGCTGTTAGTGGTAACAAGTATTCTATTAAAATTGCAAAACAAAAAGCAGGTACTAAAATCAATGTATATATAGTTGACAACGCAGGTATTCGAAGCGGAGACAGATATACAACAGTATTAGATAAAATACCACCTGCTGCTCCAACAGTTAACAAAATAACAAGCAAATCTACTACGATTACAGGTAAGACAGAGGCTTCTGCAACTGTATCAGCTTATAATGGTTCAAAGCTAATTGGAACCGCTAAAGCAGACAGTAAAGGAAACTTCAAAATCAAAATCAAAGTACAGAAAAAAGGATCTACCATAAAGGTATACTCAACAGATGCAGCAAAGAATAAGTCTGCTGCTAGAGTTGTAAAAGTATCTTGATTGTAAATACACAATAATACTTATATTAATCCACCCTTCGGTCACTTGATCGGAGGGTTTTTTATTATTTATAGGAGGTCTGCTTATGTCAGAAAAAAGACGTTTAAACAAATTGAAATTAACGTTAAATCAACACTTTACCAAAGAACAGCAAGAAGAGATCGGTTGGTATCCAGATAAACAAGTTGGTAATTCATATATTTATACTGGTGATTTATTCGGTAAAAAATTCGAATTACACTTGGATCTAACTACTGGATTAACTAAAAAAATTGGAGCGTGAGAAATTGGAAGAAAAAATAGAGTTTATTAAAAGTAAGTTAGCTCAATTTAACTACTTTAAAATTGAGTATCAGAATTCAGTACAATTAAACGGAGTAATAAGGCATTGTTTTATTGGAAATAGTAATGCCCCTGTTTCTATTAATAATTATGAAAAAGGAATTGTTTTAAGTGTTCACGATTTGCTATTGGGACGAAGACTCATATGCATATGCTTTTAATTTTTTAAAAGTAATCCAAGTAGATATGGCGGAAGATTTCAAGTGTGATGAAGCTAGAGATACTATTAAATTTGTTCAATCACAAAACTGCCATATTACACTTCTTATTTAGGATATTTTTCATGGTATTCTTAAAGTGAAAATTGCATTGCTTCATAATAAAAACAAGTAAGAAAAGGATAAACCGATGAAAAAAATAATTATTATTTCAGTGTTAATCATCATTATTATTTCAAGTGGGTATCTATTCTCAAAAACCAACACATTCGAAAATTACACTAACAATATAAGTGATTTACTCAAATTAAAAAAAGAAAATGATTATCTAAATAAAAAAATGAGCAATGAAACATCTTTAAAAGCAAATATAACTGAATTTACTATTAAAAATAAAGAATTAAAAATGCTAAAAGAAAGACTAAATAAAGAAAGGCAAAAATACAAAACTGATGTAGCGATCGTTACAAAAAGAGATTTTGACACATGGAACAGCTTTGTCGAAATTAATAAGGGTTCTAAAAAAGGTGTGAAAATAAATACTAATGTAATGACCTCTCAAGGATTGGTAGGTAAAGTAATAGAAGTCTCAGAGAATAGTTCAATCGTAGAACTGTTAAGTGCAGTGAAATATAACTCATATATTTCAGTCCAACCAAAAAACAATCATCAATTACAAGGTCTAATTAAAGGAGCAGATGAGAAGACCGGCTATTTAAAAATGACTCTTTTCAATGTAAAAGATAAATTAAAAGCTGGTGAAATCATTGTTACCTCTGGTCTAGGAGGAATCTATTTACCGGGTATTGAAATAGGTAAAGTAAAAGAAGTTAAAATTGATAATTTAGGTCTAAATCTAACAGCGTATATTGAACCTTTATATGATTTAAATGACTTAGAGTACGTTATTTTATTGTTAAGGAAAAAATAAAAAGGAACGAACAATAGAAAAAGAGAACAATGTTAGAGTTGTTCTCTTTTTTTCATAAATAATTCCAGTACATAAAAGTAGGTGTATGTTAATGTTACAATTCCAAGAAAGGATTCAAAAATATGAATATAAGCTAAACGATACGGATGATCAAATAGTCGAGTTCATTCTTAATAACAAAGAGGATGTTGTAGGCTTTTCAATACAGTATTTAGCTGCAAGGTTATTTACGGTTCCGAATACGATTACGAGATTATCCAAAAAATTAGGTTTTGATGGATATTCTCAGATGAAGAATAGTTTAAAAGATGAAATAATACAGCAAGAAAATTTTACAGAGGAAGATAGTCTTACATACAACATTCATAAAACAATTGGACTAATTGATCAAAATACGCTTTTTATTACGACAAAATTGATTCAAGAAGCAAGTAGAGTACTTTTCTTTGGTGTAGGTGATACTGCGCCATTTTGTGAGATGATGATAAAAAATTTGAAAGTCGTCGGTAAACAAGCTGAGTATTATATTCACCGACACGATGTCTTATATGAGCTTTCTAAATTTGATTCTAAAGAGAATAATCTACTTTTTTTAATTTCCTTATCAGGAGAAACCACTCAAGTTTTGGATGTAGCTGAGTTGGCTAATCAAAAAGGTATTAAATTAATTTCGCTTACACATTTTAGTAAAAATACTCTACAACAAATTGCTGATGTGAACTTGTATTGTTATTCGCCAAGTAAAAAAATTAATGAATACAATATGACGGATAAAACTCCGTTGCTCTTAGTTCTTAGAGCTTTATCGGAATTTTACTGGAAAGTTTTAGTTTGATGTGTATAAATACACATAATATATAAAAAAATGTGAAAAAACTGTGTAAAAATAAGAAGTTTTAAGCTTCTTATTTTTTTTTTGCTATAGTGAAACCAAAGTAGTCCATTAACTAATGAAAGGGGTTACAAGAATGCAATTAAAAAAGTTAACTTCAGAAGCTTTAATCAGTACAAAAATGTCATTTTCATCAAAAGAAGAAATCATAAATTACTTAGTTAATAAGTTGGCAACAGAAGGGAAAATCCATTCTGAAGAAGATTTTTACAATGCGGTAATGGAAAGAGAAAATTTATCACCTACTGGATTTGAAGGTGGTCTAGCAATTCCACATGGAAAATCTTCTTCTGTTAAAGAGTCTTCGTTTGCGGTTGTTACGCTTGAGAAACCATTGAGTAATTGGGAAAGTATTGATCCGAATAATCAAGTAGAATTAGTGATTTTGTTAGCGATTCCAAAAGAAGAGGAAGGCACAACACATTTAACCTTATTAGCTGAATTGGTTACAAGATTATCGGATGAAGAGTATAAAAATAATTTACTTCATGCAAGAACAACTAAAGAACTATTTGATCTTCTTGATGCACCTTTACAACCTACTAATCTGAAAGTCTCTCCAAAAGGTGATAAAACAGTATTAGCTATTACAGCTTGTCCAGCAGGCATTGCACATACATATATGGCAGCGGAAGCACTTGTGAAAGCGGGGAATGAATTAGGCATTAATGTATTCGTTGAAAAACAAGGCGCAAATGGAATTGAAGATCGCCATTCGTTTGATTTGATTAGAAAGGCTGATGCGATTGTATTTGCAGTGGATGTTGCGGTAAAGAATGAAGAGCGATTCAAGCATCTTCCAAAAATTAAAACATCTGTAGCTGCACCAATTCGAAACGCAAAAGGAATCTTAGAACAAGCTCTCCAAAAAGTGGGAAATGCACCTAAATCAGAAACAGCCGAAAGAGAAGAGCAACATCATGAAGAAGAAAACAAATCTATTAAAACGGAAATTAAGGATTCCCTTTTAACAGGAATCTCTCATATTATCCCTGTCATTGTAGCGGGTGGTATGACGTTAGCAGCGGCAGTTTTTATTGCTCAAGCATTTGGTCTTCAAGATGTATATGCGGCAGAAGGATCATGGTTATGGCTATTACGTCAATTAGGTGGTTCTTTATTAGGACAAATAATGATTCCGATTTTATCAGCGTACATGGCGTACTCGATTGCTGATAAACCAGCATTAGGGCCAGGATTTGCAGCAGGGGTCGCGGCTAATTTAATAGGTAGTGGATTTTTAGGAGGTATGCTTGGAGGGTTACTAGCAGGTTATTTCTTAAAGTATTTAAAAGTAAAAGTGAAGCCTAAAGGGACTTTTGCGGGCTTTGTTAGTTTCTGGTTTTATCCTGTAGTAGGAACACTAGTGGTTGGTTCAATTATGCTATTTGTAATTGGTAAGCCATTAGCTTTCTTAAACGAAGGATTAATTGATTGGCTCAATGGAATGAGTGGTACAAACGCGATAATACTTGGAGCAATTTTAGGAGCAATGGTTTCATTTGACCTTGGTGGTCCAGTAAACAAGGCTGCTTACACATTCTGTATTGGTGCAATGGCGAGCGGAAATACGTACCTTACGCAGCATTTGCATCTGTCAAAATGGTTTCTGCATTCTCCGTCACTGGAGCAACGATCATAGGTAAACATTTATTTTCCGAACAAGAAAAAGAAATTGGTAAACAAACTTGGTTACTTGGATTAGCTGGAATAACAGAAGGGGCGATTCCATTTATGATTAACGATCCACTCCGGGTAATTCCTTCATTAATTGCTGGTTCGGCAGTAACGGGAGCAATTGTGGCTTACTTTAATATTGGTTTAAATGTTCCAGGTGCTGGGATATTCTCATTAGCTTTACTTCAAGGTAAACCAGCCATAGTAGCTGCAAGTATTTGGTTTGAAGCGGCCTTAATTGGAGCAGTTATTTCTACAATTTTACTAATCATGACAAGAAAACAAAAAATCGTTAAAGATATACAAATAAAATCATCACAACGAAATGTAGCATAAGAGTGGAGGCACAAAATGAAAAAAGTTCACATCGTCCCACATATGCATTGGGACAGAGAATGGTATTTTACAACGGAAGAATCTAGAATTCTACTAGTTAATAATATGGAAGAAATTATGGAGATGTTAGAAACAAATCCTGATTATCCTTACTATGTATTAGATGGACAAACTGCGATTTTAGAAGATTACTTTGCGGTTAAACCAGAAAATAAAGAGCGAGTAAAAAAGCTAGTTCAAGAAGGACGATTAATTATTGGACCATGGTATACGCAAACGGATGAAATGATTGTTGGTGGTGAGTCAATCGTTCGTAACTTATTGTATGGAATGAAGGATTGCGAAGAGTTTGGAGTACCGATGAAAATTGGTTATCTTCCAGATTCTTTTGGACAATCAGCTCAAATGCCAATGATTTTAAATGGGTTTGATATTAAGTATTCAATCTTCTGGAGAGGCACATCTGAACGTCATGGAACAGATAAAACAGAATTTTATTGGGAAACAGACGATAGTTCAAAGGTATTAGTTCAATTGTTTCCGCTAGGGTATGCAATCGGTAAGTATTTACCAGAGGATGAGGAAGCACTGCAAGGTAGAATTGATAAGTATTTCACGGTACTTGACCGAGGTGCTACAACTGATCATATTATCTTACCTAATGGTCATGATCAAATGCCGATACAAAAGAATATTTTCACTGTCATTGAAAAGTTACAAAAACTATATCCAGAGCGCGAATTTTTCTTAAGTAAATATGAAAATGTTTTTAAAAATCTTGAAGCACAAAATGACCTTGATACATTGAAAGGTGAATTTTTAGATGGGAAGTATATGCGTGTTCACCGTAGTATTTACTCGACTAGAATGGATATTAAAGCAGCAAATACTAGAATAGAGAATAAGATTACCAATATTTTAGAACCAATTGCATCAATTGCTTATCGTTTAGGATTTGAGTACCATCGTGGTTTGATTGAATTAATTTGGAAAGAGATTATGAAAAACCATGCACATGATAGTATTGGCTGTTGCTGTTCTGATAAAGTTCATCGAGAAATTTTAAATCGTTTTTGTTTGGCAGAAGAGAAGGTTGATCAACTAATTAATTTTTATAAACGTAAAATTGTTGATTCGATGGATACTACTAACGACCATGATCGGATTACTCTTTTTAACTTACTTCCTTATGAGCGAATTGAAGTTGTGACAACTAGCGTTATGACAAAGTTAAAATCATTTAAACTTGTGGATATTGAGTCTAATGAAATAAACTTTGAGATTATCGAAAGTAGGATTACTGACCCAGGCTTAATTGATCGTCAAATTGTTCATTATGGAAATTACGATCCTTTTATTGAATATACAATCCAGTTAAAAGATAAGATTCCATCAATGGGTTATAAGACATATTTTGTAGAGGAAAGTGATGAAGTCTTAAAGAAAATAACATACTCTAATAATAAAGTAGAAACAGATTATTATGACATTACCGTTAATTCAAATGGTACTTTGAATATTTTTGATAAGAAACATGAACAAAGTTTTACTAATGTCCTTCTTTTAGAAAATGGGGGCGATGATGGAGATGAGTATGATTACTCTCCACTTCTTAATGAAGAGTTAATTTATAGCGATTCAGTCCAAGCCGAAACTAAAATTCAGCAAAATCGATATGGGGCAACGATTGATATTAAATACACATTAGCTGTTCCTTCCAATTTAGAAAATCGCAATGAACAAATTATTGATGGAGCTATCGACGTTCATATTGTAGTGAATGTTTCAAAGAATAAACCAATACTCGAAGTTAAATTTGAAGTGGATAATCAAGCAAGAGATCATCGACTTAGAGCATTAATTCCTACTAATATTGCATCAGTTTTCTCGTTATCAGACAATCAATTTGGTTCGATTAAGCGTGGCGTTGTAGATCATGCAATTCATATGTGGGAGGAAGAAAATTGGGATGAACGACCAGATCCAATTTATCCAATGTTGAGCTATGTAGCGTTATCTAATGATGAATATGGAGTTAGTGTTTTAACGAATAGTACTAGAGAATATGAAATTACTGGTAGAAAGTTTGATACGATAGCGATTACTTTGTTTAGGAGTGTTGGCTTCCTTGGAAAAGAAGAGATGGTTCGTAGACCTGGGCGACCGTCTGGGATTAAGTTGCCAACTCCGGATTCTCAGATGATTGGGAAGTTGTCGTTGGAGTTTGCGATTGCGTCATATGATATAGAAGAAAATGTTGCTCGAATTGCTAAGGAGTATTTAACTCCGGTTGTTGCTTATAATAAGATTCCTTTTGATGCTATGAAGTTGAATGTGGCTGGTGTGAAGACGCCGTTGGAGTTTAGCTTTTTTAGAGAGAGGACTTCGAATGTTGTTTTGAGTACTTTGAAGAAGGCTGAACGAGAGTGTGGATTTGTATTACGATTTTATAATTCATTTGAAAGTGAAGAGAATTTTGTTTTTGAATTCAATGGTGAGATTGGACAGATATATATTGTAAATTTAGATGAAGAGAGTCACGAGGAGCTTGAAGTGTATGAACAGCATATTGGAATAAATGTGAGAGTAAACCAGGTTAAATCTTTTTTTTTAAAGCTAAGAAATGAGAACATTAAATTTTAGTATATTATATTTTGGAAGTGTGAATATAATGAAAGTTTGATAAAAGGAGCCTGTCTTCTAGAATGGGAAGCAATAAGCCTTTGACAATCATTTTAGACTATTCCCCATAACAGCTATCAGTTTATTCGAAACTAGATAGAAATTGGATTTACTAGCCTTCTTTCATAATAGTATTATAGCCATAATAAGGAAGAATTTAATTCTCTTGTGAGCTTAACCAAAGTTCATAGGAGTTTTTTTATTTATATTGCAAACTTTTTATTAATATTTTAATAACCAATAATTAAATTGTTTTTTGAATCTCTTAAGAGAGTATAAGCATTACTATAAAGGCTGTACCAAAAAGGTAGATAAGTATATTGTGATACGTTTAATAAATAGTTTTGAACACCTTATAAGATGATATTCAGACTTGGAAAACCTATAGGGTCAACGTTTAAGGATATTATTAAATGTGTACCTTTTGATAATTTTGCTAAATACATAACAAAATTTCCAAATTCCATATCTATGGTTAAATCTTACAGTTTATTATCTTTACTTTTAATCTTTTAAAAAAACTATATGTAATGTTAAACTAAAAATAATTAATTAGGTACAAATTGTATTCGAATTAACGTACACAAGAACCATTAAAACATGAAAAAAAATTAATTATAAATTTGAATTTATATTCTAAACATTCCAAATAAATAAAGGGGCGAAACAATGCAATCAACAATCCAAAACATCCTTAGTAATTTCAAAAAATTTGAAAATATGAATACGATGGAGATTGGTCGTGAAATTGGCCTGAATATTAATTTAATAAGTAATAAGTTATCGGTTGCTACGTTGTCAAATCAAATGTTTAAATATTTTGATATTGATTTATCTAATTTAAAAAATGACTTTAATATTGCTGTAAAAACAGTTCGACTAAAAGAAAATAAAATTCCAAAAGAATCGATGTCATTTGAACAGATAAATTTCCATCGAGTAGTGAAAGAAGACTGGGATAACAGTTTTTTAAAAAAGAAATTTATGGACACTACGTTTATTTTCATCGTTTTCGAATATCTAGGAGAAGCTCTGTATTTTAAAGGATTAAGAATCTGGAAAATGCCAGAAGTAACGATAAATAATGAACTTCATAGCTTTTGGACTTCACTTAAATCGAAATTGGAAACAGGTGTTACTATAAAATTTGTACAAAAGGGTAATAAATCCATTAATGAAAATGATCTCCCGTCTTCTAGACAATCAAAAATAATGCATGTTCGCCCAAAGGCAAAAAATGCGAGTGACATGATTGAGTTACCTGATGGACAATTGATTACTAAACAAAGTTATTGGTTCAATAATGAATATGTAAGTTCCATTTTATCAACTATGCCAAACTTACAAGTCAAGTCTAATTCAACTAAAGAAAGTGAATTAGAGGATTATGATTACCAAAAAATAAAGCCATTATTAAATGAAATTTGTACTATTTCAGAGTTCGTTCGAATTGCTAAAGATATTTTTAGCAATTTTGATGATTTCGATTTGGAAAATGATAAGCTCAATTCAATAGGTTATAAGTTATCACCTCCTTTTATTTTAAGAAATGACATTAAAAGCAGTGACGACTATTTCAGACAAAAGATTCTTTGTGACCGTTATTTCACACTAAAGAATGATGAAGTATGGCAAAGTAACTTCGTAAAAAGAAAATTAGAAAACATGGA
This sequence comes from Gottfriedia sp. NPDC058432, assembly GCF_042721555.1. Taxonomy (NCBI): domain Bacteria; kingdom Bacillati; phylum Bacillota; class Bacilli; order Caryophanales; family Bacillaceae; genus Gottfriedia; species Gottfriedia sp. NPDC058432. The sequence goes on from NZ_JBHXLC010000023.1 coordinate 44,388, forward strand.
AAATGATTATACTATTTTCAAAATAGAAGAAGGACTTTACTTAACTGAAACCGCACTTAAATATGCTCCTATCGATAAATCTGAAATTATTTCTTATCGTGAATCTGTTGAAGGATTTATAGAAAATGATCAATATTTCACTTACAATTCATTGGAAAAATCCAATTTCCAACACAATGCAGATAGCTATGGATTTGACGAGATTTTTTATGAATCGCTTTTAAAAAGACCTGGGCGAATAAAATCAATAAAGATTGGAGGTAAGTTATTCTTCAATAAAACGACTTCGAAAGTAGATTTAGCAAATTTTATTCAATTTCTTTTCACTAAACATAATAAAATACTCATGTCTTTATACGAATTAATTGATATGCTTGAAGTAACTTTCTATGTAAAGTTAAATATTGATATTATACACACATTACTTTGCTCGAATGAGATAAATCAATTTTACTCACCAGAATTAAAAATAATATTTTGCAGTAAAAAAGATTACTTAGATTTTATTGAATGATAATTAGCGCTTGATTTTCTCTGGATTTCCTTATGATGATCAAGCGTTATTACTCTTATAAATCAAAAAAAATTTCACTTGTTATATTTTTAATGCTTGCTATTTCTAGAGGCTTGTTTTATATTATTAAGTGGGATTGTCAGTTAATAAAGATAAAAGGAGGGGGAAATGATTTGCAAAATAAATATAGTTTATACCATGTAATAAATTATAATAATAATGTAAGTTTGCGAACAGTTAATAAATTAGTGGAAGATGGCTTAACTGTACATGATTTTGTCGAGAATACACCAAAATTAAATGTCAAAATTGGTAATAAAAAATCTATAGTTGAAAAAATCAGTAAAGCTATTTCTTTAATTCCACCAGAACAATTCAATAAACCATGTCTGTATCATTTAAATGTTACTGGATTATCGCAACATAATATACTTTTGTTAAAATCGAGTCACATTACTTATCAAGATCTAAAAGATCTTTCTTTAAGTGACTTTATAACAATTACTTCTTCTGACCGTGTTTCTACATACGAAAGAATAATTGAAGCTTATAAAGCATTTGAATTGCTATACAATCATTCTTTAAAAACAGAAATACTTGAAACTGCTTACATTGATACATCTGTGCTTATTGAAAATTACATCAATTCACTTGAACCAGGAACATTCTTCTCCGTAAATCAGTTGTTAGAAGCAATTCCATTAATATCTGAAGAAAATGTTATGGTTTTTTTGAAAAAAAACTTACTTTTAAACAAAGGTTTGTGGTACAGAAAAAAATATAAAAAACTGGAATACCATCTAAATAATCAAGCGTCTACAAAAAATATGGATGTTTTAATTTCGCGGATTGTTGAAAATAAGACCTTACAAGAGTTAGCTAATTCTCTAAATATAACTCGGCAAGCTATTTCATTACGTGAAAAGTCTGCATTAAAAAGTTTTCCAGTTACTGAAGAAGAAATATTATACAAAGAATTTTTCGAAAATTTCAGTTGTTCTAAACAATTGTTTTGTGAGCTATTTAATGTTAATGAAATTGTTTACAATTTTTTGACATTAAGACTTAAAAAGGGTAAAAAAAATATCTTGGATCATTTATCTGATTTTCAATTTAGTGAAGCACAAAAAAAAATCATTTTAAATCATTTTAACGGTATAATTAACCATAAAAATGATTTAAGTAATTTGAGTAAAATTTCAGTTTTTGAAGATGTACTCTTTTATTATGGGAAAATTTCTACAAATGATACTGAGCTATTTCCTAAATTCAATGAGTATATAATAAAAAATAACTATGATTTAGAGTTAGCTGAAAACCCAAATGCTCTACGTGGACTAAGCGAACGATGTCAATATGCTTTACGTGATCGAGGACACAATTATCGATATTATGATTTTAGTCAACTAACTGATGAGGAAGTTAATCGGTTAAAGGAGTTATTAAACTTACCAAATGGTATTTATAATATGAAGAGAATTTATAACGATTATATCGATTTTATGAAATCAATTGATATAAAAAATGAAAATGAACTTCATAACCTTTATAAAACATTTATCCCAATGCCTAACATCACTTATAATCGTATGCCTGAGTTTGCAGTAGGGAATATAGAAAAGAACGAATTTTTGATACATTTATTTCATGAACAAGCTCCTATCCATATTGATGAATTCGTGAATTTCGTAAATGAAAATTATTTCTTAAAGAACACCTCTTTAAAGAGTCATATTCAAATGTTTCTTTCTGAATATGTCAGTGAGGACATTATCCGTGTCAAATATGAAGATGTTTCTGTTGAAGAAATTGCCTATCTAAAATCCATTTTAACCAGAGAAATCCATACAGTGGATGAAATTGTGGAAAAAGGAAATCAAAAATATAATGATTTCCATGATAAATTTATCAATAATATGGTTTTGAAGCAGTTAGATTATTCAATTAGAAGTGGATTTATTTTAAGCAATGCTTATAGCAGAGTAGAGAGATACTTTATTAAAGAAATTCTTAAAAATGACTATTTCATTAATAATCGTTTACCAGTAAATCGTACACAAATTTTTTGGAAAGTCATTTACGATTTAGAAAAAAATCTGGACCTATTGAAAGTTGAAAAAAACATGTACATTACAGCAGAAAAGCTAAATCAATCAGGTGTACCAAAATCTTTAATTATAGACTTTCAAAATAAAGTAACCCAATTTGTTGGTAATGAAAAGTACTTCACTGTATCCCAAATACAAAAACAAGGTTTCATGCACAAATTATTCGATTTAGGGTTTGATAGCATTTTTTATGATCGTATTTTATGGGCGGATCCAAGAATCAAAGCAATTACTTTAGATGCTGGATATATATTTATCATCCAAAATGATGATGTATCATTTGTAGACTTTTTACAGTGGTTAATAAATGAGTTCGAAGTGATAGAAGGATTCGATTTAATTAATTATATTAATGAAAAGTACCGTGTGTCTATCGAGCTTCAAAAAGCTGTTACGCTTCTTCAAAGTACCGAAATATATTATTCACCTGAATTATCCAAATTCTATTGCGATAAAAATACATTTTTTGAGGAGATATATAAATGACAACAATTAATTTAAAGGAATTAATCGAACAAAATATCATTAAAGAAACTGATGCTACACGAAAATTAACAATTCAAGGTATTACAAAAAATTACAAGGTATACCGTATTCCGGTAGAATATCTACATTATAATAATAAAAATGGACGTATTATCAGCTCTATCAATCGCTATGAATCTGAAGGTAATGTATTAGATACTACAGATAAAGAAGCTTATAACAACATTTTACAGAGCTATATTATCGACTCCAACTCATCTGCGCTACAAGCAACTAAAGCGAACATTAAACTATTTGGTCAACGGTTACCGGGAGTTGTATTAAATGACGGAAGGGTCATTGATGGAAATCGCAGGTTCACATGCGTTCGGCTAATAAATAAAGAGGATGGTACAAATCTTTATTTTGAATCAGTAATTTTAGATCAAGCGGAAGGTTTATCAGATACAGACATTAAACGTTTAGAATTAAATTTACAGCATGCTGAAGAACGCCCAGTTGATTATGATCCCATCGATAATTTAGTTGAAGTTTATAGTGTTATTGTTAAAGACAAGTTATTTAGCATAGAAGATTATGCACATAATACAAATAAGAAAAAATCAGATGTTGAAAAAATGGTAAAAAAGGCAAATCTAATGGTTGATTTCTTAGAATTCATTAATGCTGAAGGGAAATATTATGTCGCACGCGATTTAAATTTAGATGGACCATTACAAGAAATCATGGGAATATTAAATAAAGAAGATGATGAAGATGAAGCTGAATATTTACGCGTGAGAAACGCCCTGTTTACTGCAATGGCGATTCCTCATCGTGGAGATTTAACTCGACACATTCGCGAAATTGGTAAAAATATTTTAAAAGCAAATAATCGCGAAGAATTCTTAGATGAATATGAAGAAATAGTTGAAGAAGTGTACGAGGCATTTCAAGAAAAAGAAGAAGTTACGAAAGAAGTAATTCGAGAAGTCAATGCAGACTTAGACTCAACTATTAAATCACAATCAGAGAATCTGATTCAAGGAAAAATCACAGAAACGATTATTTCTGGTATTCAATTCCAACCAGTCGAATATTTAAAACGAGCATTTACAGCACTTGAGTCAATTGATACAGATCAAATCCCTCGTCTAGATGCGACTTCAAAACTAGAATTCAAGACACTACTTGAAAAAATAGAAGCAACAACGAAATTATTTGGTGATAAAATTGGTGTTTAATGAGATTGCCCTTAAGCCATCTTATTATACAACTAGTTCAAATATTGTAAATGAATTTTACAATCCTGTTCTCGAAATTGCAACTTCCTATGATCGAGTAAGTGGTTATTTTAGCTCTAAGGCCCTGGCAGCATATGCTAAGGGCTTGAAAGGGCTCGTTCAAAATGGTGGGAAAATGAGGCTTATTATTTCACAAGATATTAGCGAAGAGGATTTTGAATTGATTAAACTAGGTTACAATCTTCGAGAGCAGCTTTTGAATAATTTATTTTCAAAGTTAGATGAACCTTTAACAAATGATGAGCAAATGAATTTTTGTAATTTAGCACACTTAATCGCAAAAGAAAAAGTGGATTTTAAGATTGGCTTTAAGACATTAGGTTTGTTTCATTCGAAATTCGGATTATGTGAAGACAAAGAAGGTAACATAATATATTTTACGGGATCTAATAATGAAACTAATGCAGCAATTGAAAAAAATTTCGAATCTTTTGACATTACCGCATCTTGGCTATCATCAGATTTTGACAAACAAAAATTAGTTCGTGCACGACAAGAATTTGAAACACTTTGGGAAGACAAAGCACAAACTATGTGTGTTTATGTGAAAGAAATTAATGAAGTAATAAAGAAAAAAATTATGTCATTTGATAGAGGGAGACTTATTTTGAACACAGATATGTTAACTGATGATGCTTTAGTTTTATCAATTGATGATGACAAATTATTTTTAGAGGATACTTTAACATCATATGTGATTAAAGGAAAAGACTACGCATTACAAAAATTAACACCCTATCTAGAAAATGCTTATCCAAATTTTAAATCTGACTTATCGTACATGGATATGAACGAAATCATTAAAATATTTGAGCGATTTGCTAGTAGGAAAAAGTTCAGGTTTATAGTGAGTAAGGAACTTGAACACTATTTAGAACAGCAAGCCTATTGGATAGAAGAACGATCTAAATATGCAATTCTATTAAAATGTCAAGATGAACAAATAGTAGATCGATTTATAGAATTCCAACAAATCGTAAGTGTAGAACTTGACCGAAAGTTACGTGAAAAGCAAATGTGGAGTGCTTTTTATATGCAACAAATGAAAAAAGCTGCAAACTTCTCTGTTCCAGGTGCCGGAAAAACATCAATGATTTATGGTGTATTTGCTTACTTAAATTCGCCCCAAATTAACAAGATTGATAAGATTATAATGATAGGTCCCAAAAACTCATTCTTAGCATGGAAACAAGAATTCAAAGCGAACTTCGGTGATAAAAAAGAGCTTAAACTTCTGGATATACATGATGAAGAATCACCTAGTATTCAACTTGAAATTAATAGTTCTAACAAAAACTTAATTTTAATAAATTATGAGTCTCTCCAAAAATATGAAAGTATTTTAAGTGAAATTATTGATGACCGAACAATGTTAGTTTTCGATGAAATACACAAAATAAAAGGGGTTAGAAGTAAACGGGCCCAGGTAGCGAAGAAAATTGCAGAAAAACCGTTATTCAAATTTGTATTAACAGGTACACCAATACCAAACACGTACGAGGATATATTTAACTTTTTAAATATTCTATATACAGATGAATATAAAAAGTTTTTTAATTTCAAAATTAACGAATTAAAAAATCCAGACGTATTAAAAATCAAAAAAATCAATGATAAATTGTATCCATTCTTTTGGCGAACTACAAAAATGGATCTTCAAGTTCCACCAGCGAATACTGATGAGATTATCAAAGTACCTACTGACACTTTAGAACAGGAAATTATTGATTTACTATATAAAAAATATGGTAATGACGCATTTAACTTATATATCCGTTTGATTCAAGCAGCTTCAAACCCAGAATTATTATTAAAAACCATTAGTCGAATTGAAATGTATGGTGAAGAAGATAATACGAGTTGGTATAATAATTTCGAAAAAGATGATGTTGTTTTTACTGATGAAGAAATTGAAATAATCAGACAAGTCAGTACGACATCAAAATATAAAGCAGCTATTGAGCTTGTTATTAATTTAAAGAATGAGGGCAAGCAATGCTTAGTTTGGTGTATGTTTGTTAATACAATTGACAAAGTATATAACGATTTAAAATCTAAAGGTGTTAAAGTAGCAGTCATTTACGGTAGTACCCATCAAAAAGAGCGTGAGGAAATTATTGAAGCATTTAAACGAGAAGAAATCGAAGTTTTGATTACCAATCCGCATACTTTAGCTGAATCGGTATCTTTACATCGTACTTGCCATGACGCTATTTATTTAGAGTACTCCTTTAATCTTACACATATGTTACAGTCACGAGATCGTATCCATCGTCTAGGTTTAAAAGATGATGATTATACTCAATATTACTATTTTATGTTAGAAGGTCAAAATGAAAGACAAAACACAATTGATGAGCGAATATATTATCGATTAAAAGAAAAAGAACAGCGTATGATTAATGCAATTGAAAATGGAATCTTAGAACCAGACCCGGAAGTTGATTATGAAGAAATTTTGAATCTATTCAAGATATAATATCTTTGCCATATATGTAATCTATTCTCGTAATCATTGTTATGGCAAAATGGATAAATTATTATATTCATGATTTATGAAAATAGGTTCTTTAGAAATAGTTTTCTTAAATTTATGATAAAATAAAGAACCGTACCTGAATGGGTACGGTTTCTTACAAAAAACAAGTCTGTTAAATTAAAATTAAAGAGATTAAATTAGTGATTAATTTTTTAAAAAAGTGTTTAATTGTTCCAAGTATAAAATATCATATATATTTTTCCGTTCCAATATCACTTGAAACTACTCAAAATTCTTCAACTCTAATCCTTAAATTTATAGAATCCTCGATAGTAATTACAATAATATTTAAGTAATTGTATTATCTTTTTACATCCATAAAAATTTTTATCAAGAATACACAGAACATAATGCATGTTCATTAAATTCTATTCCTCAATTATGTAGAATTTCGAACGATAGAATGCCCTAATTAGTTTCTTTAATATAATACAAATCAAATTATTAAGACTTAAAAAGTAAGTAAAGTAAAAGTGCTTTACAGAATTTTTTTTATTTTATTAAAATAAATATTTATCAGGTCAACATTAATTTAAAGTTGATCTTTTTCTAATCATAGCTTATAATACTCTTATAAGAGAAAGGATGTTCGTGTTATGAGTAATAAGTTGAACGTAGTTGAACTATTTGCTGGTGTTGGTGGATTTCGTTTAGGATTAGAAACCGCAGATGCAGATTTTTTTAAAACAGTCTGGGCTAATCAGTGGGAACCTTCAAGAAAAGTGCAGCATGCGTTTGATTGCTATGCCAGTCATTTTGAAGAAGGTAATAGAAGTAATGAAGATATTACAACTATACCTGATACTGTTTTTCAGAAGTTAAACATAGATTTATTAGTAGGTGGATTTCCTTGCCAAGATTATTCAGTAGCACGTTCGTTATCTGGCGAAAAAGGGCTTGAAGGGAAAAAGGGAGTTCTATTTTGGGAGATTAAACGTGTACTTGAAAATTCACATCCAAAGTATGTATTATTAGAAAATGTAGATCGTTTATTAAAATCACCATCAAAGCAACGTGGACGAGATTTTGCAATCATGTTAGCAACATTACGTGATTTGGATTATATTGTAGAGTGGCGGGTAATAAATGCTGCAGAATATGGTGCGGCTCAAAAACGTCGACGTGTATTCATTTTTGCTTATAAAAGTACATTAGATTATGCAGAGAACCAGTTGAATTTCCATTTGGATGAGATTGTATTTAATAAAGGTTTCTTTGCGAAAGCATTTCCTGTTAAAGAAGAACCATATCAAAATCGTAGATCAACAGTTAAATTACCATTAGATATGTTAGAAATTTCGGATGAGTTTTCTTTTAATTTTTATTCTGCTGGTTGTATGAGGTCTGGTAAAGTATTCACAACGCAGACACAGGTATTAAACGAAGAGAATATCCCATTGAAAGATATATTAGTTGATGAGACAACTATTGATGAGAGCTTTTACTTGACGGAGGCAGTAGCTGAAAAATTTGCTTACTTAAGAGGACCCAAGAGAATAAAACGTACTTCTTCTGAAGGACATGATTATTTTTTTTCAGAAGGGGGAATGTCGCCGACAGACGATATAAATGGTCCAGGACGTACAATGTTAACAAGTGAAGGATCGGTAAACCGTAGTACTCATATCGTGGAAGTAGAGGGTCGTAAGCGTTTTTTAACTCCAGTTGAATGCGAACGCTTAAATGGTTTTCCAGATAATTGGACAGAGGGCATGCCAAATCGAATGCGTTACTTTTGCATGGGAAATGCGCTTGTAGTGGGATTAATCTCTAAAATGGGTAAGCAAATCAAAAAAATTGAATTAGAAGAACAAGAAGAAATCTCACAATTAAAATTTAATATTTAAATGCTAGATTCTGAGGAAAGATAATAACTCCTTAATGTACGTCGAATTTATATATAATTATGCAAAAAAACTATCTTTGTGAATATTATGCGAAATAATTGCCGTTTTAAAAATTAATCTAAATATGGTATGTAAAGTTAATGTATAAAATTAATGGAATAAACGTGAGAAAACGATAAGCTGCTACTCTACCTTGACAGGGTAGAGGTCGCTGGTTCAAGTCCAGTTGGGATCATACAAAAAACCCTTGTTATTCAAGGGTTTTTATATTGTATAACAGAGGGATAAAAAATATAAAACAGGTGTTGTGGGGCACTAATGGGGCAGAAAAAATTTTTGTTAGACGTTTGTGATTGTATTAAAAGAAAGGGGAAGTTAGATTATGAGCTCCCCTCGAATTAGGAGATTTTTGGTTCTCGTTTAGTTCTAAAAGATTGAAACAAGGTAAAACGACAATTAATGTCCAATAATGTAAACACAAGGAAAGGGGATTTCAATGAAAGTCAAGGATATAAAAAAGCACTTACAAAGTTATTCAATATATGGGAAACGACAAACTACTATTAATCATGCGTTTGCTTCCGCTTTAGCTATTTGTGATCCATATTCGGAAGAAAAAGTTAAGCAGGCATTAGTAATACTTGGAATGAATCCAGAGGAAGATTTGGATTGTTTTTATTGTGATGACAAAAAAGCTGAGACATGGGATCATGTTGTAAACTTAGTGAAAGATGGGAAATTTAAAGGATACGGTCACCAGATAGGTAACTTAGTCCCTAGTTGTAAGGATTGTAATTCAGCTAAGGGTAAAAAGGATTGGGAAGTATTTCTGGAGTCCCAGTTTAAAGAAGAAAGATTAAAAGAAAAAAAGAAAAAACTTAAGGAATATATAAATAAAAATGTAATTAATACGTTAGATATTATGGAAGAGTTTGATGGAGATTTAGAAGAATACTATAAGATTAAAGAGGATATTTTTTTGCTTATGAGAAAAGCGGATAATGTTGCTGATCGTGTTAGAGAAAAAGTAGCAAAAAAGATAACACATTCAAGTTAACTTATCTAGAAAAGCTGTAGTTTAAATGCAAATCTCTTTGACAGAATTGCAAAGCTTAATTGTAGAATGAAAAGAAATATAAAATACAATTTGTTTTTTGGATTAACATTACAAAAAATAGAAACGGAGAGGGTAAGTTTGAGGGAATTCTGGAATATGTTTATTAAAGAAATTATAAATGGAGGTATTACAAAAGAAGAATTTGAGGTAGAAAGGCGAAGACGAATTAAGGAAGGTTTGAAAAAAACTTTTTTGTAAATTAATAATTTTAATCCAATGCCCCGAAATAAAATTTATGACTATTTTAACAGAGTAGATATTTCCTCTGAATACATAGATTCTATCTTAGAAGAGTTAATGGAAGAAAATCATATTCAAGAAGATTGTAATGGTAATTTAAGTATTAGAAGATTATATTAAAGTATAGTTCTGAGTTTTGTTTTGAATAACATATTAGGGATATATAATATTAAATGGTGAATACCGCTTACTTCATTAAAGGTGCTGTTTTTATCAGTTTAAGAGACATTTGTGCTGCACAGTACAAGGATACTAGCAATACACAACTATTAAGAGACGATTACTCCAAAAGTAATCGTCTCTTCCCTATTAAAAGATTAAATTTAAGAAAATAGAAAGTTGTTTATCTCAGTTGGTATTTTTGGTGTTTGAATAGATAATCCTTAGTTACTAATAAGAACTAAGGAGAGTTGTTATTATGAATCTAGGAGAGCAAGTATTATCAGAATTAGTGGCTGCTTTAAAAGATTTGTATCCTTATATTGAAGTGGAAAATACAAAGAATAAATTGTCTACTGTTCTATCAGAGTATTATAATCAAAGAAAAATAGGTATAATCGCTCAAAGAGCAGGCTTACAGGATAAAGTAGTCCCCATGTTTTAAGATATACTTTTGCAACATTAACATTAGATAGTGGAGCTGAGCTCGTAACTATTCAGGAATTGTTAGCTCACAGCTTGCCAGATACTACACTAAGATATGCCAAAATTATTCATGTACGGAAACGTGAACAGCATAAAAGATATGTATTTCAATAAGAGTGATTGTCATTGGACACATACAGCGTAGCAATGAACCTCATTTTTAGTGGACTATGTGAGAATGTAATTAAAGTATAGAACGGTTATCTACAGTAATTATCCTAAATACAATTTCCATTAGTAGGATTAGATGCATTTGACTAATTTAGATAGTGGTGTTAAAATGACACCATAAGTAAGAAAGACACCAAAATGGAGTGGATTATAATGGAAGAAAAAACTAGATTGAATCTATCTCTTGCCCAAGATGTAGATGATGCTTTGAACAACATATCTGAGAAGTTAAAGATGAGTAAGAACTCACTTATTAACTTAGCCTTGTCAAAACTTCTTGTTGACTATGGGGTAATTGACTTACACAAAGAAACAAATGAACAAAATGAAGTACTCAAGAGTACAGAATACTGTGACCTATTAAAGCAAGGGCGATTGGTAGATGGGGAGACAATCAGCACTATCGAACGAATTAATGTTAAAGCAACAGGAGAAGACGAAATTCGCTTTTCGTACTATAAGTTCAACAAGAACGGTAATGAGAGATTAATTCTTAGACCATTAGATATCAGCGAAAATGAACTTCTAATGTTATTTGCTGATTCAGTTAATGAAAAGGTGTTTTCACCTGATTTCCAAAGAAAGTTAAAAGCCATTTTATAATCTAATCAGAGGAGATGGATATGATGAGTATCTGGGAAATGCATGATGTAGAAGGCAAAATTCGAGTGCTACTGTCAGAAGTGAAATATCGAAGCAATCCAGAGCATCATTTTGGCACACCTTTTGTAACAGCCTATCAGTTAGCAATTGAACTGAATAAAAGATACCCTGAAATTGCTAATGAGCTTGGCTATAAAGTAGGAGGACAATGGACAAATGAACAGAATTCCTTGTCGCAATATATTGCTCAACAACTATCTAGAAATATTAAATCAGGTAGAACGCAAGACATTGAAGGTTCATTCCTCTCAAATTGCAATTTAGATGATATGGTCTTTAATAATAATGGTGAAATACTTACGTCTTCTTTAACCAAATCCCAGTATGATGTATCAATGTATCGCTTAGTAAAGTAGAGATGGAATATAAATTATAGTAGCAGTACTCTGAATTAGCTAAATACCGAAATTTAAAGTGCTGGAATTATGAAGGGATTTTTTAAAATATGGTATATCAAAATACAAAGCCTAGAATTGACCGATAGTGTGTTTAAAAAACTTGATCACTGTGATGGCGAAATCATAATAAAGTCAAACGGGAAGAATTTAATAAAAGTATATAGTCCAGATTTAAGTCTAAAAAAAGGTGATTTAGTTTATATTTTAGAGAATGAACGAAAGACTGATAGAAAAGCTTTTTTGGGAGATATTGTTAAAGCTGCTCATTATTGTGACATATCTGATTACACAGTGACCTTAATTATCATAATGAAGGAAACTTCAATTCAAACTACTGTTATACAAATATCTCAACATATAAAAAAATATTTTCATTGGATGAAATCTAAGGGGATTCTATCTTTAACAGATATCATTGTAATGTCTGATACAGAGTATAAAAAATCTATAGAGAATAACGAGATAATAAGTTGCGAAGATTTTTTAGGACGAAGTATTTCTTGCTTATAAAGATTCAATGTCACTTTTGAACTTGCTGATTATAACCATAGAATACCTCTAATACAAAAGTAACCTTCCACAGTCAGGTACTAAAGTAGAAGAACAAATACAGAAAAACAGAAAACAGATTCATTTGCTACGCAGAACAAAAAAATACTGTCGAAAAGTTCCTTTCTAAGACGATTAGGTTCAAAGTTATCGTCTTATCATATTTGACTTATACTATGCAACAACGATTGCCATATTTGCGGAGAAGAACAACAATTTGTTATTTTATTTTCTTGTATGACTTAAATATGAAGTTTTGCGGTCATTGTGAAGTTAATCTTTAACTGGTGGTTTAGTTAAAGATTAAATCAAAAACCTCATTATAAGTATCGGCAAGTTATTTGGTAAATATCATAGTGGGATTGGACTTGGAGGGATACAATAAAAAAAGCCATTCTTTTTGGAATGGCTAATAAAACTTGTTAAGAACATCTTATGTAATTACTCGCGTACAATCGATTTTAGCTAAGTAAAGGATAACCCCACGATTTTGCAAGGAGGTCTCTATATTTATATTTTATTTATCCGAAAGATAAGTTAATAGAGATACACCTTGAACGGTTAAGACTACTGAATGACCTCCGCCATCTTGATAGATAGTGAAAAGTCCGTTTGAATATAGCTCACGAACAGCTAATTCAAGTAACTGCACTTCAAGTTGCCTTCCACTCTTCTCATTATATTCCAGAACAAATTGAATATACCAATCTTCAACAATTGCTTGACCTAACACATGTCGGCCACTTGGACTCAAATTAAGTTGTTCGGGCCAATTTTTATTATCAATTAATAAGATTAAAGCTTGAATAGTTAATTTATCTATCAATTCTAGGAAGTAATTGTGTTGTGAAAACTTTTCTTGTAAATTGTCATCAACTAAAGTTTCTAACGTGTTTGATAAAATCTTAACTCCCTCTTCAACATATGGCATACTTTCTGATATTCGCTTGTATTTGTTAAATAACACAAGGCCATATTGATGATTAGTTAACATTTTTAGTAGTTTTTCTTTAATCTCTTCGAAATCTTCAACTCTATTGAATAATTCATTGAAAACTGCAATGCGCTTTTGCTCTTCAATATTTCTATTGTATTCTTCGTGGATTTATAAAAACTGTTTAAGAACTGGAATATTATCTGCAATTGCTCCTCTTGCAACACTTTTAACACTGTCCCACAACTGTTTCTTTTTGTCATCTGTTGACACTTCAATTTCTCTAAGTGATTCTTCGTATCCCTTCTTAATACCAGAAACATCATTTATAACAGGAAACTTTTTACTTTCAGAATATTGTCCATTATAGATTTCCCCTAGCCAGGCCAAATATAAACTCGTTCCATATATTAACACGAATTTATCTTGAAGTCACTTCATTCGTAGCTCTGGAATCGATGCGTGTGTTGCTTACTAGTCCTGACCAAAGTTAAACGTTGAAACCATAGAGGAGAGGGATTTGTATAAAATGCCGATGGGGTAAGAGTTCTCGGGTTTGTTAATCGAACGGGGGCAAATGTTGAAGAGGATAGAAAAAAAGATCAGTTTGCTGGAATCATATAATTCCCTCCATTCTTGACGGTTACAAGTGGATAGTTTTACAAACCTTCTCCAAGCAATGGATATTAAAGTCGTCCTTGGATGATGGAACATTGGTCGGAAAACTTGCACCAAGTAAAAGATAAGAATTTAGCGGTGCTTTAACGCAGAAATATCGCTTATTAGCATTTTTCATAAAATGTTCATTGATTTCCTTGTATAATATATTTAATGAAAAGATTGAGGAGATAGTTTAAATGTCTGAAGATAAAATGTTAAATAACTCAAATGAAATCTATGAAATTGTTGTCTCTAACCCTATAGGGGGTGAGCTTTCTTTGGAAAAAATAACTGAAGATAAATTGAAAGCAAAGAAAAAATACAAGGAAGTCTTTGTATCTGAATTGTCATTGATGATGGGTAACGTTTCACAAACGGCATTGCAAGTTGCTAATCAAGGAATGACTTTAGCTCAAATTGCAAAACAAGCACCTAATGGCTTGTTTACGGCAACTTCAAATCCCGTCAATTTGTCGAAATTTGCAAATGGAACTACAACAACAATGGTGCGAGACGCGTCGGGACTTTTAGTCGAGCACGCTGGTTTTGCTGACGTTGGTTTAAGTGCTTCAGTGAATCCAGCAATTATTCTTTCAGCAGGAATGCAAGTGATGTCAGCTGTTTCAGGGACATATTATTTGCATAAAATTAATGCTCAAATTAAAGATATGGATGCGAAATTAGAAGAACTTCTAAATATCCATCATGATACAAACATTGGGCGTTTGATAGCAGCTAGAAAGGGTTTGTATGAAATTGCAAATAGAGAATTTGTTGATACTACTGATTTATCTGCTATTAGGAACTATAAAAAAACTGCAGATGAAATTCATGAAGAATATATATATCGTTTGAAAAGACAAGAAAGTGAGGAAAAGAAACTTTCGGATAATAATTTCACAATTACTATTGCTTTTGAGGCTAATAAATTATCTTTGTTTGCAGAACTAATTGAAATTGGAACAAGAATGAAGATAGGTGGTCAAATAGAAATTATTAATGGACTAACAAGGCAATTAAAACAAAATTATGCTAATAGTTTTTATCATAATAATGAATTAGAAGTTGAGAAGAGCTATTCAATAATACAGCAACGGAGTAGTAACGAATTGGTTGATAAAAAGAAAAAATTTGAAAAATCATTAGATGAATTAACTGATATTCGTATTTCTACTGATGAGGGCATTTCATCTATAATTAAAACGGGCATCAACTTAGGTGGTGTTTTTAAATATAAAAGCGATGTTAATAAAGCCAAAGAAAAAGTTGAGTTAGTAAACAAAAACTTGAGCACAGTTAAAAAAGGTATGGAACAGAACAAGGAGAGAGATGGAATTGATAATATTATTGATGAAGTCGTTGAACTACCAAATAAAGAAACAGAAATCCTGTTTATGCCTACCGAAAATAACAAACAACGAGTATTTGTGCCTATTAAAGATGAGTAGAAAAATAATTTGTGAATACGCTACAAAAGCCTTCAAGATTATCTTGTTGGCTTTTTTGATGTGAAAATGGAGGTGATGAAAAAAGTGTATGGTTTTACTTAAAACGGTACAATCAACTCGTGAAACGATCTTGGATTAGGCTTTACCGAAGTACCTATCATTCCGGATACACAGCGGGTGATTTATACAATTGAGATTGAAGGACGAGAAGGCAGTCTAACCATGTTTAATTTGTATAAAGAATTGGTCTACTAGGAGGAGACTTTTGGAGAAAGAGTTCCTAAGGTTGTCTAATTAGACAACATCTTTTTTAGTTCAAAAATCAACATTTTAATTTAACAGAGCCTATTTTTAAAAATTGCAGCGGTTGATATTTGCCCCCTATGCATACTTTTTCGAGTGTCGGAGTCCTAGTCTAAATGGTAAATAAAGAAATCAAATGTCTGTAAAATTTCTAGTGAAATTAGGACAAGGTGCTAAAAATACTCTGGGATCTGTCCTTACGGTTTTTCGTGTTGATGATTGGGGAGATGAGTTAGAAGCTTTAATAAAGGGTACTCACCCAACACCTGATCCTGATGACAACAAAGAGGAAGAAGAGATTATTAAGGAAGATTTTGTACAAAAGGCATTAACAATGGTACAAGACAAGGTGGATAAACTAGATCCTTGGGAAATGCAAGATTTGTTAGCGGGGTTACTACAAGCCATGGGATACAATGTTCGAGTTAGCCCCAAGGGTCCTGATGGTGGTGTAGATATATTAGCCCATAAGGATGCTTTTGGGTTTGAGAAGCCAATTATTAAAGTGCAAGTAAAACATCGCAAGTCAACTTCTGGTTCACCAGAAATTCAGCAATTGCTAGGAGCTCTCCCGATTGATGCAAATGCTTTATTTTTGTCCACTGGTGGATTTACATCACAAGCAAAAGAGGTAGCAAGACAAAACAACGTTAAGTTACTCGATTTAGAAGAATTAGTAAACTTAATAGTTTATTGGTACGAAAAAATGCCTAATGAAACACTTTCATTATTGCCATTACAAAAGATATATGTACCTGAGTAAAAATAAGTTATTATATATTAAAAAGACTCCCTTTAAGGGAGTTTTGTTATGTTGATTAAGATAGAAGGGACCCATGGAATTGAATGATGACAAAGATCTTATCCTAATAAAAAACATGGATAAAACAGAAGAAATAGAGTTTTGTGAACTAGTAAAAGACAAATTCGAAGTTAAATATCGAAATAGTAGTAAGTCTTATTGCTATAATTCTTTGAATGTTTGTTGGTATAAGAATCCCAAAGTATATGACCCAAAGAAATGGCTTGTTTATGAAAATAACAATCCAGTCAGCGGTGTAATTAAGATTCTTGATTTTGGAGAATATATAAAACTTAAGTTTCAATCGGGTTATAAAAAGTTATACAAAAAATCAGAGATTTATATCGAAGAAACTAGTTTAAAGAATAGTAGTTCAAACAACATCTTTGAATATCTAAATAAACTTGCAGGACAAATTAGTGTAAGGGATGAAAGAGAGAAAAGTTTTTTAAGTCAACAATACAGCAAACTTGAAGTAATTAGTCCCCGTAGCGTTTTATCAACATATTTAGACAAAAAGTCATTTATTAAAAATGATATTGAAGTAAATGCTATTTTCCCTTTTGGGTTTAATCAAAGTCAAAAATATGCAGCTGAGAAAGCATTAAATAATCAAATAAGTGCAATTGAAGGACCACCTGGAACCGGAAAAACACAAACTATCTTAAATATTATTGCAAACGCAATTTTAAATGATAAAACTGTCGCAGTAGTATCGAATAATAATTCTGCAACCGCAAATGTGTTAGAAAAGTTACAAAGATACGATATTGATTTCATTGCAGCATATTTAGGAAATAACGAAAATAAAGCAAAATTCTTAGCAGAACAAAACAGTATATTACCGAATATGAACGGCTGGAAAATGACAATCGAAGAATTTGACTTATTAAAAACAGAATTAATTTCATCTCAGAAAAAATTAAATGAAATGCTAAGTTATCGAAATAAACAGGCACTTTTAAAGCAAGAATTATCAAATATACGAACTGAAAATGAGTATTTTAATCAGTATTATAAAGAAACTGTTTTTGAAAATTACCATTTCAAATCCATATCTAAATTAAATTCAGATAAAATATTAAAATTGTTAATTGAATATAAACAAAAGTCTTTCAAAGGAAAAATAACCTTAACAGAAAAGTTATTCAACTTATTCATTTATGGAGTATATGATTTTAAAATTTATAGTTATCCACCTGAACAAGCTATCTCATATTTACAAAAGAATTTTTATGAGAAAAAAATCAAAGAGATTAATATTCAATTAAATGCATTAACTAAAACACTTGAAAACTATAACTTTGAAAATGAAATGAAAGAATATAGTAGACGTTCAATGGACTTATTTAAAGCGAAGTTGGCGATGAAATATAGTGGCAGTAATAGAAGTGTGTTTCAAAAAGGGGATCTTTGGAGGAATTTCGATAAATTTGCTAATGAATATCCAGTAATCCTTAGTACAACTCATTCATTACTCAATAGTACCGGGAAAAATTATCTCTTTGATTACGTAATTGTAGATGAAGCTTCCCAAGTTGATATTGTTACTGGGGCGCTTGCACTTGCAACAGCTAAAAATGCAGTAATAGTAGGTGACACGAAACAGCTTCCAAATGTAGTGCCAAAAGAAGTTACTTCGATCACAAACAATATATTTAATTCTTATGGATTAGAGGAAGCTTATAAATATACTTCAAATAGCTTATTGTCATCGTTCCTTACATTATTTGAAGATATACCTAAAACATTATTAAAGGAACACTATCGCTGCCATCCTAAGATTATTGGGTTCTGTAATCAAAAGTTTTATAATAATGAATTGATTGTAATGACTGATGAAGAGGATTTAAATAAACCATTGGTTTTATACAAAACTGCAATAGGTAATCATGCGAGAGGGATGATAAATCAAAGACAAATTGAGGTTATCTTTGATGAAATTATACCAGAACAAAAAATAGATGAAGGAAAACAATCGGTAGGTATTATTTCACCTTATCGTATGCAGGCCGAAGAGCTTTCAAAGGTTGCAGGTCGTCGCAATATACAAGTAGATACGGTTCATAAATTTCAAGGGAGAGAAAAAGATGTAATAATCCTTTCTACAGTAGCTAATAAAGTAAAAGCTGAAGACTTTGTAGACGACCCAAATTTGATAAATGTTGCAGTTTCTCGTGCTGTCGATAAATTAATTGTTGTAGCATCAGATGGTGGAGAAGAATGGAAAGGCACTAATATTGGAGATTTAGTAAGATATATTCAATATAATAATTTTAAGTTATTGAGAGTAAAATTTATTCTGTATTTGATCTTCTATATAGTAGCTATTCAGACAAATTACTAGATACGTTGAAAAAGACTAAGAATGTTTCTAAATATAAATCAGAAAATATAATGAATGTAGTCATAAGTGACATTTTGAATTTGCCTGAATATCAAAACCTTAGTTATGTAATGCATCAGCCTTAAAGGATGTTAATTAGAGATCCATTTAAATTGACAGATGAAGAAGCGGAATATGCGATGAATATTTTGACACATACTGATTTCTTAATTTTTAATAAAGTTGATAGGATGCCAATTTTAGTTGTTGAAGTAGATGGTTATGCTTTCCATGCAAATAATCCAACACAATTAAAGCGAGACATGATGAAAGATGAAATATTAAATAAATATGATATTCCTATAATTAGATTGAAAACAAATGAAAGTAGAGAGGAAGAAAGATTACTTTTAAAATTAAAGAATGTCATAGGATAAAAGTCCAAATAGCGTTATTA
Source organism: Gottfriedia sp. NPDC058432 (assembly GCF_042721555.1). NCBI lineage: Bacteria > Bacillati > Bacillota > Bacilli > Caryophanales > Bacillaceae > Gottfriedia > Gottfriedia sp. NPDC058432. The sequence continues at coordinate 63,878 of NZ_JBHXLC010000023.1, forward strand.
ATAGAAATGATGTAATAAATAAGATTAAACTGAGACCTGCTCAATTTTTTGAGTAGGTTTTTTATTTTCAAGATTAAATTATTACTAAAAACATCAATTCCCCAAATAGAACCAATACTTTCATTCACCCACTCAATTTTCTGACCATCCCATCAGTTAAGATTAATCCAGATTTAATCAAACCCTAATTTTAAAAAACTGAAGGAGGAATTCCAATGAAAAAATTCACTTACCTATTATTAGCATTTCTAATTACTCTACAAGCAGGCTGTTCATCAAACAACCAGGCAAAACAAACAACAAAAGATCCAAAACCAAAAGAAGAAAAAGTAGCCGTCGACAAAGGCCTATTCAACGTAAAACTTACTCTACCAGCTTCAATGTTCGAGGGTGATGACATCAATAAAGTAATTGCCGATGCTGAAAAAGAAGGAATTAAAGTAACAAAGAATAGCGATGGCTCTCTAACCTACAAAATGTCAAAATCACAACATAAAAAAATAATGAAGGGTATGAGAGAGCAAATTATTAAAACAGTCAATGAAACAAACGAAAGTAAAGATTTTGCTTCACTGAAGGATGTCACTTACAACAATGATTTTTCAGAGTTCACTTTAATTGTAGACAAATCAGCTTATGAAAATAGCATGGATGGTCTCGCAGCATTAACATTTGGAATGTCAGGAATGATGTATCAACTTTATAACGGAGTAGATCCAAATGATTATAAAGTCACCATCTTAATAAAGGATCAAGCTACTCAAAAAGAGTTTGATAAAATCGTTTACCCAGATGCACTTAAGGATAAATAACTCGAAAATTATTTACGCTAACAAAAAAATTTAAAAGCGAGGTTAAAAATATGAACAGAAAATATCCAAAGCTAGTAAGTTTATTAGGAACAACTGTATTAACAATGTCATTATTATCAGCATGTGGTCAGGGTACAAAAGACGTTACAGTTAAAGAAGACTCATCCAAAAAAGAAGAAGTGAAAACAACTAAAAAAGAAGTAAAACCAAAACAATCTAAATTAGGTTCAAGAACGAATCCAGTTCCTTTTAAGAAAACTGCTACAGTAGATGACGAGTTATATAATGACAATGGAGATTCATTTCCAATAAAGTTTGACTTAACAGTAGAAGAAGTAATTCGTGGAAATGCTGCATTCGCTAAATTAAAAAGTATGAACGAATTTAATGATCCTGCACCAGAAGGATATGAATGGATTTTAACAAAAGTAAAAGTTAAATTTGTAAAATCAGCTACTGAAGATTTAGCATTTAATATTGATGGAATTATGAACTTTAAAGTAGTAAGTGAAAGCGGAGATATTTATAGCGGAGATATTTATGGCACAACAGAACCCGATTTTAGCTATGAAATGTATGTAGGTAATGAAAAAGAAGGCTACATTGCTAATTTAGTAAAAACTGGCGAAAAAGCTCAATTACGATATGAAGAGTTCATTGGAGGTCAAGTATTCTTTAATCTACAATAACTCCAATATTAAATTAATAACGTTATATATTGAGAACGAAATAAAATACTTTTTTAGAAATGTGTACAGAGAAATCTGTACACATTTTTAAAAGCAATTTGGAAAAAATTGTAGTAACATTAAAGGTATTTTAAAAATAAGGGAGGGGAACTATCATCCTTCGCCAATTAATTATGTAGATGGGTATTGGGAGGAAGGATTTGATAAAGTAAGCTTTGATTTTAAAGGTAACAAGATCGAAGTAATAAAACAATAGGGCTGAATCTATCAATCCAGGTTAGTTAGTGAAAGGAACTTTTCCCTAATTTTCTTTTATTAATGTCCCAAATGAGTAGGCTTCAAAATTAATATTTCCAATTGTAAAAAGGCAAGTATATAGTCTTGTACCACTGCCTAAAAAGAGAATAACCATTCACGGTTATTCTCTTTTTAATCACTCAGCTTAATCAGTTGACTTAATTTCAACCCAAACTATTTCTTTTGATACAATACTATATACTACTTTGAAGATTATTTTCTGATTTTTATCATAGTAACTATGATACTTAAGTTCTTGTCCTCTATCTTCCCAAGCTTCATAGTAATTATTCTTAAGTAATTCAGTAATATCACTGATATATTTTAAAATAGATTTACCATTTATAATTACCTTGTTTTCACTATAAAAGCCAAATAAATAGGTTACTTGATTTTTTTTATTTATATCGATTACTAAATTTTCAAAGCAATATTTTGCATTCTCTTCTGAAAATCGATTACTTTTAACATACCCACTTAGATCTACATCGCTGATATTATCGTATATTTTTATATTGTTTATTGTAATTAAATCTAAGGATGTGCTTTTTGGATTTTTTTCACTATTACATCCCAACAAAATTAAGATACTACTTAGAGATATAAATATAAATAACTTTTTCATTTTCCACCTCGATAACATGCCTTTTATCTGAGGTATAGCTAGGAGAATTTACCTTAACCGTCCCACTGAGATTTTATATAGAGATAATGACCATTTCAGGCTAACTTTCAATTAATCTATAAAAAAATTTCTCAATTAGTATCTCTATAAAATAATATTAACAGAGTGTAATCTATATTTTTTACCTAAAATATTACAAAAATATGAATGTTTTACCATTATTATAAAATGTGAATAAACGAAAGACCTACTCGGATTTTGAGTAGCTTTATTAAAGTTAGTAAATAATCCCTAAATAAATGTGGTACATTTTAACTAAAATAACAGCATTTTCTATGTTAAAATGATAAATAGATTAAGATAAATGTGAAATACATCTTTGTTTCTTAACAAACTATTAAACATATTTATTGGAAATTTTATTAATTAAAAAAAGAATGGAGTTATTAAAGATGAAAAAACTTGTTATTGGTATTCTTACAATTGGACTTATTCAAAGTTATTCAATTATTTCAACTGATGATGCTAGTGCAGCTGTGAAAACATTTAAAAACTGTACTGAATTGAACAAGACATACAAGGGTGGAGTTTCCCGTAGTTCATCCGTTAAAAATAAAGGCGGTAAGACTAAATATAAACCGTATGCATCAAAAGCTCTATATGACGCTAATAAAAAAATGGATCGTGATAAAGATTTAATAGCGTGTGAAAGATAAGTTTAAGTAGTAAAAAATGTTAGTTCTCAAGAAGGAACTAACAACCTGAGACTGAAGGCAAACCTGATTTTTATCGAGTTTGTCTACAGTGATCAATACTATGTTAAAGTAAAAATGCAGTCTTCAAATTTTGAGGACTGCATTTTTTTTATTTCCAAAATCTTCAAATATTTGTCACATTGATGATGAGTTTAATAGAATCTAGTATGTTAATATTTTCACAAGTTAGTAAATTTTACTAAAAATTATACTAATATTTACTTACATATTAATAAGGAGTGATTATCTTGAAAAATTTATTGTTCTAGATTTACATTATTTTCACTAGCCATAGAAACAACATCTGGTAGTTTATTTGGGGTACTAGAAGAAAATATTGGATAAAACATAGGTGGTGTCTCGGAAGGTCTCAAAACAAGAATCTTAAATACGGTAAAAAATCCATTCACTCGCTTGAAGAAATAGGAGAAGCGTTCACGTATCTTGAAAAAGAGAGAAATGAAAAATTGACTTTCATAATATATAAAGAGAAAGTAGTATTCTAACTAACTATTAAGTCAAGGGGATATATTATGGGCATTTCAAGTGTAAAAGTTTATGTTAACTTTTTCACAAGTTAGTGAGTTTTACTGTAAATTCTATATAACTATTTTATTACTAATTAATTAATCCTGATGATTATAAAAATATTAGCAATTCTAGGAGTTACATTATTTTACAAGCACTTAAAGCCAAATGACAGTACTCTATCCTAAATTGCCACTATAAAAGCCTTGTGCACAATTTTAGAAAGGATAATATAATAATGAAAACAGTACTAGTTGAAGCAAAAATTATATTAAGTTTGATTACAATTATTTTTTGTTTAAGTATTTGGTGTCCAAATGAAGGAGCAGCATCTTTTAGTTATAAACCGGGTGATATCTTAGTAACTGATGATGCAGGTGTTAAAGGATTAGTTGGACATTCAGGTATAGTAATTAATGCAACACAACTTTTACACATTCAAGGTCCAGGCTATTATCCAAAAGTGATTAATATATCAACATGGACTAAAAATTATAAAACAACCTATGTAGCACGACATCATAATGCAGCTGTGGGTTCAAATGCAGCTCAAAAGGCAATAAGGTATTTTAAAGATAAAAAAATTGCTTATAAAATTACTACAAATCCAACAGATATTGATCCATATACATATTGTAGTGAAATAGTCTGGTATTCCTATTGGAAAGCTGGGCTAGAATATAAAATTCCTGAAAGTAGTCCTAATGGTAGAGTTTGGAAACGTCCTGGTATAATTAAACCGTATGATTTTAAAAATTCATTTATTTCAGGTTATAATGGATTTAGCCTTGTATATTCTATTAAATAAAAAGAGAGCAAAGTATTGATGCTCTTTATTATCTAAGTGGATCTAATATTATTTTATTTTTTTTACGATCTTTATAATAACCATAATATTCATTATCGCCTTTTATTTTCACACGAACTGACCATTTTCGATCACCTGATGATTTAATCCAATCAAAAACTGGATGAAGTTCTTCTATCTCCTGTTTTTTTATACCTTTTTCCTTTATAAGATATTCCTCAACTGCATTTTTTGTTAAATGCAGTTTTATTTTTACATAAGTGTACGAAGTGATTATTAATACAGTAGCTATTAATAAAGGAATCATTATCGTTTTTTTCTTTTTCATAATATATTCTCCTCTATAAAAGATAAGTTAATTTTAACTAAAAATTCATTATTTAGTTATCTTATATTGTGAATAAACTATGAAATTTCATAATAGTATTTAGTTACTATGTAAAGATATTGTTTTAATAGCTATTGGTTTATCGCTTTTATAGGTTACTAGATTAAGTAGGTTATATAGCAAATCACTCAAAAGAGATCGGTGTAGGACATGTAGACGTACCGTAGAATTATAAATAATCTATCACTAGATGAATAAATAAAATTAAATTGTGTTTAAATGCATGGCATGATGTGGAAAATTGCATCAAAAAAATCCGGCCCAATAAATGAACCAGATTTCTCAAGACTGCTTTATTTCCAATCTACGCGCAACCAACGATAAAACATAATTAACAATAAAATACATCAACGAAACCATCACCATAACAGGGATCACATAGGATTCCTTCTGCGCATAAATAATCTGTCCATTATGCAATAAATCCGGCAGTGCAATAACAACAGCTAAACATGTATCTTTTAGTAAAGAAATAAATTGACTAACAATCGGCGGTACCATTCTTCTCAATGCTTGAGGCATGACAATATAACGTAATGTCTGAGTGTAATTGAGGCCGGACGCACGAGCTGCTTCAATCTGTCCTTTTTCGATTGAGTTTAATCCACTTCGAATAATTTCCGAAATCATAGCTGATTCAAAAACCGTTAATGCTGCGATGGTAGCTGTCGTTATTTTCATTTCAATCCCGATTTCTGGTAGGGCAAAATACGTAAAGAAAATAATCAGTAGTAAAGGTAGGTTCCGTATAATCTCAACAATCGCGGTTAGTAATTGAGTAACAACAGGGATTTTCGTATATCTAAGCGTACCAATTAGTCCACCAATAATAAAACTTAGGACAATTGAAATGGCAGCGACCTTAAGGGTGACCCAAAATCCTTCTAGTAAAAACTTGATATGATCTAGTGTATATACATCAGCGAACGGCTGCAGAAAATCCATTCATCCACCTCCTTAATTACTTCTTGCCAAGCGTTTTTCTAAATATCCCACACCAATACTTAAAGGAATCGTTAAGACTAAGTAGAATAAGGCTACGAAAATATAAGTATCAAACGTTACGTAAGTCATTGCAGAAATTAGATCGCCTTGATACATTAAATCTCCACCAGCTACGACTGCTAATAATGATGAATTTTTTACTAAATTTAGAAATTGGTTGCCAAGAGGAGGGATGACGATTTTAATCGCCTGGGGAAGAATAATTAATCTCATTGCCTGTCCGTAACTTAAACCTGTCGAGCGGGCGGCTTCCATTTGTCCTTTTGGAACAGAGAGGATACCGGCACGGATTGCTTCGGCAATGAAGGCTGCTGTGTAGATGGTTAATCCAATCGTTCCTGCAACCATCCCACTAAAGCTTCCAGCTAAGTAAGTGAAAAACACAACAACTAGTACAGGGATGTTACGGATAAATTCAACATAGATCGAACCTAGCCAGTTAAGCGGTTTAATTGGAGCAATTCGCATAACAGCAATAATTGTTCCTAAAATAAAGCTACATAATAAAGCGATTAAACTAGTTAAAATGGTGACTCTTAATCCTTCTAAAAAATACTCCATATGATCTGTCAGTATCGAGAAATCAATCAAAGGATTTCCTCCTAATTATCAGGAAAAGCAGGCCCGTAAAATTACGGACTCTGCAGATCCTAACGATAATATCAATCATTATTTTTTAATCCATTTATTTTTAATTTCATCGTATTTACCTGAATCTTTCAGACTTTTTAATGCTTTATTCAATGCGTCGACAAGATCTTTATTGCCTTTTTTAACAGCGATTCCATAAGGTTCTTGGGTAAAAGTACCACCTACTAATTCAAATGAAGGATCTTCTTCTTTCATACCATAAAGGATTGAATCATCAGTCGTTAGGGCATCACCTTTACCTGCTTTTAAGGCTGTAAAAGCTTCAGCATAGTTTTCGAATTCAAGTACTGTTGTATCAGGAGCTTTCTGACGAATATTTACTGCAGAAGTGGACCCTTTAACAGCAAGTACTTTTGTACCTTTTTTCAAGTCAGCAAGTCCATGAACTTTACTGCCTTTTTTAACAAGCAAAGATTGTCCGGCATTAAAGTAAACATCAGTAAAATCTACTTCTTTTTTACGTTCTTCATTAATGGTCATTGTTGCGACTACCGCATCAACTTTCCCATTATTTAAGAGACCAACCCTAGTTTTTGACGTAACCTCTATGTACTCAGGTTTAACATCATTGCCAAACATTTCTTTAGCAAGTGCTTTGGAAAGGTCAATATCAAATCCTTCTACTTTACCTGTTGATGGATTTTTCAATCCAAATAAACGAGTGTCATATTTTACGCCAAATACGATTTTCTTACTATCTTTAATACGTGCAAGAGCATCTTTGCTTTTTGAATCATCCTTACCACCACAACCTGCAAGAACTAAGGCGGCTGTAGTTGAAACTAAAGCCATTTTCATGAATTTTTTTAGAAACATTCCATTACCTCCTATTAATGATTTAATATACGACTGAGAAATAAGCGAGCCCGTTCTTCACGCGGGTTCTCATAAAACTCAGCCGGAGTTGCTTCCTCTAATATGCGACCCTCGTCCATAAAGACGATTCGGTCGGCAACCTCTCTGGCAAATCCCATTTCATGAGTCACGACAACCATCGTCATGCCTTCCCTAGCAAGAGTCTTCATAACATCGAGCACTTCACCAATCATTTCAGGATCAAGTGCTGAAGTAGGTTCATCAAAAAGCATAATATCCGGTTTCATCGCAAGACCGCGAGCTATTGCTACACGCTGTTGCTGACCACCAGAAAGCTGGGAAGGGTAAGATTTCGCCTTCTCTAAAATGCCTACCTTTTCAAGAAAATGTTTGGCTGTTTCATCAGCAACTTCTCTAGATTGGCCCAACGCTTTCATAGGAGCTAGAGTGATATTTTCAAGCACAGTTTTGTGCGGATACAAATAAAAATGCTGAAAAACCATTCCAATATTGCGTCTTAACTTATTGAGATCTGTTTTTTTATCCCCAACAGAAATCCCACTAACAGTAAGTGTCCCGTCATTAATAGTTTCCAGATGATTAATACAACGCAACAAAGTACTCTTACCAGAACCAGACGGCCCAATCACAACAACAACTTCACCTTTATTAATTGTGAGATTAATATCTTTCAAGACTTGAAAATCGCCATAAAACTTATTTACATGTTTAAATTCAATCATTCCTTACCTCCTGTACAATTTTATTGGTATATGTGAAATGGAGAATTTTGGGAATCAATATTTAATGTGTATGCTTGTTTACTTTTTGATATCACGCTTATTTCGTTTTTAGTCTTTTTGGACGAGGACTTTTGCACTAGATACATAAAAGAAAAAGAATGAGTATTATTTGATGTAGATAATTGGAAGTGCCGTTAATATAAAAGCTAAAAAAGTGAGACAATATAATTTTTTAAATAGAAATAACTCGAAAAATTTACTAAAAGTTCAATGTTTTATCATAGATACCATAATTATCTATAAATTATTATGTTAAGATTTTCACATACAGTCACTTGCAGCTACCGTGAAATCGGGAGGCGTATAGATTGGTAAGGGGCTTTCAAAATCAGAGGCGTATCGAGGGTAAAATCTAAAGCTACGTGGTTTATCTCGAAAAATCAGATTAAGAGTGTTGCTGCTTCAGCTAATTTTATTATCACGATCATCCGGCAAAGCGTTCTCCAAATGTGCACGCTTTCTATGGATCACTGGTTAAATAGAAAAGGAGGATCTATTCATGACACAATATCATTATATTTCTTCACCAATGCGACTGAAAGAAGGTTCCTTTGGTAAAAATCCTATTTCTCCTAATGTTTATGCAAATGAACTAGATTTTACACATCTATATATTGAAAGGAATTATGATCTAGAGGAAAAAAGGATTTTTAGTTTCTCTAAACACTTCCAATTTAAGCATCAAGTATGGATGATGTCTCAACAAGTTCCAATGAAAGGAGAAAAACGGATTTCTCCAGAAGGTGATAAATGTTTGAAGATTTTATATGAATACATTAAAGAGGCTGTTAATGAGAGTGGCGTAATAGAATATTTCGCTTCATGGAATTCAGAAGAAGACTTACCAATTAGCCATAAACGCGAAATTACACTAACAGATTTAAAATCTCCAAGAGACTTAATAATAGCCCAAAGGGAGTTTGTTACAATTTATAAGGACTACGATGATGGAATAATATCAAACGAATAAAATGCATCTCCACCTTAAAAAGTACCCTATAGAGTAGACAGCTAATACAAGCTACTCTATAGGGTACTTTTCTAGTAATAATAGACTAGTATTTTTTAACCATAAATTTTACCAATTAATTATGTTAAAATTAAAATTAGATTAATTTACATATTAAGTACATCCTATGAATTTTACTAATAATCGGAGGAATTTATGGAAAACCGAGAACGTTTCTATAAACTAATGAAACTACTAGAAAGTAAGACAGATATTAATCGTGAGTTTACGTTTGATGAAATAAAAAAGAGATTAGCAGCAGGGGAAGAGGACTTTTCGTATAGTAAAAATACATTTTTAAAAGATATATCAGTATTAGTAGATGTTGGTTTTGATGTGATTGAAAACGCTTCAGATGGTAAGGCAACTACATATAGTCACCAAGAAAGACTGTTTGAATTGCATGAACTCCGTTTATTAGTAGATGCTGTTACAGCTTCAAGATTTTTAAATAAACAAGAAACCAAAAAGATTATTGATAAACTAAAAAACCTTACAAGTGAAAACGAAGCCAAAAAGCTTCACAATGGGATTATCCCAGATACAGCCATAAAAAGTGAAAGTAACCGAATTCACTTCTCCATCGATCAAATCCATCAAGCCATTGCTGAGAAAAAATTACTGACATTTCAATATGGCCGATACAATTTTAAGAAACAATTTGAATTAAGCCATGATGGAAAAGAGTACTCTGTAAAGCCACTTGCAGTAATTTGGTCAAATGACTATTATTACTTAATTACAAAAAGCCTACCTGACGATCAACTTAGACATTTCCGTGTAGACCGAATGCGAGAAGTTAAGAGAACGGAAGAAAAATTCCCAGATGATCGTTTTAATGTAGATGAATACTTGAGTACGGTTTTTAATATGTTTGCTGGTGAACCTGATTACGTAAAAATTAAGTTCAAAAGAGGATTATTAAATGTCGTACTTGATCGTTTTGGATTAAAAGCTGATATTCAGCAAGTGGATGAGGAGCATTTCATCTTAACGACAAAAGCTGCAATTAGTGATGGATTGATTACTTGGATTTTGACTTGGGGAAAGGATGCTCAGGTAATAAGTCCGCCATCAGTGATTGATAAAGTACAGGAGCAAATTTTGGAAATGAGTAAGTTGTATAGTATGAATTTGCAAAAATAAGTTTTACTAAAAAGAGTATCTTTAGAGGATGCTCTTTTTTCATTAAAAACCTTCATATTAATTTCAAAATTACTTTAATTAAAATGCATTTAAGTATGTTAACATTTTCACAAGTGGAGCTATTTTAAATATGATGTGAGGTTTGAGAATGATGCTAAAGGTAATTTTCTACTCTTTTATTTCAATTGTAGGGATCGGCTTAATAATGTATTTATACATAATGTTTTTTCTACGAACCCCAGATACAAAGATTAAAATAGAGAGGAATGAAATAAGTAATAAATTAAATACTAACCAAACAATTCTTATTCCTTCTGGATTGGAAGTGAAAAATGTTTATCTAATAGATGATGGTTTCATTTCACCATATATTGAATTGCATCTTTCAAATAGAATTAATATAAGTATTCATTCATCAAATAGCTTAGCTTACGAAGGTGGGGAAAAGGCTAGAACTAAAATTATAAACACTCATAAAATTAGAGAATATCAAACGAAAGATAGAAGAGTAATCTATATTTTTAAAGATGGCCAACTTAATTATTTTTATGAATTCTATGAAACTTATAGGGAAAGTATTGATAAGTATTTATTAAAAAAATCCGATTGATTGAGTACTTTAAAAAACAAAAACCAAGGAATTAATCCTTGGCTCAATGTTTAGATTAATGTCTTACAACTTTTAAGGTAGTCGCTTGACTAGTATTACCAGCAGCATCCTTTGCAGTTACAGCAATAGTAATACCTTTTTTCTGTGCTTTGATCTTAACTGTAAAGTTTCCGTTTGAATTAGCTTTGGCAGTACCTAGGACTTTACTTCCAACTTTCACGGTTACAGTTGAGTTGGCTTCTGCTTTTCCAGTTACTTTCAAGTCGTTATCATCTACTTTATTAACCTTTGGCTTACTTGGTGCAATAACATCTACAACTGTTACAGTTGTTGCTACACTTACATTACCTGCAGCATCTTTAGCGGTTACAGTCAGCTTTGTTCCTGCACTTTGAACGGCAATAGGTACTGAATAGTTTCCAGACGAATTAGCTTTAGCGGAACCCAGTACTGTAGAACCTCTTTTAACAGTAACAGTAGAATTAGCCTCTGCCTTTCCAGTCACAACTTTGTCATTATTATCAACTTTATTTACGATTGGCTTAGCTGGTGCGATAACATCAACAACTTTTGTAGTTGATGCTGCACTAGTATTACCTGCAGCATCTTTTGCAAAGACACTTAAAGTAACTCCTGCTGCTTGTTTTTTTATTGTTACAGAATAAGTTCCTTTTGATGATGTTTTAGCAGTACCTAATTGATTACTACCAGCTTTAACAGTAATAGTAGAATTTGCTTCTGCTTTACCTGTCACAACTATATCATTATTATCAACTTTATTTACGGTCGGTTTATTTGGCGCAACATTGTCCTCGAAACCAGTTATGATAGCATATAAGTCATTTTCGGTATTATTGTCAATATCGTCTGCATTATCATAATCCATAACTCCTACATAATAAGTGCCAGCTTTAGCTTGATATGCTTGATACTCAGTGCCGTCATCGTCATACTCCGAACCTAAGTATACTAATTTATTACTCTTTGCATAATCTTTTTCTACAGCTGCAAATAAAAGATCAATATTAATAGAGTTAGTTGCCCCAGCTACAAATAAAAGTCCATCAGTCGGTACGACTACTTTATGTAAATCTACATCATATAAAGGAAGTAACTGCCCAATCAAGATTTTGTCATATGAAGTATTATCTGCATAAGGAAAATCATCATTATATTCCGTCTCATAAATAAAATCATCATCTGCACTAGTGACATTACCTTTATTCATGGTCCCCGTTTTATTAAAGCTTTTTACTGAAAAGGATCGAGCAGATTTTACTTCTTTTCCAAGCTGATTAAACGTGTGAAAATCTATAATTCCTTTTTGAAGAGGTTTTTTAACCTGATGTTCAATCATCTTCTTTGATAAATCGTAGCCGTTTCCTTCTGCCTTAACAGTTCCTAAAGACAATGGTGAAACTAATAATCCTAAAGTAACCAATGATAAGATTTTTTTATTAAGCACCAAATCACCCCTGTTGTTTATTATTAAGAACACTGAGGTCTCTAATGCTACTATAAAAAATCAGGCATAACCATGGGCTTCAATACACATTTATTTTTCGACAAATAGAAAGACTATAGGCTTGTTTAATGAAATTCTAATCATCGAATATAAAAATAATTAAGCTAAATAAGACTATATATAGCGATTTCAAGTAAATTTTACTTAAATGAATCAATATAATTTTTTAAGTAATTGGGACTAATTTGGTAAATTATCAAACTATTATCATATACGATTGAAAGACCATTCTTCCAGAAAAAGATAGTAAGTTTGGGCAGGTTTGTCCATTGTCTTCTAGTAATTCATTCAGTATAATTTGAATTGTTGGATTAATTAGAAAATAAAAAATTAAGTGGATGAACGCTTTAAAGAGTGATCAATTTGGTCACTTTTTTTATGAAAATAGGGAAGCAGGGACAGCATGAATTTTACTTTTAATTACGAAGAAAATGATGTATACCGTTTTAACTTTGATATGCACAGCTCGAACTCAAAAGGGAAAGGCTATTTACAGCAACGATCTGGTGCTTCTCTCTACTTTTTCGGTTTGCTCTGTTTGTACGCATATGTGTTAGACGTCAAGATTATGAATTATCTTTGGCTAATAATCGTATTAGCTGTAGTGCACTTTTTTTTCACTCCGTACGATCAAAAGCAACGAATTAAAAGAAGTGTAGCTTCGTTTACAAAAGATCCTAGAAATAAGAAGCTATTTGGAGAGACTGAAATCGTTTTAGATCAAAAAGGATTACTTGAAAAAACGCCGATCGAAGAGACTTTTATCAAGTGGGAGCACATACTTGAAGTGAAAGAAGCAGACTATGCATATTATTTCTTTTATGCATCAAATCGGGCCTTTGTACTCCCAAAAAACGCAGTATCGAATAGTGAAGGATTAAAAGCGTTTCTTGATTCCGTTTCAGTACCATTGGTTAAAATGTAGAAGATATGAAAAAGTGACTAGTAAAAAGTCACTTTTTTTATTATGCAAAACATTTTCATCAGAGAGTAGTCCGGTAAGTGATTAAAAAATGAATTAAGATATAATTGTCCATAGAAAAATAAGAAAGAGGAAATGAGAACATGTACATTCAATTAACAAAAAAACTTTCAGATGAAATGAAAATAAAAGTAGAGAAACCAGATTTATCAAATGAGAATCAACTTTTTTGCTGGCATGCTAATATCTTTAAAATTGGCCGTAAAAAATGTGTATTGGTAATGAATAATGTAACTAGATATTGTTTTGTTATGTATGGTCTATTAAAAAAGGATTTTACAAATTTTGAAGAGTTAATGAAGAGAAGTATTGTGACAAATTTTCTGGCAAATGAATTTGATGTGGAGAAAGTTGATCAATATATGAAACAACTAGGTGAAATTCAATACACTGCGACAAGCGATCGAAGTATTATTTCGCAAATGAATGATATGATTTATCTTGCTGAATCTTATGTTTACCACAGGGTAGAGGAAGATGAAATAATTAGTTTGCTTCACTTAAATCTTGATCTTAATGACACGCCTTTATACAAGTTACGTTCTTATCCGAACAAATTGATGAGAGAAGCATTGGATGAGTTTTTTCATCAAATGAAGTAATCTTATGGAACCTTCAAATGTAGTGATTAATTGATATCAATAATTAAGGGGAAGCATTAATCATAATTCGTTTTTCTTTAATGCATTTTTAAATTCTTTTAAAATTTCCTTGTTTGGAAGTCTATCATTTTTACCTTTAATTTTTACATTACTTTTTAACGGAACGATAATTCTATATCGTTCTTTTTCTTTTTTATTACTTGTTGCAAACACATATGAATTTTCAGTAGTTTAAAAATCATCTTCTGAGTCCATCTTTCTTATAAAAGAGATTATGACTAATTGTTACAATTTAAGGAACAAACGTTAATAATTAGTCCATCTTCATACATTTTTCAAATATAGAACATTTTACCAGTACATTAATATGTTAATATAATCACAAAATAGAACGTTTTCTCGGGGATGGGTTAAATTTGAAAAGTTTCTACTATCTTATTTTTAGTTACTCAATTTTCATTTTAAATGTCACTTTTAATGGATTCAATAACTTCAATCTATTTTTAAGTTTAAATTGTATAAGTATTTTATTAAGCCTGCTGAGTTTTCTGATTTCAATTATTCCATCAGATAAGAGATGGAAAGAGAAAATCAACATTGGACTAAGTTTGAGTTTAATTTTAGTATCTTCACTTTGGATTAACTTAGTTTATGTTGGAATTTAAATGTTCTAGAGTTATTTGATTAGTAATTTGAAGAAAAAGGTGAGGATAATGGGGAGCTTTTTTAGAGTAATATTATTTCTTATTTTAACTTTTATTGCGATTGTTTTTTTGTTGATTTTCTTTTTAAAACCAGGACCCAAAAACGAAATTAGCGGATCTTCAAAAAGTTATGATTCACATGAGACACTTAAGGAGGATAAGGTTGGTGCAAGTAGATCCAATATAATAAAAGAACCTGTACTAGAGGCAGCATTGTTTTTCAATTTATAAAAACAATTGATTCTAAATGCGTTTCCAGGAGGAAATATGGGTAAAGAATTTGAAAATTTAGGACACGATAGGATGTTTAAAAACCTCCTCCATCTGTTTTTGGAAGAATATTTACAATGTTTTTATCCAGATTTTAATTTTAAAATTGATTGGAGCAGACACGTTAGATTGCTATCCGAGGGAACGGACATACCTAAACTCAATATAAAGGAAAATGAACCGAGATTTGTTGATGTTCTTTTTGAAGTCTATTTAAAAGATGAGGAAAAGAAGACTTTACTTCACTTCGAGAACCAGTCTTATTCTCAAAAAAAATTTCAGAGGAGAGTATATGAGTACAATTGTTTAATTAGAAGTAATCACCCTGATTGTTCAGTGTATTCATTTGCTATTTGTTTCAATTCATACCCTCGCACGGGAGTTAGAAATAGGTATGAATACAATTCAGTTGATGGATTAGAAAAAAACGTCTTTACATTTAATGAAGTTCATCTTAAAAATTTCTACTGGCGAGACTCAAGTATTAATCATCATCCCATTATTTGGGCTTTAGCTCCTTTAATGTATAGAGACAACTCAGAGGATGATTACGAAATCTTAGTTTCATGTCTTCAAAAGGTTATAGAATCGTATGGTTTTTTAGGCACTGATAAAGCAAATATGATAACATTATTCCTAGATTATTACTTCCAACCTGATGATAAAATTTTAGAAAAAATAATTAATGAATTAAATGAATATATTTTGGAAGGGGACGAAGAAATTATGACTTCAATTGCAACCAATATTCAACAAATTAGTCAAGTAAGAGCTAAATCAACAATGTTAAAGAATGCTATTCAATTTAGGTTTTTCGATGGAAAAGCTATTCCACAATACACATTAAATCTAATTGAATCAATAGAAGACGGAAAAAAACAGGAAAGAGTTATCGGAGAAATAATGAGTATTAAAGATAACGATCCTGAAATTATTTCAAAACTAAATACTTATTTACAGCGAGGTACATTATAAACAAAAAGGAACCAAGTTAGGTTCCTATTATCTATTCTATCGATTTTAATTCTATTTTTAGTTTTCTTGCTAGGTCGATAATAGTTTGTGTGTTAATTTTTCTACCTAAATGGTTCGATGTAATCGCCAGTTCATTATCATAAGCTTCCAAAAGGCTAATGAATCTTTCGTAATGGTTTAAGATAGAATTTATTTTGTAGTCATAATCTTCCTTTAATTCTTTATTTTGTTCATCTAACTTTTCTTTTAGCAACAATTCAATCGTACCCTCATCAGAGTTTAAAGCTATATATAACGTATTTACGAATTCATTTGATAAAGGGTAATCATTTGGAAAAACGATAGTATTGCTTTTTCTAAATTGATTTACTAATTCAAGCAATTTTATATTATTCGGATAACGTTTTGATATTTCTTTCAGTAGATATTGTTTTTTCGATTCGAAATTAATTATTGGAAAATCTTTTAACATATTCGTTAGTTCTCCCATGAATACCACCACCTTAAGAAATAATTCTTTTTTGAAATTAGAAATTCCTTTTGTAACCTTTCTCCATTAATCTACTTAATTCTACAAATGGTTTTTTGTTGCTTGTCTATTCATCATACGGGTAGCGTCTAAATAAATCCTATTTTTTTACTTCCTTGGAACTTTATTATTTTTAGTCCAGAAGAAAGTCGAAGAGGCATTACAAATTTGGAGCAATTTTATTGTGATTCATCATCAAGAAAGTTACTTGTAAATTTAAAACATACTTACTTTAACATTCACTAAAAAGAGTGTTATTTTTTTAGAAAATAAAAAAGAGCACCCCTGGAAAGCGCTCTTAGAAAACTCACTTCTTACAATCATAAGCAACCAAAGTAATATCCAATTCTTCTTCCAAATTCTCAATCTTACTCTTCGCATCACTAGTTAAATCTGCAATAAAAAAGTCATTGTTATTTAAATCTTTATTTTCATTACTCATTTCAAAAATCCCCTTTACCAAAATTTTACCTTTTCATTATTCCCTGCGGTAAAAAAACTATCCTAGATATAATTGGACAATTAAATAAAACTTTATTACGTAAAAAGGCAATAAGACGGATAACTTACTTTAGTAATTCATATTTGTTAAACTATTTATATTATTTAAACAATTTAGTGGGAATAATAGGTTTACAGAAGGGGTTGGATGTATGGATAAGGATACGGATACGGTATTTGCAATTGGAGATATACACGGCAGTATAAATGAATTAGAAAAATTACTTAAACAATGGAATCCAGATCATGAAAGGCTAGTGTTACTAGGAGATTTAGTAGATCGTGGTGAGAATCCATACGAGGTTTTGATAAGAGCGGAGCAATTAGAAAAAGAATTCGGAGCGGTTGTTATACTAGGAAATCATGAGCAAATGTTATTGGACTGGCTTGAGCAACCTGAGTTTAAACAAGCGTATTATTACGGACAGGGTGGTTTAGAAACCATTAATTCATTTTTTAAATTTGAAATTACAAATAAAAGAGGTCCCAATGAAGTAGCGCAATTAATGAAAGAGCAATTTGAATCTGAACTACAATTTATTAAATCTAGACCATTGTATTTTGAGTGGGAAAATTATGTATTCGTTCATGCTGGAGTCGACCTTAATCTTGAAGATTGGAAAGAAACGACTGACAAGGAATTTTACTGGATTCGCGAAGCGTTCCACTACGGTAAAAATGAAACAAATAAAACATTTATTTTCGGTCATACCCCAACATCAATCCTTCACAAAACTGAAGGGAAATTCGATATTTGGTATTCACCTTGTAAAACGAAGATCTGTATTGATGGGGCAGCTGCATATGGTGGGATATTACATGGGATTAAGGTAAATAAAGATGGAATCATCTCAACTCATTCGATTTCTTCTAAAACAAAGTCTACAAAGTATGAAATATAATTTTTTTAAAACTTGAGAACTTCAGTAATTATGTTTAGTAGAAAAGGAACATATAATAATCATTTGGTTGATGCTATCTATTGAATATTTCTTCCTGATTCTTGATTATCAATCTAATAGCCTGGTCAAATTAGTTGAAGTAAATGGAGTTGCCAAATTAACAAAATAGCTACTATTATATGTTTTTGGACTATTATGATAAAATTAATCGAGTTCAAGTTCATTTTGAGGTAAATGATCATTTGAATAGGAAGAAGAGCTATCTAATATGAGCTCTGACCTTTAATATTTCAGAGGTTGACTTTCCGACTACAAGAGAAGCCACCATTGGCTAAGGAGGAATTGATAATGACGAAACTAGACCTACTGAAAGATTTTATTCTTAACAAAGAATTAGACATCAAAGTATCTAAACCTACAGAGAATTATACATATTTTTCATATAATGGATTTGATGCGGGTACAGTCAATAATACTGGCACATACAGAATTTCTGTAGCTCGTGGAACAAGGGTAGAACGTCTATTCCGTAAACGTAAATACAAAATGAAGGTTTCTAAAGAAAATAACAACAATCTAGTCGCAATCTTTGAACTAGATAGTACTGAAGATTTTGTACAAGTTAAAACGTTACTTCTAAATATGGATAAATTAGCTAGCAACGGACTTCATGAAGAATTGAGCCGTACAGTAAATTAAAAGATAAAGCTAACTGTGAACGTTGGTTAAATAATATAATCGAACCCACCAATAGATGGTGGGTTTGTTTCATCTGTTCACATTAATTGCAGTATTAAAGATGATTATTATGGGATGTCGATCGTCTCAAATGCGCTTTTATTATTATTTCCATCAGTTGTATAAATCCGAATGGTTTTCCCCTTGATTTCCGATTAATCAAACGGCATTTCTTCTGATTGATCCTCTGATACAACTCCATTCTGATCTGATCTTTTAACAGCCATGTATGAGTCATCAATTGCTTCGAAATGAATTTGTTTAACGCTCGGATCGCCTAATCGAGCATATTGAATGCTAGCCGATTCATTATTTATTGTATATGATACATCCTTGACTCCTTTTGGTTTGCTTGTAATGTTTGTCGTCCGAAAAAGCAATCGTTTTTGAATCTATGGTTTCATTAAGACTTGATGTAATCCGAACCTCTGCGATATACGCTTTATTTGGCGATAACCTGTCGTAGGTAGAAAGAAAGAATGAATCATTTTACTATGAACAAAGAATATAACCTTTCTTTGTTCATAGATTTCCATCCTTTTTGTTATCTACTAAAATGTCAGTATAGTTCAATAAGAAGTATGAAGTAATAGGATATTTTTGGTAAAATATTTAAAAACGTTTTTTATTAGCGAGGGGAAAGAAATGTTAATACAAAAGGTCGACGAAGATGTGTCGTTAAGAATGTTGAATATTAATGATGTTGAAGAATTTTATAATTTAACGATCAGTTCAAAGGCTTACTTAAAAGAATGGCTTGGTTGGTTAGATTTCATTGAAAGTGTAGAAGATACTGCTCAAAATATTAATGCAAGGTTGAAATCATTTGCTGAAAATGGTGGAATACCTAGGTCATTCGCTATTATTTATAAAGGGAAAATTGCAGGTACAATTGGTTTTAACGACATTAATAAGTTAAATAAAATTGGAACAATTGGCTATTGGTTAGGGGAGCACTTCCAAGGTAAAGGAATTATGTCAAAAGCATTTAAATCTTTAATTGATTATGGATTTAAAAATCTTGGACTGAATAAAATTGAAGTTAGTGTCGCTGTTGAAAATAACAAAAGTAGAGCACTTCCTGAAAGATTTGGATTCGTTGAAGAAGGTAAAATCAGGCAAGCAGAGTGGTTGTATGACCATTATGTAGACCATATTATTTACGGTCTATTAGTAAACGAGTGGTATTAAATTATTCAACTAAAGCAGTACATTAGCTAAACAAAAAATAAGAGGATAATCATTATTCGATCATTCTCTATTTCAATTTATGGTTGATTAGTTGAACAAAGGATTTATTATTTCTGGTAAAATAAGGATAATTAATGATGTATTCAAGTAGGAGACGAACTATGAAAGATAATGAAATATATGTTTATCACATTGTTACTAGAAAAAAAATGATCCTTGGGCAGATAATTGAATTCAACAGTGAACAGAAAAATACCTTATATAGCTTCTTTTTTGAAATGGAGCAATTAAATACTAAAGGTGAAGATTTCATACAGATTTTTTACAGACATTTTACTGAAACAGGTTTAAAACTGGATGCAGAAAACGCTGAAGTTGCTAAGAAGTATGTAGGTCAAACAACTAGGGCAATTAGAGAAGTAATTTTAGAAATGGTTAGACTACAAGAATATCCAGAATATCCGTCTAGACTGTCTTGCTTATACGCTGCCAAAAATTACGAAGATGCTTTAAAATGGAAGGGAATATTTGATTCGTTCAATAGAAAAGTTTTACAAATCGTTAAACTAAGCGTTAATGGGAGTTCCTTTGAAGGGGATGGAAATCTTTTACCAAAGGAAGATGGGGTACCATTTGCTCGGAAAATTGAACAAGCTAGAGAATATTGGAAGGGGAATGTTACTAATGACCTTCCTGAGCTATTAATTAATGGGAAAATTAAAGTAGTAGAAATAATTGATGATTTCGAAGTTTAATTGTTCTACTTTAATATAGATTTCTTATTCAACTAAATCAGGGAGTAAGTTGACGACCATATTATTAATAAACAAAATTATTTACTTAAGAGTGCAAGTATGTTTTTAGAATTAAAAATATAGTTAAAGAA
>NZ_JBHXLC010000024.1:0-72980 GCF_042721555.1 Gottfriedia sp. NPDC058432
GTACACGGCTGCAGTTGGTATTGATCCAAACCGTGTTCTACCAATCGTGTTGGATGTTGGCACGAACAATCAGGCTTTGATTGCAGATCCTATGTATATCGGTAACAAATTCGCACGTGTCCGAGGTGATCGTTATGATCAATTCATTGATTTATTCGTTCAAACTACAAGAAAGTTCTTTCCAGAGGTTCTCATTCACTGGGAGGACCTTGGCAACGTCAATGCGCGAAAAATTATGGACAAATATGGTGACAAAATCCTTACCTTCAACGATGACATCCAGGGGACAGGTGCTGTTACTCTTGCTGCTATGATGTCTGCTTTGAAAGTAACAGGAGAATCCCTGAAGGACCAACGCATTGTTGTCTTTGGACCAGGGGCTGCCGGCATCGGTAACGCAGACCAAATGGCAGATGCCATGGTTCTAGAAGGATTAACAAGAGAAGAAGCATTAGATCGTTTCTGGGCTGTAGACTATCGGGGTCTACTAACAGATGAAACAGCAGATGTTCTGCACTTCCAGAAGCCTTATGCAAGAAAAGTAGATGAAGTTAAGGACTGGGATAAGGATGAGAAAGGGATCATTTCATTAATGGAAGTAGTTCAAAGGGTAAAGCCAACAATCCTGATTGGTACTTCTGGACAAGCCGGCGCGTTCACTGAAGAAATTATTAAAGAAATGGCCAAGCACGTTGAGCGTCCCATCATCTTGCCTATGTCCAACCCTACTGCATTGACTGAAGCAGTGCCGGAAAATCTGATTAAGTGGACCGATGGCAAGGCTCTAATTGCAACAGGCAGCCCGTTTGCCAATGTGGAATACAAAGGTGTTTCTTATGAAATTGGACAATCAAATAACGCATTTGTCTTCCCAGGCCTAGGATTGGGAGCGATTGTTGCAAAAGCTGAAGTGATCTCAAAAGGAATGTTTGCAGCGGCTGCTAATGCGGTTGCAAGTATGTCTGACACCAGTAAAGTTGGAGCATCCCTTCTGCCATCAATTGAAAAGCTTCATGAAGTCTCAAAATACGTAGCCATTGAAGTAGCCCATGCTGCAATACATGAAGGAATTGCAAAGATAGATATTCAAGATGTTGAAAATGCGATTGAAGAAGCAATGTGGAAACCTGAGTATAAAGAAATAAAAAGGGAAGCTTTAGAAGTATAGAAGTTACGGGTAATGCTAATAACAGTTAGTCCTTAATAATAAAACAGAGTCTAAATATTGGATAAAAATAAAGATGGAGCAAAGTTTTACGTTGACTCCATCTTTATTTCGTTACAATTGCATTCTTTAACCAATTGTGGCGGGGGAAATTTTACTAATAAGAGAGACTGCAAACCTCTTTCCAGAGAGCTTTGCGGTCTCTTAGTATGTAATGGATAAACCTTATTCATACTATAATTATGCAGATAACCTGGAGGAGAATATGAAAAAGGGCAGATTTAGTTTACAAGCCATCATCATTTTTTTTGTATGCCTTGTTGTCGCTTTGTCACTAGGTATAACCGATTTGCTAATCAGTAAAAGAATTACCTCCAGTGTAGAAGAGACACAGAAAGAAAAGGTACTTAATATTGCAAAGATCGTTTCTCTTAACCCGCAAGTGATTGGGTCTCTTGAAGGGAAAACAAATTCGACAGTAGTAGAGGTTATTGCTAATCAAATAAAAGATTTAACGCATGTTAACTTTATTGTCGTCATGGATATGAAAGGAATTCGGCTTTCCCATCCAGATCCCAGTGAAATTGGAAAGAGATTCAGGGGAGGAGATGAAGGCCCAGTCCTTCGAGGGAAAGAGTATGTATCTAACTCAAAGGGGATTCTCGGCCCTTCCATGCGGGCATTTACACCTATAAAGAATTCAAAAGGGAAACAAGTCGGCGCTGTTGCTGTAGGAATTTCTTTGGAAAACGTAACGAAGGCTGTACATAAAGGCCGGATGGGGATGCTGATTGGAACAATAATTGGAATATTAATCGGGGTAACCGGTGCGGTGGGTTTGGCCAGGTTTATCAAAAAAATCCTATTGGGCCTTGAGCCGTTCGCTATTGCCAGGCTGCTTGAAGAGCGGAGTTCCATGCTCCAATCTGTGCGTGAGGGAATTATAGCCATTGACCAAGAAGGAAAAATTACCCTTGTAAATAGGGCAGCCCAAAAGCTTTTTAAAAAAGCTGGCCTAGAAGGGAATCCAAAGGGACTCAAAATAGAAGATTATTTGCCTGAGACACGCTTAACCCGTATTTTGAAATCTGGAGAAACTGAGGTTGATCAGGAACAGGATTTGCATGGGGTTACTATTTTGGTAAACAGGGTACCGGTAGTGGTGGATAATCAACCGGTTGGAGCAATTGCGACATTCCGTGATAAAACGGAAGTTCAGTTATTGGCCGAACAGCTCACAGGTGTGAAGAATTATGCGGATGCCCTCCGTGCCCATGCCCATGAATTCATGAATAAGATGCATGTTATTCTTGGCCTTGTCCGTACTGAACAATATGATACACTTGCGAACTATGTGAGTGAAACGGTTAACCACCGGGAAATGGAAATGGGTTTTGTAACCAAGAATGTCCAGGATCCGGTTCTAGCAGGATTTTTGATTGGCAAGCTAAGCTTTGCAAGAGAATCAGGTGCATCACTAACATTTGATTGCTCCAATAAGATTCCCCAACCTGTGAACCCGGGAATCACCCAAGAACTAATAACGATTATTGGAAATCTCGTCGATAATGCAATGGAAGCGATAGCGAACAGTCCTGTCAAAAAAGTTGACTTAAAGCTTGATTACGCAGAGGATATTTTAACAATCGAAGTGAAGGATACAGGTATGGGAATGACGAATGCAATGCAAAATAAAATATTCGATAAAGGCTTCTCCACGAAAGGAGATAACCGCGGGGTCGGACTGTATCTTTTAGCTCAGAGTATTGAAAGACTTGAAGGGGACCTAATCATTTCTTCTAAGCCGGGAAAAGGAACGAATTTTGCGGTGTATATACCTTATAAAGCAGAGGATGAAAAGGCATGATCAATGTAATGATAGTTGAAGATGACCCTATGGTGGCGGAAATCAATAAACGATACCTTTCTAGGATTGGTGGTTTCCGTTTGATTACAGTAGCCAATTCAGTTGATGATGCGATCCTTTTGCTTGGAAAGGAAGAGATACAGCTTATACTTCTGGATATTTTTATGCCGGGCAAACAGGGGTTAGAGCTATTAACGTACCTCCGGAAAAATGAACTTGAAATTGATGTAATCATTATTTCGGCAGCATCGGATCTAGAGCGAATCAAAAAGGCATTAAGGTATGGTGTTGTCGATTATTTAATAAAGCCTTTTGAATTTGAACGGTTCAACGCTGCTCTTGTCAGCTATCAGCAAAAGACACGGTTTACCGATAAACTGGAAGCAGTTAGCCAACAGGAGCTTGATAATTATCTTTTTCACAGAGATGAAGCTGCAATAGTTGAAGAGCTCCCAAAAGGGTTGACTAAAGATACCTTAAAGCAAGTATGGGAAGCGATTCAGGAATTGAAAGAGGTGCCATTTTCCACCGAAGAAGTGGCAAATGTTGTGGGCATTTCAAGGGTATCAGCGAGAAAGTATCTGAACTTCTTAAAGGATTTAGGGATCCTTGATGTCAAGGTTATATATGGGACCATTGGAAGACCTGTTTACCAGCATGAATATAACCAAATTAAAGAGTACTTAATAAAAAACTTTCTGTAAGTGTTTATACCAATTTTAGTGTAGAAGCCGGTGGATCTCGCTTATTTATAATTTGCTTAAATAGATTAAATATTAAAAAGAACATGGTAGCGTGGGTGCTTGCGCTACCATTTTAGAGATTAACCATAATTTTAGTTATAAGAGAGGTGGCTCATCCTAAACGTCAGATGAGCTTTACTTCTAATAAAAAATAGCGCTGATTAAATCAGCGCTGCTCTAAATTCATACGTTTTGTTTACTCAGATTTCGCTGAGCTGCCATATAGCTTCCAATTATATTTTGATAACCTGGAAGATTACTAGCAAGCAAATTACCAAAACCTTCGACATCATTGCGCCAATCGCGTTGTAATTCGCACGCTACACTAAACCAGTTCAAAAGTTGCACGCCACTATGTGCCATACGCGTATTGGCCGCATCTGCAACTTGTTTGCTGAAAGTTCCTGAAGCATCAGTAACAGCAAATACTTCATACCCAGCATTTATAGCGGAAAGTGCCGGGAAAGCAACGCACACATCTGTAACTACACCCGCGATAATAAGTTGTTTTTTTCCAGTTTCTTCGATTGCTTTTACAAAATCATCATTATCCCAAGCGTTAATTTGTCCAGGACGAGCTATTTTTGGCGCGTTAGGAAAAAGATCAACTAATTCTTGCATTAATGGTCCATTAGGTCCGTTTTCAAAGCTTGTTGTTAAAATAACCGGTAAATCAAAAAACTTAGCAGTGTGAGCAAGAGCTAAAACATTGTTCTTGAATTCGTCAACACCATAATCACGAACTAGTCCAGCCATAAGACCAGTTTGATGATCCACTAAAAGAACGACAGCATCATCTTTATTAATACGAGAATAGAGATCAGACATTATGTATTCCTCCTAAAAATTAAGTAATCGAACAAAGTTTAAAACTGGAATATTATCATAAAATTCTTCGTTTGTGCACGTCAGTCAGTTTCTCAAAAATCAGAAAAAAATGCACTCCTTCTATTAATCTAAAACAGGAGTTTTATCTATCCAATTTATAAATTGTTGTAAATAACGATGAAGATAACGTTTTGTTTTTTCGTCAGTAAGTACTTTATGATCAGAATCAATCTTTTCATGTACTTGGGAAATCAGCATTTTTTGAAATGGAAGAACATGAGCTTGCATAGTTTCTAGTATTTCTCTGATTTGTATTTGAGCATAAACAGTACCTAGTCCTCCAGGAGTTGCACCAATTAAACCAACCGGTTTTCTACTAAGAACAGCAGATTCCCGAGGTCTTGATGCCCAGTCCAATGCATTCTTTAATACGCCTGGAATTCCAGAATTGTACTCTGGACTTACAATAATAATACCATCAACGTCTTTGATAGCAGACTTAAATGATGTCACTGCTTCTGGAACATCTGTTTCTAAATCTTCATTGAATAAAGGTAGTTCATTAATCTCGATCCAACGAAATTGATGGGAATCAGCCATCTCTGTTAATGATTGAGCAATGATTCGATTATAAGAGTTTTTTCGTAAACTACCACAAATAAGGCCTATTGTTTTAACCATAAACGCCCTCCTTTTGTCAAAATCATCCTAATATTACCATAATATACCATAATGGAAAATGTGGCTTTATACCTAATCTTTTGACTATTTTATTTCGATAAGTGTTTATCACAAAAAATCTAGGAACTAAGGGCAACAAGCTTATTGTTATGAAAGACAATTACCTAACTGTTAAAGAAATTAAAGGGATTCATCTCCATCACCTGATGGTACCAAGAATGGCTTATACAAATAAACTGTAATTTAAAATAGTAATTGATTTGATGTATTTGGAATAATTTTACAATTTTAATAGAAGGGAATATAATCATCTTATAAACATTTTGCAAAAAAATATTTTAATGTTTTGGAGTAAAAAGTTTTTTTCATCAGAGAAGCAAGGACATAGGTTTAATAATGAAAATTCATAGGAGGAAAATTAGATGGCAAAATTTACTGTAGGTAATGAAAATCATGCTCCAATTGAACTTTATTATGAGGACCATGGTTCAGGGAAACCTGTAGTCTTAATACATGGTTGGCCTTTAAGTGGACGCTCTTGGGAGTATCAGGTGCCAGCTCTTATTGAAGCAGGTTACAGAGTAATAACATATGATCGTCGAGGCTTTGGAAAATCATCTCAGCCGTGGGAAGGATATGAATATGATACATTTGCTTCTGATTTACATAAACTGTTAGAACATTTAGATCTTCAAAATGTCACACTTGTTGGTTTTTCTATGGGTGGAGGCGAGGTAGCTCGATATATTAGTACGTATGGTACAGATCGTATTGAAAAGGCTGTTTTTGCTGGTGCAGTTCCTCCTTATTTATACAAAACAGAGGATCATCCAGAAGGAGCATTTGATGATGCAACAATTGAAGAATTCAAAAGTGGCGTGATAAACGACCGCCTAGCATTTCTTGACAAATTTACGAAGGGATTTTTCGCGGCGGGTAATCAAACAGATTTAGTTAGTGAGCCATTCCGTATATATAATCGGGATATTGCAGCTAGTGCCTCACCTAGGGGAACACTGGATTGTATAACGGCCTTTAGTAAGACTGATTTTAGAAAGGACTTGGAAAAGTTCAATATACCTACTCTTATTATTCACGGTGACTCTGATGCAACTGTACCTTTTGAGTTAAGTGGAAAACGTACATATGATTCCATTCCTAATAGTAAGTTGGCTTTAATAAAAGGTGGTCCGCATGGATTAAACGCAACTCATCCAAAAGAATTTAATGAAATGTTATTAACATTTTTAAATGACTAATTAAAATAGTTTTTATATAAACGAAAACAAGCAGGTCCGCGATTATTAAGGGCCTGTTTATTTTAACGTAAAAGAGACTATAGAATATTATATTTAAAAATTCTTTTA
Source organism: Gottfriedia sp. NPDC058432 (assembly GCF_042721555.1). NCBI lineage: Bacteria > Bacillati > Bacillota > Bacilli > Caryophanales > Bacillaceae > Gottfriedia > Gottfriedia sp. NPDC058432. The sequence continues at coordinate 6,652 of NZ_JBHXLC010000024.1, forward strand.
GCCTCTTTTCTACATATATAAGTTTTTGATTAAGTTGTTGGATCCACTTCCTCGATAGAATGTTCCTCTTTCATTACACGGTTTTATGTTTTTTAATATATAGATTTAATTTCTTAGTTAGCAACTTGAACTGCATCTAGAGTGTTATCAAAATTTCTTTGACTTAATAAATTTACATATTTATTTTACGAATATGTTTATCTACGATTACTTTCTTATTAAAATAATTTACAGCAACAACCCCAAAGATAATAAGAAAACTACCGATTATATGATAATAGTGGAATGATTCTTTGAGATACAAAACACCTACTAAAATTGTAATAAGTGTAGATAGATTTTGAAATACACTTATCTGAAAAGTTGGTAATTTTGATAAAGCATAATTTGAAAGAAAGGATGTACCTAAAGAAGAAAAAATCCCTAAATATAATATAGCAATTATAAAATCATTGTGTTTAAGAGGCTGGATAAATTGTTGAATTGTTCCGTTCCTTAAATGCAAATATAGAGTAATTCCATTAAATACAATAAACCCAATAAGAGTAATGAAATATGTGATCGTAAATAATGAATATTGCTGAATGAGTTTTTTTGTTAAAACATTATATATTGAATTTGCAAGCGCTGATAGTAAGATTAGCATACTACCTACAATACTAGTATTAATGTTCTTAACTCCATTCATATACATAATATACATGACCCCAAGTACGGAAATGAATATCGCAATTTTTTGTACAATTGTTGATGATTCATTTAATAGTAAGCTGGCTAGTATCAAAGTAAATATTGGAACTGTTGCCTGTATAACACCTGCTTCAGAGGAGGTTGTCTGCATTAGTCCAAAAATTTGCAATGAGAAAAATAGTACTGGATAAAATGTGGCAAGAAATGAAATTTTAATTAAATCACCTTTCTTAATCCTGATACTTTCTTTTTTACAGATTAAAATGATCGTGGCAACAAGCCAAGCAATTGTAAAACGATGTGCTAAGGTATCAAGTGGTGATGCTATTGTTAACGTTTGTTTTACAAAAAGAAATGATAACCCAATGATTAATGAACAAATAGTAATCGCTAAATAAGCTTTTCTATTATCTGTCATAATGTTTTCCCCCTATTAATCAGAACTGTTAATGCTAATTTTATGTAAAAAAGTAACCCTTATCGAGGTAAATAATTTGTATCTGTATCGGTACAGGAGGATCCAACCATAAGGGAGAAAGGAGCAGGTTTAAAAAGCCTGCTCCTTCTTATTAATGAAAAGTAATAATTTTATTTAAATCAAAACGATGATGTTCATAACCATCTGAGTCTGGGCGGCCAAATGGTACCATTGCAGCAAAAGCTACATGCTCGGGAAGACCTAACAGTTCTTTAACTTTCGCTTGATCAAAACCCAACATTGGCACGCTTGAATAACCAAGACCTTGAATTGCTAGTAAAAGAAAACCAAGTGCAATATTTGCCTGTGTTAGACCCCATGCTATTTGTTCTCCTTTACTCATCTTTTCAAATACAGATGTAAGATTAGCTACTTCAATTTGTTTTCGATCTTCAGAAATACCAGGATGAATTGTTTCGGATAAACGGCTAATCGAATTCTCCATATCAACTGAAATAATTACAACTGCTGGAGCAGAGGTTACTTGTCTCTGACCATAAGCTGCTTCTTGAAGTTTTTCCTTAAGTTGAATATCCTTGATAATATGAAAATGCCATGGTTGAATATTCCATGCACTAGGTGTTAATCTAACAAGGTTGAAAATTTCTTGGATTTCTTCGTCTTGAATTGTTTCTTGAATAAATTTTCGAATACTACGACGTGATTCGATTGAATCTTTCAATGAAAGAGTTTGTTTTGATTTTTGAATTCGCAAAATACATCTCTCCCTATACTAAATTTTGAACCGGCCAATGCTTATATTTTATGTGCATTTTAAAATTGTAACGTTTAAAAATTAGACATCTGTACCGATACAGGAAAAATACAGGATCCTTTAAAGGAGTTATATAATGCTCAAATATGAATATGTATATCAATCTTTACTTACTCAAATTCAATCTGGAGAGTTAAAAGCGGGATCAAAGATTCCATCAATACGAAACTTAGCGAAACAATTTTCTTGTAGTAATAGTAGTATCCTTACTGCACTTGAGAAATTAGAAAATCAACACCTTATTTATGCAAGACCCAAAAGTGGTTTTTATGTAGTTGAGCATAAGATGTTTAAACAACCATTTAAAACGAGTAAAATTGATTTTGCGACTTCAGCTCCTAATTGGCATTCGTTTCCGTATCAAGATTTCCAACATTGTTTAAATAAAGCAGCTGATACGTTTCAAGCGGACTTATTTCGATACGGTACCGATAAGGGCTTACCGTCTTTAATAAATGAGGTTGAAAAATTATTAAAATCATATCAAGTATTTGCTCAAAAAAAACAAATATTTATTACTTCAGGCGTTCAGCAAGCTCTTTTTTTACTGAGTACTATGCCTTTTTCAAATAATAAAACTAAGATTTTAGTAGAGCAGCCAAGTTATCATTTATACATTGACTTAGTAAAACTATATAAATTACCTGTAATAGGGATAAAGCGAACAATAGAGGGGATTAATCTACAAGAACTCGAACAAATTTTCCGTGAGGGTGATATAAAATTTTTTTACACTATGCCTAGATTTCAAAACCCATTAGGAACTTCCTTTAATAAAAAAGAAAAATTAGAAATCTTAAAATTAGCTTATAAATACAATGTTTATATAGTAGAGGATGATTATTTAGCAGATTTTGAATATATGAATAAAAATGATCCTATGTTTGCAAATGATCTGCATGGTCGTGTTATTTACTTGAAAAGTTTTTCAAAAATTATGTTCCCAGGTTTACGTATTGGTATAGCAGTTTTACCTGATTCGTTAATAGAAACTTTTCAGCAATTTAAAACAGTAATTGATATAGATAGTTCAATGATTTCACAAGCAGCTATAGAGTTGTATTTAAAAAGTGGTATGTTTGAACACTATCAAAAACAAGTCAGAGATAAATATCTAGCTCGTGCTCAAATACTTCAAACGTCTTTAAAAACTCATCTAATAAAATTTAAGTACGCAACCGACCTCGTAATGCACAGTCATATTGTTTTGCCCAAACAAGTTGATATGACTGCATTAATTAAACAATTAAATGAACAAAATATTCAGGTGAAATCTATTAAGCAAAACTATTTAGATAATTATTTTCAAGAAAAATTATTAAAAATCAACGTTTCCAATTGCGAACCTACAGATATTGAAAACGGAATAAAACAAATTGCTAGTTCATTAAATAACACTAACAATTACTTTGTATGAACAACGATACTTATCGGTTAAGTAACCTATTAAACTACAAAAAACACCAACTAGTAGACTGCCCCCCCTTTGTAGATGATTAATCATGTGTTTTACCACATTTTTAGTGAAGTATTAAGAAAACAAAAAAGAGATAGAATGTATCTATCTCTTTTTTGTTCTATTAATGATGATGATGATGATGAGCGGATGGTTCATTCTTTATTTGACAAATTATGGAATTATCGTGTTTATGAGCAGCAGTTTCTAATTGAATTGTGACATGCATAATACCTTTATGTTCGAGGTCATGTTCAATTTTACGTAAAATTATTTCGCTTTCTTCAATTGTTAATTGATCATCCACCACAGCGTGACAAGAAAGGGCATTTAGACCACTTGTAATCGTCCAAAGATGTAAATCATGTACGCTTTGAATCCCATCTGTTTTTTCTATTAATTGAATCACTTCGTTTAGATTGACTTCTTTTGGTGTTCCTTCCATCAACACATGAATAGAAGCTTTTGTGACATAATAACCACTTCTCAGTACTAAAGCGGCTACAATCACGCTCGCCAACGGATCTGCCCATCCCCACCCAAAGAAAATCATTAATAATGCAGCAATAATCGCACCAACTGAACCAAGCATATCACTTAAGACATGTAAATAAGCACCGCGCATATTTATATTTTCTTCGGTGTCTGCACCACGCATCATAATCCAGGCCACCAGTATATTGACTAATAAACCAATTACACTGATTATTAGCATATCCGTTGAGGCTATTTTAGGTGGATTTGTGAAACGATTGATCGACTCGTAGAAAATATAGAGTGCAATCAAAATTAACGTGACACCATTTAATACTGCTGCTAGAATTTCGAATCGTTTATAACCAAATGTTTTACTTTTGCTTGCGGCTTTTTCACCTAATTTAAATGCGACTAACGCGATTGCTAGGGAGATTGAATCACTTAACATATGACCAGCATCCGATAATAGTGCAAGACTATTCGTTATATAACCGCCAATTGCCTCAATAATCATATACCCTGTAATAATGATAAATGAAATTAGTAATACTTTTTTATTTGTACTATGAGTATGATCATGATTATGTCCCACCTTCATTCCCCCTATTTAAAACATTAGGTATGTGTAGCATGCTCAATTGACTGTTTTAATAAATTCATAATGTGTTCATCGTCATGAGAATAAAAGAGTGAAGTACCTTCACGTCTAAACTTGACTAGTCGTAAATTTTTTAAAAATCGCAATTGATGTGAAACTGTCGATTGACCCAAATCTAAAATGTCTGCAATCTCATTTACGGAATGTTCTTTCGTACATAATAAATTTAAGATCCGTATTCTAGTAGGGTCACTTAAAGCTTTAAATGTTTGAGATACCATGAACACTGTTTCTTCATCGAGATGTTGTTCGCATGGTTGAATATTTTCATTTGTCAATGAGAGATTCCTCCAGTTATCAGAAATGTTAAATACATGTATATATGAGCAAGTACTCATATATCTACTATCATTATATGAGCAAGTACTCATATATCTACTATCATTATATGAGCAAGTACTCATATATCTACTATCATTATATGAGCAAGTATTCATATAAGTCAATTGTTTTTCTATTGCTATCTTTGTTATCTCCACAAAATTTTATTACAGGAAGAATATTCCTTTACATCAAATGTAAAGTTGAACTGTATAACTTATTTTTATTTCTGTCCAAATAAAAAAGATAGCATATTAGTGCTGTCTTTTTAAAATTTATTATTGCTCGTGTTTCCAACTCGTTGGATGACCAGATGAAGGACAATTTGGGAATGTTTGCAATGTTTATCTTGCTTCTTTAGCTGGTAAAAATACATTTTTAAATTTTTTTTGTTAACAACTTGATAAGTATCGCTACTTAGTGTTACTATGTAATGGTACTAAGTAATACTGAATATCTGTAATACTAAATAGTAGGAAATGTTTATAAAATTTTTTTTATAAAATGGTTCACATTTTCTCTACTTAGTAATACAATATACTATTACTAAGTAACACTGAATATCAGTCACGCTAGATAGCTGAAAAGAGTTCATGTAAAAATTATCATTTGAAATCCTTGATCCATTGGCTATTTTAGATATTTTTTTTATCCAGTACTAAGTGAGACTGAATATCTGTATTACTAATTAGCTTGAAAAACGGTTTTATCTATTCAATATAGACCGAAAACTAATTTAACCAACGAATAGAGGAGGTGTAAGCAATGGAAAATTTAACAGAAATGCTCAAAGGTTCGTTAGAAGGTTGTGTACTGGAAATCATTAGTCGAGGTGATACTTACGGCTATGAAATTACTCGTCTCCTTAATGATCTAGGTTTTACAGAGGTTGTCGAAGGTACTGTCTACACAATTTTGATAAGGCTCGAAAAGAAAGAGTTAGTAAATATTGAGAAAAAACGTTCTGAAATGGGTCCACCTCGAAAGTTTTATTCGTTAACCGAAGCTGGACATGAGGAATTACAGCAATTTTGGAAAAAATGGGATTTTGTTTCATCAAAAATAAATATTCTAAAAGGGGAGAAGTAATATGAAGAAATTTATAGAGTTAATCATTGGCGATTTAGAAAGCAAGAAAGAATATAAAGCATTTATGAAAAAAGTAAATTCTCTACCGAGCGATTACGCTTTTGTGTTTAAAAAGATTCAAAAATACATGTGGAATTTCGGTTATGGATTTGGTGAAGAAATCATCAATTTATATGAACTGTTTGAAGCAAGTTCAGCAGAAGGCAAGCATGTACTAGATGTTACCGGTGAAGACGTGGCGGCATTTGCTGACGAATTAATGGCTCTTTCAAAATTAGATGGAGAATCAGCGAGTATATTTGGAGGGCAAGTAGATTTGAAAAAAGACATTGAGAGTAGAGTTGAGCAGCAAGTAAAAATTTGGACAAATAAAAAATAAATTAGGGGGCTAAAAATCATGATAAATTTTATCAAAAAGATACTTGATGACAAAAAAGAATACAAAGAAATGATGGCGCGTGTGGAAGCTTTGCCTGAAAACTACTCAGAAGCATACAAAACAATCTGTAACTATATGTGGAGTTTCGCCTCTGGAAGTGGCATGGATATGCTGAGAATCCAATATGATCTCATTGATTTGTTTGAAGATGGTGCGGCAAATGGCAAAGACGTATTGGAAGTGACAGGTGAAGACTTGACAGCATTCGCTAATGGGCTTACCGATCAAGCGAAAAGATGGGATGATAAGTTACGCAATAATTTGAACAAAAGCGTTCTAGATCGTGTGGGTAAGAAAAAATAAGCGCTGGATTAATTGTCATTCAATATAGAAAAAACAGTTGCAGGCGCTACTACGCTGTTTTAGAACGCGCCTTCAACTTCATATATGGGAGGGAAATAATTATGAGCAATACAGCAATTTCAGTGAAAGGGCTAAAAAAATCCTTCAAAGAAATTGAGGTTCTAAAAGGTGTAGATTTTGAAGTGGAAAAAGGCAGTGTCTTCGCTTTACTTGGGTCAAATGGTGCTGGTAAAACGACTATTATTAAAATTTTGACTACATTATTGCAAGCAGATACGGGTGAAATTGAAGTTTGTAATGCCAACCTTCAAACAAACCCACAACAAGTTCGTGAAAAAATTAGTCTAACCGGACAAAACGTTGCAGTAGATGATATTTTGACGGGACGTGAAAATCTCGATTTAGTAGCAAAACTTCGCCATTTACCTAATCGGAAAGAAGCTGTGGAAGAAAGTCTACGTCGCTTTGATTTAGTGGAAGCTGGAAATCGTGCTCTTGCTACTTATTCAGGCGGTATGAAACGACGCTTGGATTTAGCAATGACAGTACTTGGGTCACCTGAACTTGTTTTTCTTGATGAGCCTTCTGTTGGACTTGACCCTGAAGCACGTTTAGCTTTGTGGGAAGTGATTCGTGATATGGCAAAAGCTGGTATTACCGTTTTTCTCACTACCCAATATTTAGAAGAAGCTGAACAACTAGCTGACCGCATTGCGATTTTACATGAAGGAAAGATTCTCGTTCAAGGAACTTTGGAGGAATTAAAAGCAATTCTTCCACCTAAGAAAGTGGAATACGTGGAAAAACAGCCGAACCTTGAGGAAATTTTCCTCGCTGTTACCGGAAAGAAAGGAGAATTGTAATGAGTGGAAACCATTTTTTCAGCGATACAATTACAATGAGCAGTCGGGTGATGAAGCATTCACTAAGAAGTATTGACACAATTATTACAACAATTCTCATGCCGATTATGCTAATGCTTGCTTTTGTCTATATTTTCGGTAGTGCCATGACAATGGATAAAGTAGATTATGTGAATTTTATCGTTCCAGGTGTGTTGCTTATGTGTATTGGAATGGGGATTTCCTATACAGCAGTTCGGGTGAATACAGACATGACTAGAGGTATCTTTGATCGATTCCATTCCATGCCAATCGCCAAATCATCGATATTGGGAGGGCATGTCATCTCAACTTTAATATTAAACTTATTATCAGTTGCTGCGGTCATTCTCATTTCTTTTATCATGGGATTCCGTCCTCACGCTGATTTTGTTGAATGGCTATTAGCAGTTGGTATGATCCTGCTTACCGTATTTTCTTTCACTTGGATAGCAGTAGCATGCGGACTAATGTCAAAATCGTATGAAGGTGCGAGCGTGTTCTCTTATCTACTAATGGGCTTAATGTTTGTAAGTTCTGCCTTTGTCCCAACGAATAATATGGGTAGCAAACTTAGAGCATTTGCAGAAAATCAACCAATGACGCCAATCGCCGAAAGTGTGCGTTCCCTTTTAGCTGGACAGCCGGATTTTAGTGCGATCGTAACAGCAGTGCTATGGTTAGTGGGAATTGGGATTATGTTTTATATGATTTCGATGAAGGTATATAAAAAACGAATGAAATAAAAATAGCGTAGTACAGGTTGAGGAATTATTTCAGTCTGTACTTTTTTCTTGGTTTATATTTTCAAAGATATTTTAAAAAAAAGAGAAACCTTAGTTTCTCTTTAAAATAGGTGAAATTTGGTAAAAAGAAAATACATAGTACAATATATTAAAATTGAAGAAAAAGTATTTAGATTATCGACTATTTTTTAAAATCATTCTGTAATACAGGTTACTTTTTGAGATAGTTTTTAAAATTTAATTAGTTAAAGTTTCATATTCTTCATCTGAAATAGGTTCCAGCCACTCCGGTGTACCTGCAGTTATTGCAATATGTTCAAACCAACTATCCTTTGCAGCACCATGCCAGTGTTTCACACCGTCGTGAGTAACAATCACATCACCTGCCTTTAAGAATTGAGCTGGTTTACCTTCTTCTTGGTACCAACCTTCTCCGCCGGTTACTAATAAAATTTGAAATCCATCATGATGGATATGCCAATTATTTCTACAACCAGGTTCAAAGGTCACGTTCCCAACACCAACATTCACTTTAGGATCGGCAATTAAGGTTTTAAGATAACTTTGTCCTACAAAAAATTGTGCGTATGCTTCATTTTTTTCGCCAACAGGGAATATGACACCATTTTTTACTTCTTCATTTTTTATCATTTTTCTTCCTCGATTAAAAAAGATGCCACAAAAGCAATGCTTTTAGGACATCTCAAAAAATATAAGTAATAATTAAATCGTACACCCTACATAGTGCTAGTATCGATGACAAATCGATACTTCACATCAGAAGCTAGAACTCGCTTGTATGCTTCGTCAATTTGATCAGCTGAAATAACTTCAATATTAGGTACAATGTTATGTTCTCCACAGAAGTTTAACATCTCCTGAGTCTCACGAATTCCTCCAATCATTGAACCTGCAAATGAACGACGATGACCTATAAGTGAAAAAACACTAAGTGACAACGGCTCTGCTGGAGCACCGACATTTACTAGCGTACCATCCAAAGTGAGTAACCTTAAATAGGCATCCAAATTAATCTTTGCACTTACAGTGTTAATAATTAGGTCGAAAGTACCTGCAAGTTTTTCAAATGTTTCTGCATCGTTTGTAGAATAGTAATGGCTTGCTCCAAAATGTAAACCATCATCTTTTTTGTTCAATGTTTGTGATAGAACGGTTACCTCTGCACCCATTGCATGTGCAATTTTGACAGCCATATGACCAAGACCACCCATACCAATAACAGCTACCTTCTTACCAGGTGCTGCTCCCCAATGGTTTAATGGAGAATATGTAGTAATACCTGCACAAAGTAATGGTGCTGCAACATCAAGTTCAATATTATCTGGAATTCTAACTACGAAATCCTCAGTTACAACTATGTGGGTTGAGTAACCACCCTGAGTTGGCTCACCGTATTTGTCAACACCAGCATAAGTAGGGATATTTCCTTTAAGACAATACTGTTCTTCTCCTTTACGACAGTTTTCACAATCGCCACAAGAGTCTACCATACATCCAACGCCAACTCTGTCACCAATCTTATATTTTGTAACTTCTGCTCCTACATCGGTGATTACTCCTGCAATTTCATGCCCCGGTACAAGTGGGTAGTGCACATGACCCCATTCTCCATGTGCAGTATGGATGTCAGAATGGCATATTCCAGCATATTTAATTTCAATTAGAACATCATTTAAATCAAGATCACGTCGTTTAATCTCAGCAACTCGAAAGGATTTGTCAGGACCATCAACAGCTCGTGCTTTTGCAGTTATCATTATAAAACCTCCAAATTAATATTTTCTAAGAGAATAAATTAAACACTTGGGTTGAACTATTCAATCATTTTTTTCTCTTTCACCACCATGATATTCCCTCTAGTTAACTCTAGGTCAAGTGATTAAATGATATTTTTAAGAAAGAAAAAATTTTGTGTACTTAAAAATGACATCAAAAAAATAACGTGATAAAATCCATTCATAATAATAGAGTTAACTCGAGGTCTAGATCTAAATGAAAGGAAGATTAATATTGAAGACATATTCGATCGGTGAAGTAGCAAAAGAATTGAATCTTACAGTATATGCTTTGAGATACTACGACAAAGAAGGCTTAATGCCATTTGTAGAACGGACAACTAGTGGAATACGAGTGTTTAAAGAATCCGATATAGAAGCTTTAAAAGTAATTGAATGTTTGAAAGCGACTGGGATGCCTATTAAGGAAATTAAAAATTTCATTGAATGGTGTTCCGATGGAGACTCTACATTACAACAAAGATATGACATGTTTTTGGAAAGAAAAGCTAGTGTAGAAGCACAGATGGAAGAATTAAAAAGAACGATGAAAATAATCCAGCATAAATGTTCATATTACGAGACTGCTTTGGAAGCAGGAACGGAAGCTATTTTTAAAAGTAAAAAAATAGGGAATTTCGTTACTAAGTAACAGAAGCCCTCAATATTCATATTTGTGTATATGAATATTGGGGGGTAATTCAATTTATTGAAAACTTGCAAAATTTGAAAACTCCTCCTGTATTTTTCTTAAAAACAGATTTGCAGCAGCCGAAAAAACTTGATGTTTTTTCCAAACGATATTTAGGCCAGATTCTAGCCTTGGCTCTAGCGGTCTAAAACAAAGGTTACTATCACTAGATGTATTCACGATTTTATCAAGTACGATCGCATATCCAATACCTTCTTCAACCATAATCGCAGCATTATAAGCTAAGTTGTAAGTAGTCACAATATTTAGTTTATCAAATTCTTCCCTAAACCAATCCGCAAATTCATTTTTAGAAAATGTATTTTTCATTGCTTGTCTCGAACAGATTAATGGAATATTTAACAAATCCCTAGCTTGAATAGTATCTTTTAAGGCAAGAGGACTGTCTTTTCTCATAACAACTCCCCAAACATCTTTGGCTGGGATATTTATATAATTGTATCTTGATAAATCAGCGGGTTGAATTAGAATCCCAAAATCGATTAACCCTTTGTCTAGCCGTTCAGTCACATCGTCTTCGTTACCACTGTAAAGGTGATATCGTATACTTGGATAGCTAAACTGTAGAATTTTTACTACTCGTGCAATCTGTTTCATGGCTTCTGTTTCTCCACTACCTATGTAAACATCACCACTAATTGTTTCTTCCATTGAGCTAAATTCTGCCTCTAATTTATCTACCATATCAACGATTTCTTCTGCTCTTTTTCGCAGAATCATTCCTTCTTCTGTAAGAATTATACTGTGACTACTGCGAGTAAATAGTTTTTTCCTAACTCTTGTTCAAGATCCTTTATCTGTCTTGATAAGGTAGGCTGAGTAATATGCAAAAAATCTGCAGCACCCGTAATACTTCCTTCTCTTGCTACAGTAAGAAAATATCGCAATACTCTTAGTTCCATGCATCATTCCCCCTTAATAATGATACCAGTATATATAAACTTGATATGCCTAGCAAGCATATCAAGTTATAAGATATAAGCAATTGCTATATGAAAAAAGTACATTAGAATAGATTACAAAGAGTGAAATGAAATAGTAATCATTGCCAAGCTAAACATGTGTTTTAGTAACTTTTAAAATCTAAATTTGTAAACACTCTCGATTTTCTTCCATGATGGGTGTTTTTTAAATTACTAAGGGGGATTAGAGTGAGAGGTAATTACTTACTTTTATTTATACTATCGTTTGGTGTTTTCGGCATTTTAAACACTGAAATGGGGGTTATTGGGATATTACCAGATATTGCAGCGCAATATGATGTTAGTGTAACTCAAGCAGGGTTGTTAGTGAGTCTATTTGCATTTGCTGTTGCATTAGCTGGACCAACGATGCCGTTATTATTTTCGGGAATAGATCGCAAGAAAGTGATGTTACTTGTCCTTAGTATTTTCATAGCGGGGAATATGGTTTCAATATTTACAAATAGTTTTAACGTTCTTTTGCTAGCTCGTATAATTCCAGCATTTTTTCATCCGATCTATTGTTCTTTAGCTTTTACAGTAGCTGCTGCTTCAGTAAGTAAAGATGAAGCTACAAAAGCTGTCTCTAAAGTATTTATTGGGGTTTCTGCAGGGATGGTTGTAGGTGTACCGATTGTAAGTTTTATTGCAAGTGCAGCTAATTTGCAATTAGCAATGGCGTTCTTTGCTATTGTTAATATAATTGTATTTATTGCTACATTACTCTTTTTACCATCGATGCCTGTAAAGGAAAGACTTTCTTACGGAAGGCAATTAAGCGTTTTAAAAAAATCGATTACATTGCTTTCAATCGTGGGAGTTATTTTATTAAATTCAGCCGTATTTGGAGTATATAGTTATTTTGCTGAGTATTTAAAAGCAGTTACGAATATATCTCCGAAACTTATAAGTTTAATATTTTTCATATTTGGTAGCGCTAATATTATAGGTAACGTAGTAGCAGGGAAATTACTTACGAAAAATGCGAGTAAAACTGTAGTCATCTATCCATTTATATTAGCGATCGTTTATATCATTTTATTCTTTACAGGTGGTTTTACCGTATCTGTTTTGTTTATTACATTAGCATGGGGGATTTTAGCTGGTATTGGTGGGAATATCAATCAATATTGGATTACATCATCAGCACCCGAGGCCCCAGATTTTGGTAATGGTTTATTTTTGTCTGCTTGTAACATAGGAACAACAATTGGTGCAGCTGTAGGTGGGACATTTATAACTGAGTTAGGTACACGATATGTCATATTAGTGGGAATTTTATCATTGATACTTGGTTTGGTAAGTATTCTATTCAGAAATTATTTATCTAATTCAACTAAACAACTTTCCTTATAAGGGAGATACCTTTTTAATGGGAAAAACGATACAAGGAGGAGCTATATGTTACATGAAAAAAGAATTGCACTTGTAACTGGTGGAAATCGAGGAATTGGATATGAGTTTGTCAAACATTTGGCTTTGGATGGTTTTAAAGTAATTTTAACAAGTCGTGATTTTGAAAATGGACAATTAATAACCCAGAAATTTAATGATTTCAATCTAGACGTTTTCTTTATAGAGATGGATGTAAACAATCAAGAAAGCATCAACAATGCTGCCTATGTTGTTAGTCAGAAGTTTGGAAGATTAGATGTATTGATTAACAATGCTGGCGTGCTTTTTCATGAAGATAAAAATTTATTAAAAATGGAACCGACAATTCTCGAGAAAACGATGACAACCAACTTTTTCGGTGTGTACAATGTGATTCGTGCATTTATTCCTATTATGGAGAAACAAGGTTATGGAAGAATTATTAATGTTTCTTCAGAATATGGAGCGATGAGTGAAATGGCATTTCCAGAAGTAGGAGCGTATAAGCTATCTAAACTTGCCCTAAATGGATTGACAAGATTGTTAGCTGCAGAAATCAAAGGAGATATCAAAATGAATGCCGTCGATCCGGGATGGGTAAGTACTGATATGGGTGGACCATCTGCCCCAAGAACTCCTGAGCAAGCTGCAAAGTCTATTATTTGGCTAGCAACAATTGGAAACGATGGACCTAATGGAGAGTTTTTTAGAGATGGAGAAAGAATTGATTGGTAACGATTAATCTTTGTGATTGAAACATATTGAAAAAGAAGTGCATTATTCTATATTGTGAAAATGCACTTTTTTCAATATGTAGCTTGTAAGCAGTTAATATTTTCTTTTGTTGGTAAACCAAATGAACGAGATTTTCCAGAGACAGCATTTACTCTTTATTATTTAAAAAAAGTATCAGTAATATTATATTAATAAAGATGATAAAAACTAAATAAAACAGACTTTGTACTAAATATTTTATATTATAAAAAGATTGTCCTATATCTTCTTTACTTAATGGATATGACGTCTCTAATATACTAGGTATCTTTAAACTTCCTATAAGTATAATTAACATTAATAATATATATAAGTATTTTTTGTTCACTTTTAATAACCTCAATTATTAGTAAGTATACGTTTTTTTATATTCTACTCCATTAGCCTTTTTAGCCGTACCTGTGCCTTCCAAATCCCAATAAATTGAATACCAAGGCATTTTATGAAAATCGAATTTTTTAGTTTTGTAGACGGGGTATGCTTTTAATGCTAATTTAGCAACTTTTTTACCATTTACTGTATTAGGTACTTTCACTGAACCGGAAATTAAAACAGAGGTACTTTTGGTAACATCCCATCCTATTGAAGCAGTTAATGCTGAATTACTAGCACCATAGCTAGAACTGATTGTAGTTGCTACACTTTTAGTTTGTGAGATTCCAATCGTTACGCCTGGCTCACCGATTGCAGTGGCAATAGCACTGGATCCTGTAACATCACTACCATTACGAATGTTGTTTACTTTATACATATTAACACCTAGTCTAGCTTTAGGATTAATATACTCATAGGGAACAGAATCGTCTAATAGTTCTGATGCATTTAAAACGATTAAAGATTCTAATTCAGGATTTGCTAGATATTCATCAATTATGGTTTTCTGCTCACTATTAGTCATAGAATCATCTATTATTAATTCATTTCCCTCCTCAATATATTCATTAATAATTAGATTTTTACTAAGGGTGTCTTCATTTGCAAATACCGGTTTAATAATGCTAAAAGCTAATAGTAGTAACGAAAATATGTATAAAATTTTTATCATAAACATTCTCCTTTTCCTATTATTAAAATTCAATTAAATTTTAACGAAATAATATACTTGAATTATATGGAAGATGTGACAATATATCGAACCTTTTAACCCATTAAAAACAACACAAACAACAATTTAGAATAAGCGCACTACTGTAAGCAAAAATAAGTCCACCTAATTTTAGGTGGACAATTTTTTAATGTTATTGTTGTTTTGTTTCAAAGTGAAGTGGTGGCGGAACTAACCAACCTTTTGTTTTCATGATTTGTAGTAGTGCCGCACCATCTTTCGCTTTTTTAGCACCAAAACTAGCAAACATCATACCAATGTCTTCACGAATTGATTGGCTCATTAATGTTGCATCTGCTGTAACTCCAGCTGCTATTCCAGCAGCAACCATATAAGCGATTTGAGCATCTTGAAATCTAGCTCCAGCTGGAATTTGTTCCAAATCTGCTTCTGGTCGTTCTGATGGAGTAGGAGGTACTGCAATATCATTATGTAGAAGTACTTCTTCAATTTCTTTAATTGCAGGTTTCATTGAACTCTCAATTACTTGTTTTAAAAATGCTTTTAACTCTTCATCACCTGTATGGTTAATATAAACTTGGTAAGTATCTACGCCAGCTTTAGAAACTGCCAGGTGACTCCATAGACCATAAACTTCTCCATAATGTAAAGGTTCATTTTGTGGATTTCCACTTAATACTCCCATTATAAATTTACTTCCCTTCTCAAATAAATTCATACTAATCTCCTTTTAAAGAGGTAGGTACGAAAATTATTATTGAACCATTTGAGTATTTTATACTATTTATTTAAATGAGCTAATAGGCTTTCACTAAAAAGCTTTTACTGTGTGTTTTTTATTCAGAATGTACAGAATTTAGATTAGTTTTTTCCTTAGATCTATATACAAAATATATGTTTAAATTCTACATCTTTTTGAAATTGAATAGTGTTTATAAGATAATCTTTTTTCGAGATGAGGTGGTATCCTTTGGTTCGAGAAACCCCTTCGATGGAGGAAATGCTTAATATTATCCAAAATGGATTAGCTAAAACAGATTCACCAAAGCGAGTAACTATAATTGGTGGAGGTATATCTGGTTTAGTTAGTGCATCACTGTTGAAAGAAGCAGGGCATCAAGTTACGATTATCGAGGCTAATCGCAGAATTGGGGGAAGAATTTATACAAAGAGAGAACCATTTCTTGACTACCAGTATACTGAACTTGGTGCTATGCGTATCCCTTCATTCCACCATTTAACATTTGCATATATAAAAAAATTTAATTTAAAAGTAAATGAATTTATCAATAGTACGCCAAATGATTTAATTTACGTCAATAATATATTAACAAATGTTAAAAATTACGAAATGAATCCAGACATATTAAACTATCCTGTCGCTCCAAATGAAAAAGGAAAAACTGCTATAGAATTACTCACATATGCGATTGGTCCTTTAATTGAATTTATCCATCAAGATCCAATCAAAAATTGGGAAATTGTAATAATAAGTTTGATCACTATTCTATGGAAAACTTTTTAAAATTTAATCCTTTTGGAAATTCATTATCTTCTGGAGCAATTGATATGATCAATACAATGATCGGGATTGAAGGTTTTCCTGAACTTTCCTTTACTGCAATACTAAGAGAAGTACTTGTACTTTTAACACCTAACCTAAAATTATATGAAATTACAGGTGGAACAGACTTCCTTGTAAGATCATTTTTACCCCAATTGAAGGACAATATTATGCTTAATGAAAGAGTAAGGACAATTATACAAGAAGATACAAAGGTAATCATTTACTCAGAAAATGAAGTCCTTAATAGACAGAGTCAACATGAATGTGATTATATTATTTCAACAATCCCTTATTCTTTATTAAACTTTGTAGAAATTCTTCCTTATGAGTCTATTTCATATAATAAATGGAAGGTAATAAGAGAACTACATTATGCGGATTCAACAAAGATTGCTATACAGTTTAGAACGAGGTTTTGGAAAAGTTTGGTATATTTGGCGGGAAAATAGTAACTGATTTACCAATCAAGGCTTCCTATTTCCCTAGTCATGATTTTGGAAAAGAAACAGGGGTAATTTTAGCCAGTTATACTTGGGGGGACGATGCTGCAATTTGGGATAATATGAACAACCATACACGTATTGATAAAGCATTAGCTAACCTTTCAACCATTTTTGGTGATGTGGTTTATAAAGAATTTTTAGTAGGATATTCGCAGAGCTGGACGCAATTTTCATTTTCCGGTGGAGCATTTGTTATGTATAAACCGAATCAACAAAAAGAGCTGGGTCCCTATATCAGCTCACCTGAAGGAAGAATTCATTTTGGTGGATCACATGCATCATCTACTCCTGGGTGGATGCAAGGGGCAATTGAAGCAGGAGTCCGCACTGCTAATGAAATTAATAATTTATAAATAATGTAACGACTAAGCCAACGACTCGTTGGTTTTTTTTCGTTTAATTAGAGGTTCATGAGTAGGGAGAAAAAGGGGAATCCGAAATTTAGTAACTCAATTAAGGGTTCATTTTTAAATAATGTAGACTTATATCTATTTTAAATGTTAAAAGAAAAGGAAAATAGGAATTTGAATAGAATGGATAGGCTTTTATTTTGACATACTAAAAAATATGAAAAGAAATAAAAGGAGGGAAGCATAAGATGAGAAGTCAACTGGCAGTAATAAATGCGCTTAAGCAAGAATTTGAGGGAGCAAAAGATTTAATTGTCCATTCATTTGAATATTATGAACAACAAATTTGTTTGATCTATCTTCAAGATCTATGTGACGCGGATAAAATTAAAACTGATATCATCCAACCACTTATGCTTTGTGATAAAGAAAGTAAATTTCTGTTACACTTACTCTCCCAATCTAATTGTGAGTCGATTCAAAACAAAAGGTATTTAGGGGAATATATAATTTCTGGTAACGTGTTAATTTTCATATCGAATGGGATATATGCTTTTAATGCAATTCGTGCTATGGATACTGAATCTGTAGAAGCTTCAGTAGAAACATCAGTTCAAGGACCACAAAAAGCTTTTTCACATGACCTCAGTACAAATATAGCGATAATTCGTAAAAGATATCCTTCCAATAAATTAAGCATTGAGTATCAAACAGTTGGAACAATCTCAAAAACAAATATAGCAATACTTTATGATGTTAATTATGCAGATCAAAAGGTAATTGATGAATTAAAAAGTCGTCTTAAGAGGGTAAAGATGGATGTAATACAAGCAGCTGGTCAATTAGAAAGGATACTTTCTGATAAAAAGATTCATTTATTTCCTACCATGATGATAACAGAAAGACCTGATCGAACTGTTTCAAATCTTGCCCAAGGTAAGGTTATTATTGTTATGGATGGAACGCCATTTTCTTTGATTACGCCTACTGTATTTTTTGATTTTATAGCTTCAATGGATGACTTATATCATTCTTTCTGGATAAAAAAACTTTTGCAATCAATAAGATATATTGCCCTTATTATAACATTGGTGTTACCTGCTTTTTATATTGCAATTACCTCGTATAACCCGGAAATATTAAGGTCCCAACTTACTTTGACGATTGCAGGTAGTAGGGCAGGAGTTCCTTATCCATCATTTTTTGAAGTGCTTTTTATGATGTTAGCTGTTGAAATGTTAGTTGAAGCTAGTATTAGACTACCACGAGTAATTGGCCCAACTGCTACTACTGTTGGTGGACTTATACTTGGTCAAGCTGCACAACAAGCACAACTTGTAAGTTCCATCATGATTATTATTACTGCATTTGTTGCCATTTCTAATTTTACGGTCCCAATCAGTGCAATGAGTTTCGCAATTCGATGTATTAGATACCCACTGATTATATTAGCAACTCTATTTGGGTTGGTCGGATTAGTTGGAGGTATGCTTGTACTTATCTGTTATTTTGCTAATAAGCGAAGCTTTGGGACTCCTTTTTTAGCGATTGAATGGGGATCTTCCGATAAAATTGAAACGATAACTGAGAACCCAAAGGGGGGGCAAAGCTAGTTGACCCGTCACTTTTACTATACTGTACTGCTAACAATGATGTTGAATATTATTATCAATGTACCAATGATTTTAATTGGCGAGCGTTTTAATGGGTCTCTTATATCTATGGTGTTAAGTGTTTTGATTGGTGGAATATTTATTTATTTGTTTACGATCGGAATAAGTAAATTTCCTAATAAAGGATTGCCCGAAATTTTTAACAATAGACTACCTAAACTTGTTAAAAACATTTACTTAGCATTTTTAGGCGTAATGTGGTTGGCTGCAGGGGCATTTGTTTTAATTTCTTTCACATATATTACTGTACTGTATTTAAATACTGAGTTAAATATGGGATATGTTTTAGCTTTTTTTCTAATTATTGTTATTTATGGAGCAAATTGTTATACAGAATCAATCCTCAACGTTATTGAAATAATGGTACTAGTAGCTACTCCAGTTGTTTTTTTTATCGTTTATAAAGCTATGGCAAGCAATTATTTTTATTTCGTCCATATTAAAAGAATACTCCATTATTTTTGGCAAATGCCTAACTATAGTTCTATTTCAGCTGCTACTTATTTTTTTACAGGCTATATAAATCTAGCGATCATCAATCGTTATCTTGAAACGAAAAAGGTTGTTAAATTTCTGTGGATTTTACCTTTAATCGGATTCGTTGTAATTAGTTTTACATTTTTCGTCCCAATTGCTTTTTTAGGTGTTAAAGGGATTAATGATGTAGTGTTTCCTTGGGTCTTCATAACTGATTCTCTAAGAATGGAATATGGGTTTATCGAAAGAGTGCTATATTTGATGCTTTATATATTCCTTTTGTTGTCACTATTATTTAGCATATTAACATGGCATGTTGGTTTAAAACTATTTGAAGGAATGTTTTTTAATTATAATTTGAAACCCGCTAAAAAAAGGAAATTTTATGGATATATGATCTTTCTATTTTTTGGAGCCGTTACGATGACACTGCAGACATTTACGAACGAAAGAGAATTATTTGATCTGATTAAAATATGGCAAAATATCCGTTTTCCTGCTGAAGGCATATTAGTAGTGTTAATTTTTTTCTTATCACGGAGGCAAAGAGCATGAACCGTATTTTAACGTTGTTGTTAATTATGGAATTAAGTTTTATGTCTGGTTGCCAATTACTCGATGTTGATAAACGTTTTTTTGTCGTAGCGATAGGAATCGATCATACAGATGAAAATGGCGTCTACCTTGTGTCAGTGAAATTAGCCATCCCATCAGCACAAATTGGAGCGGGAAAGTCTAATTTTCAAATTATTTCTCAAAAATCAACTTCAGTTTCTGAGGCCATTAGAATAATCCAATCTTTAGTAGATAAAAAATTAGATTTTGCTCAATGTAGGGTAATCGTTATCGATAAAGAGCTACTAGTTGAAAACCAAATTGATTTGATGAAGTGGTTTATTAAACGGCCAGATATTCAAGGTGTTGCTTATGTAGCTGTAGGAGAACCTACTGCAAAAGAAGCTTTATCATGGAGGGTTAAATCAGAGAGATTAGCGGGTAACGCTGTTGTGTTAGCTTTTAATGAAGAATCAAATAGGTCACCATATGTAATGTCAGAGATACTTAATGATTATTATATGCGATTGATAGAAAACGGTATAGATCCATATTTACCTATTATTGAACCGTTCGATAGTTCCTTTAAAATTAATACTTCCGCAGTTTTTAAAGGAACAAAATTTAAAGCAGTATTAAATCGTGATGAAACAAGGATGCTTAATGAGCTCTTAAATCCCAAAGTAACAACATTAATTAATGTTGGAAAAGGAAAAAATCAATTTTACATAAGTGCTGAAAATACGAAAACTGACATGAAAATTGTTATGCCTAAAAATAAAAAGCCATATCTAGACGTTCATATAAAGGTAAAAGGATTTATTGAGGAATCTAATAAGACACTACATCAAAATAGAGAATTGAAAGAGTATGAGAAAAAAGCATCAATCATTATGAGCTCAAGAACAAAAAAATTTCTAGAACGTCTACAGGAATTAAATGTTGATCCACTTGGACTTGGGTTAAACTATCAAGCAAAATACGGAGTGACAAAAAAAGAAATAAATAAGTGGGAAGAAATTTATCCAAAAATTGAATTTCGAGTAAAATCAGAAGTGAAACTAAAGGGAACTGGTACTATGTATTAAATTCGATTTAATTTCAATTAAATAATTATAAAATTTTATTTTTTCTAATAAATACAACGAAGAAAGCGCTATCTCAATAAAGATGTTTAATTTCCCTTATTGACAATCTGTTTACTAGGATTTATGATTCAGTTAAAGAAATTACATAATTCAAACTTATCGAGAGTGACCGAGGGATCAGGCCCTATGACGTCCGGCAACCTCCTTATTTAGGAACGGTGCCACTTCCTGCAGAATGAAATCATTCTGATAGATAAGTCGAAAACAATTGTTTCCGATGCCTCTTTCTGAATGAAAGAGGCTTTTTTCTTTTTTTATTTATTTACGCGGAAGGTTAAACAAAACTGAATTTCACTATATATAAACCCAACTTAACCAATGCGAAAACTAGACAATTTTAATGATAAAGGAGAGAATAGAAATGAAATATGGTTTTTGGTTACCGATTTTTGGAGGATGGTTACGTAATGTGGATGACGAAAGAATGCCACCAACATTTGAATATGCTAAAGAGGTTATTCAATCAGCTGAAAGATGGGGATACTCGACTACTTTAATAGCTGAATTATATTTAAACGATATTAAAGGTCCGGAGCATGATTCACTTGAAGCTTGGTCAACAGCAGCGGCACTTGCTACAGTGACGGAAAAAATCGAAATTATGACTGCGATTCGTCCAGGTTTTCATAATCCTGCAGTAACAGCAAAAATGGCTGCTAATATTGATCAAATCAGTAACGGCCGTTTTACGCTAAACGTCGTTTCTGCATGGTGGGCAGAAGAAGCTCGTCAATATGGCGGTATTTTTACAGAACATGATGAGCGTTATGCTCGGACAGAGGAGTTTATTGATGTTCTTAAAGGCTTATGGACAGAAGAAACGTTCAATTATTCAGGTAAATATTACGACTTAAAGGATACAAAGCTTGCTCCAAAACCAGTTCAAAGACCAAATCCGATTCTATATGCAGGCGGAGAAAGTGAAAAAGGAAAGCAAACGATTGTAGAAAAGTGCGACGCATATGTGATGCACGGTGGAACAGTTGAAGAAATTAATCAGAAAGTAACAGATATGAAGGTGCGCCGTGAACAAACAGGAAATGCACCATTAAGTTCTTTCGGTATGGCCGCTTATATTATTTGTAGAGATACAGAAGAAGAGGCTTTGGCTGAGCTAGAAAAAATTACGACTGTGAAAGATTCAAGCGGGTATGCAGGCTTTAAAGACTTCACTACAAAATCACAATTAGAACAACAAATCCAATTACAAGATTACTCAGTTTCAAATCGTGGTCTTAGACCAAATCTAGTAGGAACACCAGAGCAAATTGCAGAACGAATTTTACAATATGAAGAAGCTGGCCTAGACTTATTATTATTACAATTTTCACCTCAACTTGAGGAAATGGAACGCTTTTCAAAACAAGTTATGCCATTAGTAGAACAAAAACGTAGTTTAATAAAGAACTAGAAAGGGGATTTAAAGATGAGCAAAGTATACGTAATTCATGAAAATAGTGAGTGGACTGTGCATTTAACAAAAAGATTAGAGGAGCTTGGAGTTCCTTATGAGGAATGGCATTTAGACGAAGGTACGGTAGATTTATCAACTGCACCACCAGAAGGGATCTTTTATAGCCGAATGAGTGCGTCCTCTCATACACGTGATCATCGTTTTGCAGCCGAGTTTACTGGTCAAGTATTAGCTTGGCTTGAAGCACATGGTCGTACGGTGTTGAATGGAACGAATGCCTTGAAGCTAGAAGTTAGTAAGGTTTTACAATATTTAGAGCTAAACAAGTATGCTGTGAAGACTCCTAAAACGATCGCAGCAGTTGGAAAACAAAACATTATTAAGGCAGCTAAAAACTTTGCTGGACAGTCATTTATTACGAAACATAATCGTGCTGGTAAAGGGTTAGGGGTTCAACTATTTCATAGTATCGAAGCTTTAAAAGCTTATGTGGAAGGACCTACCTTTGAAGAACCAGTTGATGGAATTACACTGATTCAGGAATACATTCAATCCCCTGAAAGCTACATCACTCGTTGTGAATTTGTAGGAGGAAACTTTGTTTATGCAGTTAAAGTTGATACTTCGGAAGGTTTTGAACTTTGCCCAGCTGATGCGTGCCAAATTGGTGATTTATTCTGCCCAGTAGGAGAAGAAGTAGAAGAGAAACCTAAGTTCCAAATCATTGAAGGCTTTGAGGACGAAATTATTGAGAAATATAAAGAGGTTCTAGCTAAAAATAATGTCCAAGTTGCCGGAATCGAATTTATCAGAAATGCTGAAGGTACAATTTTTACGTATGATATCAATACAAATACCAACTATAACTCAGATGCAGAAGAAAAAGCTGGAAAATTCGGAATGCTCGAATTAGCTTCATTTTTAAAGAAGACTTTGGAAGAAAAATACACTACAACAGTAACGGCTTAAGAAAATCTATTTAGAATAACGGTAAAAAGCTCAGACCTACACGCAACAAAGGTTTGGGCTTTTTTATGTTTAGTTTATTAAATTTTTTCTTGAACTAAGAGTAATAGGCAATTATTTGAGAGGAATATGCTAACGATTAAAATTAATATATTGATAATATAGGATTGTAAGTTGTTATTAAGTTTTGAGACTAAAAAAGGTCAAATGATTTCGTACCACTTGATTTTTAAAATATGCTTTTAAGATTCAAAAGGGGGATACAAATGAAAAAGACTTTTTATTTAATGAGACATGGTCAAACATTATTTAATAAAAGAAGGAAGATTCAAGGTTGGTGTGATTCACCTCTAACAGAATTAGGAATTAAACAAGCGGAGGCTGCTGCAAAGTATTTTAAAGAACAAAATATTATTTTCGATCATGCCTATTGTTCTACATCAGAAAGAGCGAGTGATACGTTAGAAATCGTGACAGAATTACCGTATACAAGATTAAAAGGATTAAAAGAATGGAATTTTGGAACGTTTGAAGGTGAAAGTGAAGATTTAAATCCACCACTACCTTATGGTGACTTTTTTGTTAAGTTTGGCGGAGAAGACCAAAAAGAATTGCAACAACGAATTGCTACTACATGTCAAAAAATAATGGATGAAGATAATGAAGTGGTATTAGCTGTTTCACACGGAGCAGCATTGAGAAATTTTATGAGGTACTGGGAACACAAAAGCTCTATCACACAACAAAATCGAATTGGAAATTGTTGCATTTTGAAGTTTGAATATGAGAAGAGGGAATTTAAATTAGTTGAGATTATCAATCATAATTTTAGTGATGTAGTCCAAGTATAGTTTTATAAGATTAATAGATTACATATTTTTGAAAGTGAGGAAATTAAAATGGAATATACAAAGCTTGGGAATACAGGATTAGAAATATCTAGACTTTGCCTTGGCTGTATGGGATTTGGAGATGCAAAACGTTGGATCCATCCATGGGTAATCGATGAGGAGAGCAGCCGTACAATTATTAAAAAAGCACTAGACCTAGGTATCAACTTTTTTGATACGGCGAATGTCTATTCAGATGGTACTAGTGAAGAATTTGTTGGTAGAGCTTTAAAAGATTATGCCAATCGAGATGAAATAGTACTAGCTACGAAGGTTTATTTCCCTATGCACAAAGGTCCGAATGGTTCCGGACTTTCCCGCAAGCATATTATGAGTGAAATTGATAAAAGTCTTAAACGCCTCGGAACAGATTATGTGGATTTATATCAAATCCATCGTTGGGATTATAACACACCAATCGAAGAAACAATGGAGGCACTTCATGATTTAGTGAAGGCTGGTAAGGTAAGGTATATCGGTGCTTCCGCTATGTATGCTTGGCAGTTTTTGAAGGCTTTACATGTTGCAGAGAAAAATGGATGGACCAAATTTGTCTCAATGCAAAATCATCTCAACCTCATATATCGTGAAGAGGAAAGGGAGATGCTGCCTCTTTGTAAGGAAGAAAAAATCGGCGTAATTCCATATAGCCCACTTGCATCAGGAAGATTGACACGTGATTGGTCAAATACGACGTTAAGATCTGAAACTGATGAAACTCAAAAATCTAAATATGGTGCAACTGAAAATACAGACAGACTTGTTGTGGAGCGAGTTGCAGAGATTGCTGAAAAACATGGAGTAACAAAATCAAATATTGCTCTTGCTTGGTTACTGCAGAAAGAACCAGTTAGTGCGCCTATAATTGGAGCTACTAAAACATCTCATCTTGAAGATTCAGTGGGGGCTTTGTCAGTTAAATTGTCGACTGAAGAAGTTGCGTATTTGCAAGAGCCTTATGTTCCACATCCGGTAGTTGGTGCTTTAGGCGCTAATTAATGTCAATTTTAGTATAATGTGTTGATCCCCTATTTTCCTTAAGTGTGAAAAGGGGATTTTTTAGGTGCTTTCACTATCAAAAGCTCTAGATTATAAAGGATGAATTAGTATATATATCGTGCATATTGCTTTTCTAAGACTTACTTGTACTGTAACTTTTGCCGTTTCCAACCTTTTAATTGGAAAATGGTTTTGTAAGAGCGCTACACTAAAAAACGATAGAAGTAGGAAATCATCACATGTTTTTTTTGTATCACAGTGATATATGTTGCAATATGCCGAAAAATCCTTCATATTTGTTAAAAAGGAGGTCTGTTATGCGAAGTGATATACAACCGAATGAACGAGCTTTTTCTTCCAAGGAAGTAGCAGAAGAACTGGGTATTGCAGCACCTACTGTTCGAAAGTATGGCCAAATCTTAGAGCGAAATGGATATGAGTTCTTGAAAGATGGAGATCGGCGTATATTTGTTCAATCTGATATTAGAGTGCTTATAGCGTTACGCGATTCAGAAAAGCCCCTGGAAGATACTGCAAAAGACCTCGTATTTCAACAAAAAGAAAGATTAGAAGGTTTCGATGAAACACAAATTGCGATATCCGATACATATGAAAATTTACCACATGACCCAAATCAATTAAAAGAGTTTTTAAGGTTTTTAGTCAGTGAACTCGCAGCTGCACGTGAAATGAATGTTCAATTGAAAAATGATATGTCAGAACTTAAAACGGCAGTTTCAAGGCTTCAACAAGACCATCATGATATAAGTGCAAATATTGGAAATTCATCCAACAAAACTAATACCAAAATTGAAAAATTAGCCGAACAACAAAAAATCCAATACGAGACATTACTGGAACAAGAAAAACAAAAAATGGATTTTTTACAAGAAGAAATACAAAACATCCGAGAAGAACAGAGAATAGAGTGGCAATCACAGGATAATTTTAATAAACGTTTAGAAGTTGTGATACAGAAGCCTAAAGAAAAATGGGGATGGCTTTTCTCTTTATTTAGAAAATAAAGGATCTATTAAAATTTTTTTTTGCTAATCTTGTAAAAATTTGATTAAAACTTTTGAAAATGAACACTTTAATAAGTACTTTCAGGTCGATACTTCCACAAGGATGTATCGGCCTTTTTGTTTCGTATCGTTGGCCGATACAAATAGCAATTAATTTAAAAGTCTTTTTAATAGGAAAAATTCGTACGCGATACAAAAAAGTCTCTGAACGATACAGCAGATGTCCTTTGAAATAAAAAAAGTAACATATAACTGAACGAATGTATCACTATGCGATATCCGATCGGTATCGGATTTTTAGAGATATAAGTTAATTGGGTAGTTAGATTATTATGATAATGAACTCTTACTCACCAGTAGAATGAAAATTCAACTGATATATGTTTATTTCAGCTTAAAATAATACTTTGGATATTGGATTTTATATCAATTTTTTACAAATTCCCGGGAAATATCTACAAATTTCTTGGATATAAGAAATAAATTCTTAGTGTGATACTATGTCCGTTATGACTAGTAGAGATCTATTAATAAAACCTCATCATAACAATGCAAGGAGATAGATTTTTAAAAGGGAATACCAAATCTTTTTTTGGGATTTTTATTTTTAATAAAAGGAGTAAGAAATTAAATTTAAAGGCTATGTTTTATTTAATTGTTGATTTTTGAACTAGAAAAGGTTGTCTAAATAGACAACCTCCTAATAAGGATAAGTTTTCCTTCTCATTCCGACATCATTAATTTGAACGTCGACACTTATTGTAACTTTTGCTTTTTTAAATGTATCATTCCAATTACCCTCATATTTTTTATAAATTTTTGGATTAACCATGTATAATTTTTCACCAAATCCAAATGCATCTCCACCGAGTTTTTTTACTTCAGAAATCCCTTTTTCTATTGATTGTTTTATAACATTTTCAGCTGATCTTTCATATTTATTGAGAGTTTTTGCTTTATCAAAATTGGCATTACAAAAAACCTCGTCAATATGGCCAATTGATTTGATATTTATATTTATAATTGGAATATTACCCTTGATTTTAATTTCCGTTTTAGATTTTACCCGAGTAAGCTCCATCGAATCATAATCTTTTTTATTGCATGGTATTTGCACATTTGTTTCTTTGATCAGATTATCAATAATTTGTATTGATTTTGCCGGTGGTCCATCTAACCAACCAACTAATTTTCCGTCTCTAAAAATCCCAATGCCATTTATCTTATCATAACTAGAATTGACCTTATAAGCATTTTCAAGTGTTTGTGATGTTTCACTTTCATTTTCTAAGCTCACGCCATTTATTACTGGTTCTCTTCCACTACTAGAAATTGCAGAAATTGCCTCACGCATTAATGTTTCTTGATTTTCGCCTAAAAGGGCTGATGTATTTTTAATCTTGCCAACAATTGATTTTGCAGATATTTTATCAAGTGCTGCTATGTTATTCATTATTTCATCAACACTTTTATTTCTTGCAATAATAACTGGAATATTTACACGAATTTTAGAATCCCTTTCAAATACATCGAAAATATAATTCAATGATTTTTCTTTTGCTAATGTTTCTCCTATTATGACAAGAGCAACATGAGAATATATATTTTGTCGAGATCCTTTCTTAGACACATTTCGTACAGCTTCTGAAATGGTTTTACCTTTTTCATCTATCGCAATTACTGGAACACCTTGAGAACCTGACTGTGTTGCACTTGCAATTGCACTAGGATTAAAAATTTGAGTGATTACATGATATTTTTTTTCTTTTGGAAAGTAATCAATTCCCATTGCAACGACAATCGATACTTGATTTAATTCTTTATAGTTAGAGCAACCACCTAAAAGCATACTTACAATAAGAAATGAAATAAAAAATTTCTTTTTCACATTTTTTCTCCAATATCTTGGCCTTTTTGTAATTATAAAATTTAAAAAGCAATATTCCACAAAGAGTTCTGTTTCATATTATACTTTTCCATTTTTTTGCAATTCAATGTACCATTTTCCAAAATTCGAAGCATTAAATTTTCCCGTAACTAAATTTTTTTAAAAATTTTCTGCAATCCTGCTGTACTAATTGGATAGAATTTGAGATTGATTATTTAAGTAAATAAAATGATCTTAATGAGAAAAGACCCTTTTTAAAAAATGTAATTGAGTCTAAAATAAATGAATTGAGTAGATTTTAAAATAAATCAGTTGTTTTTAGATTTGAAGAATGGCTAATAGGTTGGTTTATTCGTGTTTTTTTTGTTGGCATGAATTTTGCTTAAGAATAGTGAGAAGAGGAGAAAGTTATTTCCGATTTTAGATGGGCAGAAATAGGAGGTGTTTTAGAAGATTTTAATTTCTTATTCATTTTCACTATTTAGATTGTATGTTGAGTAAGAGCAATATGTTTAGTTCTGTGGCGATTTTTGAGATTATCAGAAATTGTAAATGTTTATAAAGGTTTATTCTATTTTAGTAGTTCTATTTTTTCTCTTATTACGTTTTGTTTTTTCTGAATATTCTAAAATAAAGGTGGGGCATTTATGGATTCTACTAATGAAAAAGGTCAGTTACAACGTTCCATGAAAAGTCGGCATTTGTTCATGATTTCACTCGGAGGAGTAATCGGTACAGGTTTATTTTTAGGGTCAGGTCTAACGATTAATCAAGCTGGTCCAGGGGGAGCGGTTGTTGCCTATTTATTCGGTGGATTGGTGATGTATCTTGTAATGGTTTGTTTAGGTGAACTATCTATTACAATGCCAGTTACAGGTTCATTTAAGACTTATGCTACAAAGTACATAGGTCCTGGTACTGGGTTTACGATTGGCTGGATGTATTGGCTGAGTTGGGCAACAACAGTTGGATTAGAATTCACTGCGGCCGGAATATTGATGCAAAGATGGTTTCCACATGTACCTGTTTGGATCTGGTGTCTTGTGTTTATCGTTCTTTTGTTAGGTTTAAATATTCTTAGTGTAAAAGGTTATGCAGAGGCAGAGTTTTGGTTTGCGGGAATTAAAGTATTTGCAGTTATAGCTTTTATACTGATTGGAGCAGCAACTATATTTGGGTTTGGTCATAAAGGGAGTTCAGCACCTTTGTTTACTAATTTTACAAAAGATGGTGGGCTTTTCCCGCATGGGTTTTCAGCTATATTTTCAACTATGATGGCAGTAGTATTTGCATTTCAGGGTGCAGAAGTTGTTGGAATTGCAGCTGGTGAAAGTGAAGCACCAGAAAAGACTCTTCCGAAAGCAATAAGAAGTATCATTTTTCGTGTTCTAATTTTTTATGTGTTAGCCATTTTAGTTTTAGCTGCTTTGATTCCGTGGAGACATGCAGGAGTAGTAGAAAGTCCATTTGTTGCAGTATTTGATAGCGTAGGGATTCCGTACGCAGCTGATATTATGAATCTAGTTATTTTAACGGCTTTGCTATCTGTAGGTAATTCGGGATTATATGTATGTTCTCGGATGCTTTGGTCACTTTCCAAAAGCGGAATGGCACCTAAAGCTTTAGGTAAAGTAAATTCTCGTGGTGTCCCGTTTAATGCAGTATTGTTTAGTCTTCTTTTTGCATTAGTATCATTACTTACTAGTGTAGTATCTGCACAAACAGTTTTTGTCGTTCTGCTGTCTGTAACTGGACTAGCTGGTACATTCAGTTGGATGGCAATTGCCTTGTCGCAATATAACTTTAGAAGACAATTTATTAAAAATGGTGGAAATGTTAAGGACTTAAAGTACAAAGTTCCACTATTCCCATTAATACCTATTCTATGTCTTGTTTTATGTGGAATATCCATAGTATTTATGGCTTTTGATCCTACTCAACGCTCTTCCTTAATGGGTGGTTTAGGCTTTATGGGTGTAAGTTATCTTTATTACTTTTTACGTCATGGAAAAAATAAAGGTAAGATTGGCATGAAGAAAAAACACGGAGATATACCGACTCAACAGAGTATTTGATCAGTATACAAACAACTTTTAGATACTAACACAAGTAATCCAATATAAGACATGATCTAAAAAGGAGGCTATTAAGAATGAAAAAACCTTACCTAGTTGTAGAGTGGAATGATAGTGAAACAGATGCAAAAGGGTGGTTAGTGGTACATAACTTTGTCAAAGGGTATGCTGGTGGTGGGACAAGAATGCATCCAACAGTGACAAGGGAAGAAGTAGAACGTTTGGCAGAGGCAATGGCTTATAAATATATGGCTTCAGAAAGTATCACTACAGGTGGATGTAAAGCTGGTATTGCTTATGATTATAAAGCCCCGGATGCATATGACGTATTAAGAAGATTTTTGATTGCGATGATGCCATATGTAGAAGCAGGAGTTTCTTTAGGTAGTGATTTAGGTACGAAGTATGAGGACGTACTAAGAGTATTTGATGAATTCAATGTAGGAATACCTTTAACAAAATCGATGAAGGAGGATGCAAGTGTTCAAAATGGAATAAAAGATTTTAATAATCTGCTTTCTACTAAAATAGATTGTTTCCTTTTAAATGATGCTGTAACAGGCTACGGTGTTGCATTTTGCGCGGATGAAGCATGGAAGTTTAAAGGTGTAAATAAAGAAGCGAAAGTAGTTATCCAAGGATTTGGCTGTGTAGGAGCAAGCTGTGCGTTGAAATTATCACAGTTAGGCTATAAAATCGTCGGCATATCGGATGCAAATCTACTAGTTACGTGTGAAGAAGGATTAGATGTTCAGAAATTAATTGACCACAAAAATTCACATGGAGAAATGAGTCGAGAGTTTTTTGAACCGAACTATGTGGTAAGAAGTAACACTGAATGGCTTGATGTAAAATGTGACATCTTGATTCCGGCAGCTTTAGAGGATGTTATTAATGTATCAAACGCTAATCAAGTAAAAGGTAGTTTAATTGTAGAGGCTGCAAATATTCCAATCTCTGCTGAAGGTGATCAGATCATCAAACGAAGAGGGTTTGATGTGGTAAATGACTTTGTGGCGAACTTAGGAGCAATTAGATTTTATGATGCAGTTATTTTTGGATTAGTGAAACCTGAACCTCAGGCAGTTATTGATGATATTGAAAGATTAAGCAGAAAGAATACTTTTAACTTATTTACAGAAGCTAAAAAGCAAAAACGATATCAAAGAGATATTGCTTGTGAATTGTTTGAGCCCACAGTTAGAGATTTAATAGAGTGTTAAAAGAAGTTAAATAATACTTAAAACCCACAAAGATTTCTTTGTGGGTTTTTAACATTTATAAGCTACTTCGATAGCTCTTTTTATTTATGAACTAGATTAATAGATTCACTTTTGTAGCAAATATTTTTATGAGTTAAAAATGACGGTTTTGAGTGGGTTTTACTTTTATTTTTCACTAATTAGATTCGTAAATATAGCAAAGGTTTAATAATAATAGGATTTTCTAAGTTGGCATGAGTTTTGCATTATAAAGAGTATAACGGAAATGAAGGTTAATATACCTTGAGTTTTCTAAATACATGCAAAAGCACAGTGATAAACATTTTAATTACCTAATGGAAACTAGTAAATTAGCGAAAGAAAAGCAGATGAAGAGGTGATCAAATTGCCAGGGGCATTACATGGTATCAAAATTATCGATTTAACTAGAGTGCTAGCTGGCCCCTTTTGTACGATGATCCTTGGGGATCTTGGGGCTGAGGTAATCAAAATTGAAAGTATTAGCGGTGGGGATGAGACAAGGGGTTGGGGGCCCCCTTTTGTAGAAGGAGAAAGTGCATATTATTTATGTGCTAATCGAAATAAACAAGGGATTACTTTGAATTTGAAGGATGATAAGGGCAAAGAGGTTTTAAAAAAACTTATTTCAGAAGCGGATGTTGTTGTCCAAAACTTTAAACCAGGAACTTTATCAAAACTAGGTTTTTCCTTTGAAGAAATGAAAGTGATGAAGAAAGATATTATTCTTGCATCAATTAGTGGATTTGGTAGCAAAGGACCTAACTCTTCTCTTCCTGGATATGATTATATCATTCAGGCTATGTCTGGATTGATGAGCATTACTGGAGAGAAGGATGGCGAACCAACAAAAGTGGGTGTAGCTATTTCAGACGTATTAACAGGGTTATTTACATGTATTGGGATTCTTGCTTCATTACAGCATCGAAATCGTACAGGGGAAGGACAAGAAATTGACATCTCGCTATTTGACTCTCAATTAGCTGCTTTAGTAAATGTGGCTAGCAATTATTTATGTAGTGGTGCTATTCCGGAGAGATTAGGAAATTATCACCCTAATATTGTTCCGTATCAAGTTTTTTCAGCAAGTGATGGTGAGATGGTGATCGCCGTCGGTAATGATCATCAGTTTAATCGATTTGCGTTACTTACTGAAGAACCGATTTTATTAGATGAATTATATAGAACGAATGCTGGCCGATTGCAGTATAGAAAAGAGATTGAGGAAATAATCTCAAATAAAATAAAAACAAAATGTAAAAATGAGTGGAAAGTTCTCTTGGATAAAATTGGTATTCCAAATGGACCGATTTATAACGTAAGTGAAGCCCTGCAGTCTGAACAAGCTAGATCAAGGGATATGGTGCTAGAAGTAAATCATCCATTCATCAATGATCTAAAGTTAGTTGGTTCACCATTAAAATTATCAAAAACTCCAGTTGAAGTAGTAAGACATCCTCCTTTACATGGAGAACATACTGAAGAAGTAATGAGCAAACTTGGTTATTCTCAATTAGAAATAGAAGAAATGAAACGTAATAATACAATTTGAGGAGGAAATAAAATGAATTTTTCATTAACAGAAGAGCAAAAAAGTGTAAGAAAGGTAGTTAGATCATTTGTAGATCGTGAAATTATTCCATTTATTAAGGAATGGGATGAAAAAGGACATTTTGAAGTAAATATTCTAAAACGACTTTCTGAGTTGGAACTAATGGGTGTATGTATTCCTGAACAATATGGTGGAGTTGGAATGGACTATAATACTTTAGCAATCGTATGTGAGGAACTAGAGCGCGGAGATACAGCTTTCCGTACGGCTGTTTCAGTACATACGGGATTAAATAGTATGACATTACTACAATGGGGAACTGAAGAACAAAAGAAAAAGTATCTTGTTCCTCAAGCGCGAGGGAATAAAATTGGTGCTTTCGGGTTAACTGAGCCAAATGCAGGATCTGATGTAGTAGCAATGGCGACAACAGCTGTAAAAGATGGTGATAGTTATATCTTAAACGGATCAAAAACGTGGATTTCTCTATGTGATGTCGCTGATCATTTCTTAATTTTTGCAAAAACAAATCATGACTTAAAACACCACGGAATTTCTTGTTTTATCGTAGAACGTACTTTTGAAGGTGTTTCTACAAAAGCAATTAAAGGAAAAATGGGAATTAGAGCTGGAAACACTGGTGAAGTATTTTTAGATGATGTAAGAGTACCAGCAGAGAACTTATTAGGCTTTGAAGGTGAAGGGTTTAAAATTGCGATGTCTGCGCTTGATAATGGACGATTTACAGTTGCAGCTGGTGCATGTGGATTAATTCAGGCATCACTTGAAGCAAGCGTAAAATATTGTCATGAGCGAAAAACATTTGGTAAAGAAATCGGAAAACATCAATTAGTACAACAAATGATTGCTAAAATGTCTTCAAATCTAGAAATCTCTCGTCTTCTAGTCTATAAAGCTGGCTGGTTAAAAAATAGTGGAAAACGTAACACTAGAGAAACGTCACTAGCAAAATGGATCTCTTGTAATGCAGCAAACGAGGCAGCTAATGATGCTGTACAAATTCATGGTGCATATGGGTTTTCAAATGAGTTCCCAGTAGAGCGTTATTTAAGAAACTCAAAAGCACCAGTCATTTATGAAGGAACAAGAGAGGTTCATACAATTATGCAGGCTGAATATGACCTAGGTTATAGGGAAGATAAAGTTTTAAGAAAAATGCTTCCAGCTTGGCCATTCGAAGAGGTTAACGTAGAAACTGTTAAATCTTAATAAAAAATTTGAGTAGAAAATAGAACACTGGTAAAGGTTTCAATGTAATCGCATAGCAGAAGGGAGTGTTTCGTAATGAAAATTAGCGGTGGAAAAGCAGTAGTCAATGTTATGGCAAAAGAAGGGGTAAATAAAGTTTTTTGTGTACCCGGTGAGAGTTATCTAGGAGTTATGGATGCGTTATATGAACATCCAGAAATTAGTTTGATTTCTGCCCGACATGAAGGTGGAGCTTCATTTATGGCGGAAGGTTATGCAAAAGCATC
Organism: Gottfriedia sp. NPDC058432; assembly: GCF_042721555.1. Classification (NCBI taxonomy): domain Bacteria; kingdom Bacillati; phylum Bacillota; class Bacilli; order Caryophanales; family Bacillaceae; genus Gottfriedia; species Gottfriedia sp. NPDC058432. The sequence goes on from NZ_JBHXLC010000024.1 coordinate 41,468, forward strand.
GGGTGAAGTAGGTGTGTGTATGGCAACTCGTGGTGTTGGAGCTTCAAACTTGGCGATTGGAATTCATACTGCCAGCCAAGATTCCACTCCACTAGTTGCACTTATTGGACAAGTAGAGCGTCCTTTTAAAGAAAAGGAAGCATTTCAAGAGGTTAATCTTGTAGGGATGTTTAGTCATTTATGCAAATGGACAGTGGAGATTGACCGAGTAGAACGAATTCCAGAGCTTTTACATCGTGCATTTCATATTGCCCGTTCGGGTCGTCCTGGTCCTGTGTTAGTTGCATTACCTCATGACATGCTAGAAGATACAGAAGAAATGGTAGAAATTCCAGTCTATCAGACTCAGCCGGCTCGTCCACATAAAGAGAGCGTTCAGCAAGTATTAGAAATGATTCAAAATGCCAAACGACCGATTCTTATAGCTGGTGGGGGAGTCATTCGTTCAAATGCTGTTCCTTTATTAGTTAAATTTGCTGAAACAGTTCAAATACCTGTCGTGACTGCATTCCGTCGTTTCGATGCGTTTCCAAATTCACATCCTTGTTATGCAGGCTGGCTTGGTTTTGGAACACCAAAGTATTTACTTGAAGCGATCGACAATGCAGACTTGGTGATTGCATTAGGTACAAGATTCTCCCAAGTAGGGACGCAAGATTATTCATTGCTTTCAGGAAAAGGAAAACTGATTCACATTGATATTTCGGAGGATGTATTCGGAAAAGTTTATGCGCCTTCTTTGGCAGTTACAGCAGATGTGAAAGCCTTTTTAGCGGAAGCATTATCAATTGCTTTATCTACGCCATTAAATTCAGATGAACTGCGTGTAGAAAAACTTCATAACGAATACATGAGCTTTTCTAAGGTGAAGGAAGATTACACGGATGAATTTGTAGACATGGATGGTTTTATGCATGATATCGTCTCGCATCTACCAAAAGATACGATTATTACGAATGATGCAGGAAACTTCTTTGGGTGGCTTTCTCGATATTATCGCTTTGAGCATGAAAATACATATGTCGGACCAACATCTGGAGCGATGGGGTATGGGCTACCGGCTGCTATTGGAGCAAAGCTAGCCCAGCCACATAAAACAGTTGTTTCCTTCTCAGGTGATGGAGGCTTCATGATGACGCTTCAGGAAATCGAGACAGCGGTACGTTATAACATTCCTGTCATTTCAATTGTAGTAAACAACAATATGTATGGAACAATTCGAACACATCAGGAAAAGCATTTTCCAGATCGAGTAATCGGTACGGAGCTGTCTAATCCAAACTTTGCTGAGTTAGCAGGCTTATTCGGTGCATACGGTCAGAAGGTCGAAAAAAATACTGATTTTGCTCCGGCACTTGAGAGGGCCTTATCATCAGGGCGTCCAGCTGTTATCGAAGTTGTAACAAATCCACGGATTTTATCTGCTAGTCAAGATAAATCTAAAATGAATTTACTTTATAGCAAATAATGGGCTCTTTATTTAATTAGTGAAAAAAATCTAATTGGGGGAAACGATATGCGTTATGCAAACTATATTAATGGACAATGGAAACAACCTACGTTAGGTGAATATCGGGAAAATTACAGTCCACATAATGGAGAGTCTTTAGGAGAGTTTCCTTCAAGTACAGAAGAGGATGCACGACAAGCCATTCTTGCAGCCAAAACAGCCTTTCAATCTTGGAGGAAACTTTCGTACCAACAAAGGGCTTCTTACCTCCAAAAAGCAGCAGATCTATTAAAAGCAAAAGTCCATGAAGTAGGACGTGATTTAACACTAGAAGAAGGGAAAACACTTGCTGAAGGTATTGGAGAAACACAGCGTGCCATCAGTATCCTTGAATACTTTGCTGGAGAAGCAAGACAACCAATCGGAGAAGTGATTCCTTCTGGTAATACAAATACATTCTTATATACGACTCGAACGCCAATTGGGCCAATTGGATTAATTACACCTTGGAATTTTCCAATAGCAATTCCTGTATGGAAAATGGCTCCTGCACTTGTTTACGGAAATACGGTCGTTATTAAACCAGCGGATCTAACTCCAAAATCTGTTTACCATGTTATAAAAGCGCTTGATGAGGCTGGTATTCCGGCAGGGGTTGTAAACTGTGTATTTGGTAGAGGATCTGTCGTTGGAACAGAATTAGTAGAACATCCTTATATTAAAGCTATTTCATTTACTGGATCCAATCAGGTTGGAAATCAGATTCAGCAGAAGGCGACAGCAAAAGGAAAGAAAGTACAAATGGAATTAGGTGGGAAGAATCCACTGATCGTACTTACTGATGCAGATATAGAAAAAGCAATTGAAATTGCCGTGAGCGGTGCTTTCAGATCTACTGGTCAAAAGTGTACAGCAACGAGCAGGGTAATTGTAGAAGAACCGATTTATGAAGCATTTCGGGACCGACTTGTAGAACGGACAAAAACATTAAAAGTCGGAAATCCACTTCATGACGATACATTTGTAGGTCCAGCTGTTTCTCAATCACAACTCGACGGTGTACTTGCCATGATTGAAGCTGGAAAGGACGAGGCAACTCTATTATGCGGTGGAGAAGTTCCTGCCGATGAAGAACTAAAAAATGGTTTCTATGTACAACCAACAATCTTTGAAAATGTCTCCCCGGATGCTCGTATTGCCCATGAAGAAATATTCGGACCCGTAATAGCGCTTTTTAAAGTAAAAAACTATGAGGAAGCAGTAGGGATGGCAAATGATACTGAATATGGGTTAAGTGCAGCAATTTGTACAAACAATTTTACAATCGCACAGCGTTTCGTTGAAGACATTGAAGTTGGTCTTGTACATGTAAACAATGAAACAGCAGGATCAGAGCCACAAGTACCATTTGGCGGCATCAAAAACTCAAGTACTGGATCCCGCGAACAAGGAAAGACAGCAATAGATTTTTATACACAAGTCAAAACAGTTTATATGGATCAAATGTAATCAATCAGCTTGAAAATAAAAGAGGCTGCCTCATAAGTCAGGGGAACTGACGAATAGGCGCCTTTTTTGTGAAAATAACTAATTTTATATAAACTATTTGAACCCTTTGTGAGCATTATTGATAAATAGCGAATATGATTGACCACTACTTGCTCATGAACCCGTTATGAGTAAGTTAATTTGAGCGAATCGCATTTTTGCTTACTCATGAACCTCAATGCAAAAATACCCGACTATTCACCGGGTATTTTTATATTTTCACATTTATTTATAGAAGTCTAAATCACTACAATACTTACGAACTAGTCTAGCTGCCTTTGACTGGCTGATTTCTAAGTCATCTGCTACTTTTCTTGTATTCCTATATTTTGTATAGGAATTTATCACTATGTTTTTCTCAACTTCTTCTAGAGAAGCTAGGAGCGAGCAGTCACTTATTTCTTCATTAACTGGACTCTCTTTTTTATTTTCAATTAATAGGTCAGTTAAGTCTTGCATTTTTATAATGCCATCACTTGTGACGACGAGGCTTTCAAGCATATTTTCTAATTGTCGAATATTCCCAGGCCATGAATAGTTATAAAAAGTATTCAAAGCTTCTTCAGAAATGATCGTATTCATTTGGTGTTTTCTATTAAACTCAGAAAGAAAATGGTAGGTTAGTGGAATGATATCTTCTTTTCTTTCCCGTAGTGGTGGTATTTTTAAATTAACTACGTGTAGGCGATAATATAAGTCTTCTCTAAATTCCTTATTCTGTACCATTTCATATAAGTTTCGATTAGTAGCAGAAAGGATACGGATATTTACTTTTTTTGGTTGTTTGCCTCCAACAGGCATAAATTCAAATTCTTGAATTACTTTTAGAAGCTTTGCTTGAACTTTAGGTGATATATCGCCAATCTCATCTAAAAATACCGTTCCTCCGTCTGCAAGCTCTAAAAGTCCTTGTTTGCCACCTTTTGTTGCGCCAGTAAATGCTCCATCTTTGTATCCGAAAAGTTCTGATTCTAGTAGTTCTTCCGGAATCGTTGCACAGTTTAAAGATAAAAAAGGAGCTTTATTTCGGCTGCTTTTCTGATGGATATATTTTGCAATTACTCCTTTTCCTGTGCCGGATTCTCCTTGAATTAATACCGTTGCATCTACTTTAGCAACCTTTTCACAAACTTTAACAATATTACTCATTTCCTTATTATTCGTAATGATATTATTTTTATAAATTGCAGCTTGATCCGCTTCATTTATTTCCTGTTCATCAGGTATGTATAAGTCTTTATAGCTTGCATCTTGTGAAGTGGTGATAATTAGCTCAATTTCCTGCTGATCATTTAATAACGGAATGGCTGTTGTAATAATTTCCTTTCCAACATAACTTATTTGTTTCATGATGACCGTTTTCTTTTCTTTAAATAAACGTGGAAGAATAAGAGGCTTCCAATATCCTTTTGAAATTAATTCATCGTTTGATTTTCCTACGACATCTTTGAGTTTAATCCCGTAATGTCTTTCACAAGCCTTGTTTATATACACGATTCGGGCATCTCTATCAAGTACATAAAATTCATTAGGAGAATTGTCCAATATTTTTTGTAGGATCTCATTACTGAACTCAAGTTTTAGTTTGTCATTTGTTGTATTTGGCAAAACGTAACCCCCTCTTAAAACATTTTTAATCTAGCAAAATAGTAAGTTGAGTTAAAATTGACTGAATTGAGTAAATTATAAGATAATTACTTTGATTTGGAAATAGATAAATAGTGTTATCTCCTTACGGTAAAGCGAAATCTAAAATTGGCATAAATCTTGCATGAGTTAATGAATAAAGGATGGAATTTCGTTTCAAATGAAATCCAAATAAAAGGAGGAATCATTATTATGTCTACAAAGGAAACAGCACAACCTTTACAAACTTCATTGCCGTATAAAACATATGTCAGCCAAGAGATATTCGATACAGAAAGAAAAAAGATTTTTAGTAAAAATTGGATCTTCGTAGGTCATACAAGTCAGGTTAAAAAAGTCGGTGACTTTTTCACTTTTGAGGTTGCTGGTGAATCTATTTTAGTTACGCATGCTAATGATGGTAATATCCGCGCGTTTTATAATATTTGCCCTCATCGTGGTACAAAAGTGGAGCAAAGTGAAACAGGAAATAAAAAAATCCTACAATGTATTTATCATGGTTGGACTTTTAATTTGGATGGACATGTTAATCGAGCACCAAACTTTAAAAATATTGATTTAGGAGAATATAACTGCTTAAAGTCGGTCCAATTAGAAATACAGCGCTCTATGATTTTTGTAAACTTGGATCGAGAAGCTGCGCCTTTTTCTGTTGAATATGGGGAGTTGGTAAACGAACTAAGCCGTTATTCTTTCCTTGATTCATTACAATTAGTAAAAGAAAACCGTCGTTTAATTAAAGCAAATTGGAAAGCTGTAGTTGATAATTTCTTAGAGTGCGATCATTGTCCAGTTGCGCATCCATCATTCTCGAAAACATTTGATTTATCGAATTACAGCATTGTTCCTTGTGATAAATTCTCTTACCAATGTTCAAATGTTAAAAATCAAGATGATAGCTTAACACGTTTCTACTGGATTTGGCCAAATATGATGATGAGTGTATTTCCTGGAGGAGGAAATATGACGACAACGCAACTGATTCCAATTGATGCCAACCAAACACTAGCAGTCTATCGTTATTTCTTTTTTAATGAAGAAATCTCGAAAGAAGAAGAGGAATTGATTAAATTTGTTGATCAAGTGCGTGAAGAAGATTTTGATTTAGTGGAATTATTGCAATCTGGTTTACATTCAAAAGCATTTGAAAATGGTATTTTTTCTCCAACTGAGAACGCAATGCAACACTTCCACGAAATGATTAAAGAAGTGATCGACTTATAATCTAGTTAATTGAGAATGGTAGAAAAAGACTATGATTTAAAAAGCTAAGTATTTGAATTCATAATGAAAAAATTAAATGGAACATACTTAGCTTTTCTTTTTTATTTTCTATTTTGAAAACGTTTTAATTTTATGGTTTATCTAGTCGTACAAAATAAGGAGGGAATCAAATGAAAAAATTACTGTATGGATTAAGTGCGATCCCAGCTATTGGTTCACTCACAGTTATTAATAAGGTTGAGCCATTTGTACTTGGAATGCCATTTGTATTATTTTGGACGATATTATGGGTTTTTCTTACAGCTATATTTTTATTAATAGTAAATAAACTTGATCCTGCTAATAAAGGGGGCGATTAATAGTGAATTCAGCCTTAATCGTAATTCTTGGCTTTCTCGCTTTATCAATTTGGTTAGGTTTACAAGCACGTAAAGGTAAAGAGATGACTTTTGAGCAGTGGTCAATTGGTGGACGAGGTTTTGGTTCTCTTTTTGTTTTTCTATTGCTAGCAGGAGAAATGTTTACGACATTTACTTTTATGGGAGCATCGGGAAGTGCCTACTCTTTTGGAATGCCAGCAGTATATGCATTTAATGCATTCTATTTTATTGTAGCTTATTGGTTATTACCTCCTGTTTGGAAGTATGCAAAAGAAAATAATGTTGTGTCACAGGCTGATTTTTATACGAAAAAGTATAATAGTTCAGCACTTGGTGTACTTGTTTCAGTTATTAGTATCATTTCAATTATTCCGTATTTAACGATGCAGTTAAAAGGTTTAGGTATTATTGTTTCTGAGGCTTCTTATGGGAAAATCCCACAGAGTATTGCTATTACGATTGCCGTTTTTACGATAACAATTTATGTAACGGTTTCGGGCATTCATGGTTCAGCTTGGACGGCTGTTATTAAAGACTTTCTAATTTTATTTGTTGTAATCTTCTTAGGGATCTATTTTCCAGTACATTATTATGGTGGTTTCCAGCCGATGTTTGAGGCAATCCAAACTGCTAAACCCGATTTGATGATATTTCCAGAAAAAGGTTTAAGTGTTTCTTGGTTTATTACAACTAGTATCATGTTAGCACTCTCCTTTTATATGTTTCCTCATATGCTTATGGGAGTTTTCTCTTCAAAGAGTGCAAAAGCTCTTCGCCAAAATGCTGCATTTATGCCAATCTATCAAATTATTATCGTCTTTTCTTTATTTGTTGGATTCGCTGCTATTTTAAAAACTCCAACTTTAAAAGGTGGAGATGTAGATTTAGCTTTATTTAAACTCGCAAAGATTTCATTTGATCCTTGGTTTGTTGGAATCATTGGTGCCTCAGGCGCTTTAGCTGCACTTATACCAAGTTCATTAGTGTTAACATCTGCAACTACAATCTTAACTAAGAATGTTTATAAGGTTATGAAGCCAAATACAACAGATGATCAGCTTATAAAATTAACTCGAGTTCTAGTTCCAATTATTGCACTAGTGACACTTTATTTTACTTTAAATGGTGGCGATACAATTATGACACTGTATATTATGGCGTACAGCTTTATGGCACAATTGTTCCCAGCATTGTATTTTAGTCTTTGGAAAAAGAATCCAGTAACAGTTCAAGGTGCGTCAGCCGGAATCATCATTGGTGTAGCGGCTGTTACTTATTCAACAACTACTGGTACAACGTTAGCAACTCTGTTTCCATCGTTTCCTCATGTTATCCAAGATATTGATGTTGGTTTAGTTGTAATGGTTATTAATTTTACTGTAACGCTAGTAGTAAGTAGAGTTACAAGAAAACCTAAAATGATTATCGAAAAGAACGATCGGATGCTTACTAACTTCCGAGAAAATGTATAAAGGTGAAAAACAAATTATTTATTTTAGGAGAAAGGAAGTGGTTCAATTATGACTGACTTTAAACACCTATTTTCAAAAGTGACGATTGGAAATACTGAGCTTAAAAATAGAATTTTATCGACAGCACATCAAACAAATTATGTAGAAAATGGCATTCCTACTCCTGAAATGACTGCATATCATATTGCACGTGCGAAGGGTGGGGCTGGACTAATTATTCTTGAAGCAGCAGCAGTTCATTCATCTGGCATGCTAACTTCACATACGATCGCAGGATTTGATGAAAAAGTGGTACCAGCATATGCAGAAATTGCAAAGCAACTTCATCAATATGGCACGAAAGTTTTTAGTCAATTATTTCATGGAGGTAGAGAGGTCGTATCTAGCGATTACCGTAATGCTGCTTGGGCACCGTCTTCAGAACCAAGTTTTCGATTTGGAATAATGCCGAGACCGATGAATATCGATGAAATTAAAGATGTCATAGAGGGATATGCTTACTCAGCTTTATTAGCTAAAAAAGCTGGTCTCGACGGTGTAGAAGTTTGTTGCTCCCATGGTTATTTACCAGCTCAATTTTGGTCTAGCCATACGAACCATCGAACAGACGAATATGGTGGTACCTTTGAGAACCGAATGCGTTTTATAGTAGAAATAGTACAACGAATCTGGGAAAAAGTGGGTGAAGATTTTACTGTAGGAATTCGAATGAGTGCAGATGAAATGACAATGGATGGAACGAATGTAACAGATGCGGTAAAAATCGTCGAGCACTTAGTTGAAAATGTTAGAGTAGATTTTATAAATGTAACATCCGGCGATTCAAGTACATATGCAGGTTCGACTCATATAGTTCCACCTTCTCCAATTAAGCATTCCTATAATTCTCCACATTCATTTAAAATTCGGATGGCAGGTGCAGTTCCAGTTTTTGTTGGCTCGCGGATCATAGACCCAATGGAGGCAGATCGAATCGTTGGTTCCGGAAAAGCGGATGTTGTTGGTATGACACGAGCTTTAATCGTTGATCCTGAATTACCGAATAAAGCAATGAGAGGGGACCTACATTCAATTGATGCATGTTTAGGCTGTATACAAGCTTGTATAGGTCACTATTCTAAAGGCCTTCCAATTGGATGTGTTCAAAATCCGATGGCCGGCAAAGAAAAAGAATTATTACCGCTTGTCCAAGGTGTAAAAGTAAAACAAAAAGTGCTTGTCATTGGTGCAGGCCCAGCTGGATTACATGCTGCTTTAACTGCTGATGGTGAAGGACATGAAGTAATATTAGCTGAACAAAGTAATGAGATTGGCGGATTGCTAAGAAAAATGAGAAAGGCTCCAATGCGACATGAAGTAGCTGAAACGATGTTGGACAATTATACAAGAAAGCTATCAAATAGTAAGATAAATGTCCAACTTGGAAAGAAAATTACCCTTGAGAAAATAGAAGAAATAAAACCTGATGTCATTATTTGTGCAGTTGGATCCAGACCATATTTTCCACATGTAGAGGGCATCGGTAATCCGAGAATCATAACAGTTGATGACCTATTTGGCAGAAACTCTATCCAGATTGGAAAGCGTGTATTGGTATTCGATTTAATTGGCGATTGGCCAGGAATAGAGGCAGCTATACACTTGAAGGAGAAAAATCACGATGTTTCCTTGTTTTCCGCTAAGGTTCATATTGGAAAAGAACTACATTCATATTTAGTAAATGAATATCTAAAAAGACTCTATCAATTAAAGGTTGATGTTCGCCCGCATTTTGATTTTGGTGGTATTCATAATGATCAAGTTAAATTGAGAAATCTTTTTACGCATGAGACTGAATTGATTGACGACTGGGATACGATTGTACTTGCAATGGGACGAGTGCCTAATTCTGAGCTTTATGAACAAGTGAAAGACATGGCACCAGTTGTTCGACAAATCGGGGATTGTTTAGCACCTCGTACAATTGAAGAAGCTACTTATGAAGGATTAACATCGGCTCTAGAAATAGGTGTTGTTTCTTCTGAAGTTCAAGTTCATGTATAGCTTACACAGATAATAAAAAGGAACCTAATCGTAATTTGAAAATTTTACGATTAAATTAATTAATTCTCTATAAAAAGGCTAATCTAAAAGGTAACTATTATCTGATAGATTAGCCTTTTTAAATTTCATTCTAATTGTAATTTTTACCAAGATACAAGCGGAAGTTCATTTCTATTTGTCTATTTGTTTACCTGTTATTGGTCACATGTTAATTTATGGCCTGTGAGATTGCAAAAACAGAAATATGTAAAGTCTTCGAGTCATTGATAGTGATTTAGCTTTCGAAACATCAACAAGATAGGCTAAATGATCTGAATTCATTTACGTGTTCATTAAGAAATGGTTAACTTAGTTTAAGTATAATTAAATATATTTTAACTTATTTTAATTTTATAATAGTCTTTGGGTTTGATTTTTAATCACAGCCTAATAAAAGATATAAGGGGAATTTTAATGGGGAGAAAGAATCGTACAATTTCGAAAGCGTTGTCATTTTCATTGGCATTATCTTTAGTAGGTATGTCAGTTGTGAGTACGCAGGCCTATGCAGCACCAAAAGAGGATGTACCTGTAAACGTACTTGCATCGAATAAGAATAAAGCTGATAAGGATTTAGTGAATTTCCGAATTATGGAAACGACAGATATCCATACAAATTTACTAAACTATGATTACTACAAGGATGCAGCATATGAAAAAGTTGGGTTAGCTAAGACTGCAACTTTAGTAAAGGAAGCTCGAAATGAAGTTCAAAATAATGTTTTAGTCGATAATGGGGATTTAATACAAGGTACACCACTTGGAACTTATGAAGCAAAAATTGACCCATTAAAAAAGGGAGAAGTTCATCCTGTATTTAAAGCAATGAACATAATGGGTTATGATATTGCAACTTTAGGTAATCATGAATTTAACTATGGATTAGACTTTTTAAACGAAGCATATAATGATGCTGATTTTCCGTACATTAATGCAAACGTTTACGTAGATGATCACGATAAAAATCCTAATAATGATAAGAACAAATTTAATCCTTATAAAATTATTAAGAAAAAAGTGATTGATGAACAAGGGAAGAAGCAAGAAATTAAAATCGGCTTTATTGGATTTGTACCACCTCAAATTAGTGAGTGGGATAAGGTAAATCTTGATGGAAAAGTTATCACTAAAAATATAGTTGAAACAGCTAAAAAATTCATACCTGAAATGAGAAAAGACGGTGCAGACGTAATTGTTGCAATGACTCATTCAGGGTTTAATGTGAATAAAGAAAATACAGAAGATGTAATTTATTCATTAAGTGAAGTACCTGGTATTGATGCAATTACGTTTTCTCATACACATAAGGTATTTCCAGCAAAATCAGAGGCTACACTGGATCCGTTATTTTTAGGGGCTGACAAAAAGCCATTACCAGGTGTTGATAATGCGAATGGAACAATTAATGGCGTACCTGCAGTTCAAGCGGGATACGGTGGTGGTTCATTAGGATTAATTGACCTAACACTTAAAAAAGAAAAAGGAAAATGGTCAGTCGTAAATTCTAAGTCTTCAACTAGAGAAATTTGGGCTGATGTGAAGAATCCAACTACAGGTAAAACAATAACAAAAAGTACTGTAGTTGCGGATCAAGATATCGTAAATGCTGTAAAACCAAATCATGATGCAACTGTTAAATATGTAAATACACCAATTGGAACAACTACTGATGATATTCATAGTTATTTTTCATTGTTACAAGATGATCCATCAATTCAAGTTGTTACAAACGCACAAAAATGGTTTGTAGAAAAATATATTGCTGAAAAGAAACCAGAATATAAAGAATTACCAATTTTATCTGTAGGAGCTCCATTTAAAGCTGGCCGCAATGGTGTAGCTGAATATACTGAGATTAAAAAAGGCGACCTTACAATTAGAAGTGCAGGCGATCTTTATCTTTATGATAATACGTTAAAAGCAATTAAAGTAAAAGGTTCCGTTGTTAAAGAATGGATTGAAATGACTGCTGGTAAATACAATCAAATTGATCCAAATAAAACAGAAGAACAAGCATTATTAAATCCAGCTTTCCCTGTTTATAACTTTGACGTAATTGACGGAGTTAACTATCAAATTGATGTAACAAAGCCTGCAAAGTATGATCTAAACGGAAATCTTGTTAATAGTAATTCAAGTCGAGTAATCAATTTAACTTATAATGGACAACCAATTGATCTAGATCAAGAATTCATCGTTGTAACAAATAACTACCGTGCAGGTGGCGGTGGTAATTTCCCAGGTGTTAAAGGAAGCGAACTTGTTGTAGATTCTGCTGATGAAAATCGTCAAATCTTAATGGATTACATTTCTGAATCAAAAACAATTACACCAACTGCAGATAATAATTGGTCGATTGCACCAATTAGTGGGAAAGTAAATGTAACGTTTACGTCTTCACCAAGAGCGGAAGAATTTATAAAGCCTAATAGTAATATTGCGTTTACAAATAAAACGGATAATGCAGGCTTTGGAATTTTTAAATTAGATTTAGGCACTGCTCCTAAAGAGAATATTAAAGTTCAATTATTAGGCTTAAATGATCTACATGGTCAGCTTGATACGGATACAAAAGTTATGCTGAATGGACAAGAAGTTTTAGCTGGAAGCATGGAATACACAGCTGCTGCAATGAAACAACATGAAGCAACTAATCCGAATACATTACTAGTTCACGCTGGTGATATGATTGGTGGTAGCCCACTGATTTCTGCGTTGTTCCAAGATGAACCAACAGTTGAAGTGATGGAAGCAATGGGTTTTGATGTAGGAACAGTAGGAAATCACGAGTTTGATGAAGGTATAGCTGAATTAAAGCGTATGATTAATGGTGGAGAACATCCTAAAGGTACAAAAGGCTATGACGGAATGAACTTTCCAGTGATTGCTGCCAATGCATATGATTCTGCAACAGGAGAATTAATTACTCAGCCATACACAATTAAAGAAGTGGGCGGTAAAAAGATTGGTTTCATCGGAGTAGTGACGCAAGAAACTCCTAATATGATTGTTCGAAAAGGAAATGAAACGCTTGAAATTCGTGATGAAGTTGAAGCAATTAACCATTATACGGATATTCTAAAAAAACAAGGAATTAAAGCAATCGTAGTATTAGCACATAACCCTACTCTTCAAACAGGTAAAGCAGATTTATATGATGCAACTGATATTGCTGAAAAAGTTGATGATGAAGTAGATGTTATTTTTGCTGCTCACAATCATGTATTTAATAATAAAGAAGTTGATAATAAGTTAATCGTACAAGCTTATTCATATGGTTCTGCATTTTCTGATGTAGATTTAGAATTAGATGCAGTAACAGGTGATGTTGTTAAGAAGGAAGCAGAAGTAGTAACAGTTTATCAAAAAGACTATACACCAGATCCGACAGTTTCAGCGATCATGAAAAAATATGAAGATTTAATTATGCCAATTAAAGCTGAGATTATTGGTGACTCAATGCAATCTTTACCAAAAGGATATCCATCTTCTGATACTTATGGCGATTTTGCACTAGGTAACTTAATTGCAGATGGAATGAAAGCATCAATGAATGCTGACTTCGCAATGATGAACGGTGGCGGAGTTCGATCACAACTTGACGCTGGTCAAGTTACATTTGGTGATTTATTCGCAATTCAGCCCTTTGGTAATGTATTAAATAAAGTAATGCTTAGTGGTCAAGATATTGAAACAGTATTAAATAATCAAATTACCGATAAGGGCTTAGATTTCCACATCGCTGGATTTAAATATACTTGGGATTCATCAACTAGAAAAGTAGTAGACATCCTTTTACCAAACGGTAGTAAAATTGATCCGAACAAAGAATATTCAGTTGTAGTTAACAATTATATGTACGGAAATGTAAAATATGGTATTGGCGAACGTTCGACTGATTTAGAAGTAGGACCAGAAGATTTACAAGCGACTGTAGATTATGTTAAATCACTTCCAAGACCTTTCAATTATGAAGTTGAAGGAAGAATTCAAAAAGTAAATTAACATATCAAGCGACGAATTATTTTCAACTATTTAAATATGTAAACTAAATAAAAATCTCATTCTGATTTATTAGAATGAGATTTTTTATTTAGATTCAATCCACTTTTTAACTTTTCATCCAAACATATTGGGGTACTGATAACCAGGAGCAGATACAACAAGGGAAATTTTTCCTTGTTTTTATTATAAGATAGCAATGGAAATTTCTTTCTAGTAAAAAAGTAAGGGTCTCAATATAGTTCACAAGTACTTTTCTTAAAACTGAATATTCATAATATATTGTCAAAAATAGTTTCGTATATTAATATAAACTGTAAGCGAATACATATGTCGTTGCCAATTCTTTCCTAATCGGTTAGAGTTTTGCACGGAATACCTGTTTTGCGGGAGGAAATAATTTGTACAATAAAGACACTATTTACATTATTGGTGATGCAAAGACTTCATCCAATAATCCGATTATGCAGAAATATAATGCATTTTTTATTGGTTTGGTAGTCGATCGGACAAGCCATTTAATTGTTGATGCCGATTGTTCAGCTACAATTTCTTTAACTTCATCCTTTGTGCAGCAATTATTTGTTGGACAATCAATGCTAAACGTGGATGGGGTAATACAGGAAATTAATACGCGTTATTTTGGTTCTTCTCAGAAAGCTCTAGCAGTAGCCTTTAAAAATGCACATATAAAATACACTCAAATAATTGAATCTTAAACGCTGCTTTATCTATTTTTCGTAGATGAAATCCAGCTATTAGCAGGGGAAAATCCCTTACTAATAGCTGGATTTTTTATTTAACAAGATTTTAAATCAGGAAGTTTACTAGGAACTCAATTTAATCTAATAGGAAAGGACAAAAACGATGATTATTCAATCCATACAAGTGCAAACAGAAGTTTTCCCTTTAAAAAAGCCATTTAAAACAGCTCTAAGGACAGCTACTGAAATAGAGAATATTTTTGTATATGCCCAGCTAGAGGATGGGATTGTCGGAGTAGGGGCTGCAGCACCAACATTGGCTATTACAGGAGAATCAAAAGAAAGTATTGAAGCGATTTTAAAGACTGTCCTTACACCACTACTATTAGGAAGAGATATTCGAAGTATTAATGAACTCTCTCTACTGATTGAACGCTCTTGCGTGGCAAATACAAGTGCGAAGGCAGCTATGGAAATTGCACTGTATGATGCATTATGCCAACATCTTAAACTTCCACTCTATCAATATCTTGGGGGTAAGACAAATCAATTAAAAAACGATATGACCGTTAGTGTGGGAACAGTAGATGAAATGTGTCATGATGCGATGGAAATAATCAAGGACGGCTTTTCGATTTTGAAAATAAAAGTCGGAAAAGACTGGACGAGGGATATTGAACGAATTATGGCAATCCGTGAAAAAGTCGGTAATGATGTCACGATTCGAGTTGATGCCAACCAAGGATGGACTCCAAGACAAGCTGTTGCGATTATCCGAGAATTAGAAGAGCTGAATTCTAAAATCGAGTTAATTGAGCAACCCGTACATGCAGGTGACATTGATGGACTAAAATTTGTTAAGCAAAATGTCCATACACCAATCATGGCCGATGAAAGTCTGTTTTCTCCGCAAGACGCAATACGACTAATTAAAGAGGATGCAGTTGATTTTCTAAATATTAAGTTAATGAAGACTGGTGGAATTAGAAGAGCACTGCAAATAGCAGATATTGCTGAAAGAGCTAATATTCCTTGCATGATTGGAAGTATGATGGAAACTTCGGTCTCAGTACTTGCGGCAGCACATATAGCTACCGCCCATCCGAATATTCAAAAAATCGATTTGGATGCTCCACTTTGGTTAAAGAATCAAGATTTTGATGGAATCGAGTTTATTGGGGATGAAGTCCATTTTTCATCTCTACCTGGCTTAGGGCTTCACCGAAGATTATCAAAGAGTCTTCGTTAAAATATGGAGAGGGGATTTACGATGAAAAAGACAAAAAATTTAATTTTAAGTTTATGTGTTGCAGGTACATTACTTTCCACGATGACAGGCCAAACTTTAGCAAAATCGCAAGAAGAGCTTACTCCAGGTGAGACAGCCTACGTCGATGTGTCTGTTTCGACTCAATGGACAACAAATGGTAGATTCCAAGTTAGAGATATTGATGCGCCATCTTTAAGCAATCCAGTTGATCCGCGTCAATGGTCAGCCAATATGGAAGATACGGAAGTTCGACGCTGGTTAACAAGTTATCTTGAAACACAAGCAGTATACGGTACAAAAGTAACCATTTTAGAGGAATCAGGAGACTGGGTGAAGGTTGCTGTAGAAGGACAAACTACTCCACGTAACTCTTTAGGGTATCCTGGTTGGATGCCAAAAAGACAATTAACAACGGATGATCGTTTAGAGAATTATAAGGATACTCCGTTTATTATGGTATCTAGTCAAACAGCTTGGTTGTATGATGGAAAAGCTCTAAATCATAAGTTTATGGAGATTAGCTTTAATACACGATTACCTGTTATTAAAGACTTTGGAGATGTCGTAATGGTTGCAACACCAGATGATGGAAATAAATTTATTAAAAAAGAAGATGTGGCAGTCTATCAAAACGAAAATCAGTTTCCAAAGGCAACGCCTGAAAATTTAATTAAAACGGCGAAGAAGTTCCTTGGTTTACGCTACTTATGGGCTGGTGTATCTGGATTTGGTTTTGACTGTTCAGGATTTACATATAGCTTATTTAAGTCATATGGTATAACAATTCCACGTGATTCAGGCCCTCAATCTAAGAGCGGTATAGAAGTTAAAAAGGATGAGATTCAACCTGGTGACCTTTTATTCTTTGCGAGTAACAATGGAACTGGATCAGTTCATCACGTCGCTATGTATATCGGTGATGGTTTAATGATTCAGGCGCCTAATGCTGCTAGAAGTGTTGAGATCATTCCACTAAACACTCCTGGGTATATCGAAGAATTTTCTGGTGCTCGTCGTTATTGGGAAGAGTAATTAAGTAGATAGTTTTCTATTGATATAGGAAAGTTGAAAAACCATGAACAAGTGCTTCTGTTCATGGTTTTTATTCTATTATCAATTCAATTAATAGAACGGATTTAGTATATAAATTGAAATAAGATTTGGGCAAGTCTCTATTGTCTAATAAACAAAACCCCCGCAAAAGTTGAGGGGGAATCTTGGTGTGAAATTAGTTTGAAACTATTTAAGTATTAAGTATATCAATCTCAATCTTCGGTTCTATCGTCATTTTTGGATAATCATTTCTCCAATTTAAAGACTTCCAAACATTTGGGTGGAATGCTTTGATTTCCCTACCAATACCGAGAACGTCTGAATTTGCTGATTGCATTGTCTTTATTGTTTCCAATGCCATTTTTTCAAAGTGTTTACTTAGAATTTTTTCCATTTTAGCATAATTAGGTTTTAACTTATGACCTTCTTTACCAAGTTCGAAAGTACTAACTTGCAACTTTACTTTTATCTCGATTTTCGGTAATTTATTTTTCTCATTGGAAACGGTTATTTTTGAAAGGTTCCTT
The DNA here is from genome assembly GCF_042721555.1 of Gottfriedia sp. NPDC058432. NCBI lineage: Bacteria > Bacillati > Bacillota > Bacilli > Caryophanales > Bacillaceae > Gottfriedia > Gottfriedia sp. NPDC058432. The sequence goes on from NZ_JBHXLC010000024.1 coordinate 58,827, forward strand.
TTCACAGTAAACCCATAATTATTTTTTTTCGCAGATTCAGAATATGATTTTTCGCCATTATTACCTGATAATTTTCCGGTGAACCTTTCCAAATTACCAGTAAATCTTTGCCTTCCTGTATTTCCTCCTTTCAGTAACATCATCAGTTTTACTTGATCTCTATCAAGAGTTTTCCCAGTAGGCGTACCTCTACGGTATAATAACGCACCACTTAGTTCCATGTGTGAATTTATTGAACTTAGCATTGGTAATGCTATATCACTTAAAGGATCATCTCGGGATTGTATAAAATTCATCTTCGAAACAGTTGGAATAGTTCTGTTCTTCTCCATTGAGACAACAAACTCATTTAAATCTCTCGAAAACTCTTTTTTTGGATCTGAAGCAGTTTTAAATACTTTTGAAAGATCCCCGTCAACTACAAATATGGGGGTATTAATAGACGAGTAGGGTGCTCCGAGTAAAAAATCTAGCTCTGAAACAGGATCAACTGAAGCGAAACTTTTACTTATTAAAGTAACCCTAGTACTAATCCCTATGAAAGGAGACTGCTCAGTATACTCCCACTGGCCAATTGCCTCTGCTAATGTTGGTCCTTTAAGCACTTTCGTTTCCGAAATAGGTTCACCTGTACCTTGTCCAGTGCTTTTAAGCTTAGTGATGAGAAAAAAAACATCTACTTCACCATTTTTTTCGTTCAGGTCAAAACCATTTACATCAACCAGATGAAGCTTTTTTAAGTCCAATCGATCCCAACATCCGGTTAGAAGTGGCAATAGAAGTAATAAAATTAAGATTTTTTTCATTTACTCGCCACCTTTTTTTTTACAAAGGATATTAGTAGAAGTATTGTCGGCAATAGCATTATGAAGATGAAATTAGCAAAATTATGATACTCAGAAAATTTGGGAATCAGCTGTCTTTTTGCAAAGAATATTCCCGCCACAAAACATAAGATTGCTATTAACCACACTAAAAGAGTATGGTTGCGGTTTTCATTTTTACCAATAAAAGCTAAATAACGAGCTGACAAAAACAAGTAAATATAAGCGGTAACTATAGATACCGATAGCCAAATAGTGATAAATAAAATATCTAAACTTTGAACGACTGGCCATCTGAATTTACGAAGAATAAAGATCATTGGCTCAGGGATATGCCTTAATTGTTGTTCACTAAAGTTGTACGTCACAATGAAAGATATGAAAAGGTAAAATAAGGTGGTTATCCCATTAGCGATAGACATAGCAACTAAAATATGGTTCTTTTTTTTACATTTTACAAATGGAAATACGTACAGAAGAATCTCGTACCCAGCAAATGCCCAAATTGAAGGGATAGCACCTTTTAAGATAGGAGCAATCCCATGGGTACCTATAGGTAGAAAGTGACGTATGTCTCCGTTTCCAAAACCACTGATTAAAATGATTACAAAAGCTACAAGGAACATGAACATTATTGACTGTGTTATTGTAGATAAAGAACGAAGTGTAGATGAAGCAATATACCCTGTCAGTAAAATCAAAAGCAAGATTAGGACGAACCAAGGTGTTTCAAACAACAGCCATCGATTAACTACATCTGTATAAGCAACTACGACCATTAAACAAGATTCTGCACAGTATGCTGCAAATAGGAAGTTTATAATCCATCCTAATGGTTTTCCTATAATTGAAGTAATATACTCTTGTATCGGTCGATCAGGATAAGTTTTTCCAAGTTGATAGACAAAAAAGATACCAATTTGAGCTATAATCGCCCCAATAATTAGAGACATCCAAGAGTCGTAGCCTGAAAATTTAGACATTTCAAAAGGGACTGATAAAACACTGACTCCAACTTGATTCAAAATGACAAGACAAATAAGTTGATTAATTGAAATCTTTTTTAATTGAATCATTCAGTCTCCCCCTCAGGACTTCCTATTCTAGTTTCGTCTTTAGCAAGGCTTTCTATTGGACGTTTTTTCATGCTGCTAATCGGAGCTCTAAAAATCGTATCTTTAATCGTATCGCCATTAAACCAATTGTAAAAATACGGAATCCCAAATGTATTCATCCGGGATAAATGTGTTAAAACCATTAAATATGAAATTTCCAATCCGATTAAGCCAAAAACTGCAGCCATGATGATAAAAGGAAAAGTTAATAAGCGAGCAGTATTACTCATTTCATATGAAGGTATAATGAATGAAGCAATACCGGTAAGTGCTGTAATGATTACCATCATATTTGAAATTAGATTGGATTGAACAACGACGGTTCCAATTACGATGCCACCGACGACACCAATCGTCTGACCAATTGGATTTGGTAAACGAACAGTTGCTTCTTTTAAGACCTCGAGTATGGCTAGCATTGTGATTGCTTCTAATACTGGTGGCATAGAAACGTAATGCATAGAGCTTTGCAGAGTTAATGCAATTTCCAATGGGAGGACTCTAGGGTCGAAAGTCACAAGTGCAACATAAATTCCAGGCAAACTAATTGCAAAAATAAAACAGAGAATACGGAGAAATCTTAATACGCTACCGAATAACCAACTAACTTGGTAGTCATCTGGACTTTGAAAAAATGCCCAAAAAGAAATTGGAACAAATGCACATTCTGGCGCACCATCGGTTAAAAAACCAATTTTTCCATCCATTAAGTAAGATGTTACCCGGTCGGGTCTTTCCGTTATGAGCGTTTTTGGAAATAGAGAGAATTTATTATCTTGTATTAGTTCTGGGAAAAATCCTGGCGCATCAATATAATCTATATCAACATTAGCAATTCTACGTTCAAATTCCTGTAAAACAACATCATTCGCAAGGGATTGTAAATAAAGTATAGCAACTTTTGTATTCGACCTACGCCCAACTTGAAAAGTCTTAACGACAAGATCTGGAGTAGCAACAAGGTTTCGTATAATATTTAAATTCGTATTCAGATTTTCATTGAATGCTTTGTGTGATCCGCGTAAAACCCGTTCATTCATTGGAACGTTTACTGAGCGTTCTTTAACTAGCTCGGTTCTAAGTAAATAGAACTTGGATTCCCCGTCAATTTGAACGACTGATTTACCTTCAATTAGCGCATTTGAAGCAACGGATAGGAGTTCCGTTTCAATGTAATCGAGAATTGAAACAGCTTCACGTACACTGACATTTGTATTGTTAAGTAAAGGACGAATAATAAATTCTTGCACCGATTTATCATCAATCATAGTATCCAAATAAAATAACCGATAACGTCGGTCATTGCTTCCGAAATCACTTGATTTAAAGTCAGAACTATTAAATAGCAATTCCCGAAGCGATTTTTCATTTTTATCTAAATCTCGGTCAGCTATCATTGAATACTCCTCATTTCTACGGTTGGTAATTTTACCCTATTTTTCCCATTGTTTCCTTTACTATTCTGTCCTTAAAAATGTAGATATTTTCTGTTTTTTTTAAAGATTTAAATTTGAACAATAGAACGTTTCACTGTACGTTTTTGTTGGAATAACATATAATACTAATAGAAGGAGGGTGAAAACATTGGGATTGTCTATAAAATTGGAGAACTAGCAAAAGAAGTCGGAGTGTCAAAGCGCACAATTGATTATTATACAAACCTTGGGTTGCTTGAACCAAAACGTTCAGAGTCTGGTCATCGTTTTTATAATGAAGCTTCTTTAGAAACTTTAAAATTTATTGAGCAATGCAAATCAATGCACTTACCACTCCAAGAAATAAAAGAGATTTTAGATAAGAAAAAAACTTCGATAGAGGACCAGAGTATCTTGCCACTAACTGAAGAAGTAACGATTCATATGAGTCAGCTGAAGACAGAATTGTCACAATTAAAATATTTACTAGAAAATTTAACTGAAGAACAAAAGCTAAATATTATCCGTCAATTAACGTCACAAACATCAGAATTAATTCAGACGTTATTGTCATTTATTCTTTAAAAGGAGAGAATGTAAATGTTTTTTCACCCTATGGATTTCCTTATTATTATTGCCTTCGGTTTATCGATTTGGGCTCAATTTAAAGTGAAATCTAGTTTTAATCACTGGGCTGAAGTGCCTGCATCAGGAGGATTAACCGGAGCTGAAGTAGCAAGACATATATTAAACAATAATAATTTACCAAACGTACCAGTGGAAGTAGTGCCTGGACGATTATCTGATCATTATGATCCGATGGCAAGAACAGTTCGCTTATCTGAGGAAGTATACTATGGTAGATCAATTGCATCTGTATCAGTTGCAGCACACGAAGTAGGTCATGCTATACAACATGATACTTCATATGGATTTTTAACACTTCGTCATCGAATCTTCCCAATCGTTAACATTGCATCGGGTGCAGCACCATTACTACTACTAGCAGGATTTTTACTTCAAGCATTTTCTCTAATTGGAGTAGGGATCTTACTATTTTCTATAGCAGTAGCATTTCAACTGATCACTTTACCAGTTGAGTATAATGCTAGTTCACGAGCAAAAAAATTAATGTTAGCAAGTGGCATCATCCATGATACAGACAGAAAAGGTGTAAATAAAGTATTAGGAGCTGCTGCTCTTACGTATTTAGCGGCAACCTTAATTTCAGTTTTAGAATTAGTAAAATATTTATTTATCTTCTTCCAAGGACAAACTGAAGAAGAGTAAATAATAATCAAACAGATGATTTCGAGTAGCATTCGAAGTCATCTTTTTTTGTTTTAAAAATTAAATTTAAATTGGCTAGTATGTTTAAAATTTCAATGTCTAAAATAGTAAATAGGTTTTAATTTATGGAAGATTTATGTATTTTTGGAACCTTAGCTTTTTTATCATACTAAATGTTGTACAATTAAGTGGTTAAAAAAAATGGGGGAAAATTATGACACTTTCTGCAATTGAACATTTTTTAAATACATACAAAGACTATGCTGCGATACTTAGTATTTTAATTAATGTTCTAATTAGTATTGTTGGTATTATACCAGCTTGGTTTTTGACAGCAATCAATATTAAATTATTCGGTTTTACTGGTGGATTTTTAATCTCTTTCATAGGTGAATTATTAGGTACATTCGTATCTTTCATATTGTATAGAAAGGGTTTACAAAAAAGGTTTATTAGTAATTCAACTAAGTTTAAAGGTTTAAATAGGCTATTAAGACTAGAAGGAAAAGAAGCTTTTTACGGGGTGTTAGTTCTGCGTTTTATTCCTTTTATTCCATCTAGTTTGATTACTTTGTTTGCAGCCTTTGGAAAAATCACATGGTCAAGTTTTATGTTAGCAAGTTTGATTGGTAAGCTACCCGTCGTATTATTTGAATCGTATTCTGTTAATCAAGTTTTAGAGTTCACTTTATTCGGTAAAGTCATTTTAGGACTGTTAATTATCGTCTTGCTGATCTATTTTTATAGAAAACGATTTAATGTTTTTGTGAAGAATAAAATTTAAGAAAAATGTAATAAAGCTCAAACCTAATATAAGGTTTGAGCTTTATTTTTATCTACTAAATCCAAAGCTTTAATTTTCATTCATTAAACACTGATAACCCCTTACATAAACATGTCTAAATTAATTTATTTAGTCATATATTGAAATACCTCAATTTTAGAAAAAGCTTTACCTTTTTAAGAAATAAAAGAAGTAATTGTTCTTACTTGAAAACTGCTTTAATCAAATATGTTTTATTTAAGGCACTATTGATGAATATGGAAATGAATCGTATAATTCGCTTTCTTAAAAAGTAATTTTGTAGCCTAATAGGAGGGTGTTGTTAGTGAATAGAGTTTCGTTAGAGAATTTATCGAAGAACTTTGAAGAAGTACATCCTGGGTTATCAGAACGAGAAGCATTTGAAGAATCACATCGATGTCTTTATTGCTATGATGCCCCATGTATTAAAGCATGTCCAACTGGGATTGACATTCCAACGTTTATAAAGAAAATTGGTTCAGGTAATTTAAAAGGATCAGCTAAAACCATTATGTCATCTAATCCTATTGGAGCAAGCTGTGCCAGGGTTTGTCCTACAGAAGAACTGTGCGAAGGTGCATGCGTACTAAAATCTTCTACTAAACCGATCATGATTGGCAATTTACAACGTTATGCAACTGATTGGGCGATAAAAAATAATCAATCATTATTTAAGGCTGGAAAAAAGAACGGAAAAACAGTTGCAATCATTGGTAGTGGTCCATCCGGTTTAGCAGCTGCTCGTGAACTTGCCCTATTAGGATACGAAGTAACGATTTTTGAAGCGGAAAATCATGCTGGAGGATTAAATCGTTATGGGATCGTTTCTTTCAGGTTACCAAAAAGTATATCAAGCTGGGAAGTTCAACAAATTGAAAACTTGGATGTAAAAATTCATACGAATACTAGAGTCGGTTCGGATATTTCTTCCGATGAATTATTAGCAAAATATGACATGGTTGTTCTGGCTATAGGAATGGGGAAAGTTCCGATGTTAGATATTGATGGAGAGGATTTGGACGGAGTATACGATGCGATTGATTTTGTAAAAGAGACAAAATCAGGGGAGCTATCAAATCGTTATATAGGTAAAAACATTGCTGTAATAGGAGCGGGCAATACTGCAATTGATGCTGCGACTTGTTCTGTTCGTTTAGGCGCAGGCAATGTCAAAATTTTATACCGTAGGACGCAATTGGAAATGAGCGCTTATCAATTTGAATATGATTTTGCCAAGCAAGATGGAGTGGAATTCCGATGGCTGACATTACCAATACGAATAATTGGTGAAAACGGAAAAGTAATTGCACTTGAGTGTGTACGATTAGAATTAGGTGAAGTTGGAAAAGATGGTCGCCGCAGGCCTGTACTTGTTCCCGATTCCAATTTCACGATACCGGTAGATGGAGTCATAAAAGCGATCGGTCAAACTCGCTATACAGAGTTAATCGAACAATTTGGGTTAGAACATAGAGATGGAGTTGTGAAAATTAACCAAGAATCTTTTCAGACGTCTAATCCTAAAGTTTTTGCGTGTGGTGATGTCATTTTTGGAAAAGGGCAAGGTGAAGCAATGGTAGTAACTGCAGCACAACAAGGAAAAGAAGTAGCTTATGCGATTCATAAACAGTTAAACACTTAAAAGGAGGTTTTCATTCATGGCAGATCTACGAATCAATCTTGCGGGCATACAATCACCTAACCCATTTTGGCTTGCTTCTGCGCCTCCAACAAATTCGGGTTATCAAGTCCAACGTGCGTTTGAAGCTGGTTGGGGTGGGGCAGTTTGGAAAACGTTAGGGGAACCAATTATTAATACCTCCTCACGTTTTGCTGCTATTAACTTTAACGGACAAAGAGTTGCAGGATTTAATAATATTGAATTGATATCTGATCGACCTCTTGAAGTAAATTTAAAAGAAATTTATGAAACGAAAAAAAGATTTCCAGACCGAGCGATTATTGCATCACTTATGGTTGAACCGCAACAATATAAATGGCACGAAATTGTGAAAAGAGTAGAGGATGTTGGAGTTGATGGTTTAGAACTGAACTTTGGCTGCCCACATGGAATGGCAGAAAGAGGAATGGGGTCTGCATCCGGTCAAGTTCCTGAATTAGTAGAGCAACAAACTTCTTGGGTAAAAGAAGTTGCGAAGACACCTGTGATTGTAAAATTAACTCCAAACATTACTGATATTACTGTAACAGCGGAAGCGGCAGTTCGAGGTGGAGCTGACGCAGTCAGTATGATTAATACAATTAACAGTTTAATGGGAGTAGATTTAGATTCTTGGAATACGGTTCCTCATGTTGCCGGGAAGGGAGCACATGGTGGTTATTGTGGACCTGCAGTAAAACCTATTGCATTAAATATGGTGGCAGAATGTGCACGTAATCCACGTATATCAGTTCCAATTTCCGGAATTGGTGGCATTTCGAATTGGCAAAATGCAGTAGAGTTTTTATTAATGGGAGCAACTGGAGTTCAAATATGTACCGCAGCAATGCATCATGGATTCCGCATTGTTGAAGATATGATTGATGGTTTAAATAATTATTTAGATGAAAAAGGTCTTTCTTCAGTAACGGAGCTAGTAGGGAAAGCAGTTCATAAATATTCAGATTGGGGAAATTTAGATTTAAATTATCAAGTAGTTGCTAGGATTGATACTGAGACGTGCATTAACTGCAATAAATGTCATATTGCTTGTGAAGATACATCTCACCAATGTATTGATATGACCGTAGATGAAAATGGAAGGTCATATTTAAAGGTTCGGGAGGAAGACTGCGTAGGATGTAATTTATGCAAAATCGTCTGTCCGGTGGAAGATGCAATCAACATGGTAGAGATTCCAAATAAACAGCCTTCGATGACTTGGAATGATCGCCAACAAGCTTTAAAGCTATTAGCACGAACTAACCAATATTCAATTTTAAAGGGGGGAAGGAAAAGAAAATGAAGAAAATCATTCGAAATGGAACGATCGTCACTGCAACGGATACTTACAAGGCTGATATTTTAATAGAGGAAAATAAAATTACTGCAATTGGACTAAATTTAGATTGTACGGACGTTGAAATGATTGATGCAACAGATCATTATATTTTTCCTGGTGGAGTAGATCCACATACACATTTAGATATGCCATTTGGTGGGACTGTCACAAAAGATGATTTTGAATCAGGAACGATTGCCGCTGCCTTTGGTGGAACAACAACAATTATTGATTTTTGTTTAACGAATAAAGGAGAATCACTTCAAAAAGCCATCGAAACATGGCATGAAAAATCGAAAAATAAAGCAGTAATCGATTATAGTTTTCATCTTATGATTGGAGAAATAAATGATGAGGTATTACAAGAGTTACCTAGAGTAATAGAAAAAGAGGGAATTACATCATTTAAAGTATTTATGGCTTATAAAAATGTATTTCAAGCTGATGATGCGACATTGTACCGTACGCTATTAGCAGCAAAAGAATATGGGGCATTAGTAATGGTGCATGCGGAAAATGGAGATGTTGTAGATTATTTAATCAATCAAGCTTTAGCTGAAGGGAAAGTAGAACCTATTTACCATGCTTTGACGCGTCCTCCAGAAGTAGAGGGTGAAGCGACAGGTAGAGCGGCTACATTAACTGGACTTGCAAATTCACAATTATATGTCGTTCATGTTACTTGTGCAGAGGCTGTTGAAAAAATAACGGAAGCCCGAAATAATGGAATCGATATATGGGGAGAAACATGCCCTCAATACTTAGTACTTGATCAATCAATGCTAGAAAAACCTGATTTTGAAGGAGCAAAATACGTTTGGTCTCCACCACTTCGCGAAAAATGGAACCAAGATGTATTATGGAATGCATTAAAAAATGGAAATCTGCAAACATTAGGATCCGATCAATGTTCTTTTGACTTCAAAGGTCAAAAGGATCTAGGACGTGACGATTTTTCAAAAATTCCAAACGGAGGACCAATGATTGAAGATCGCGTAAGCATCTTGTTCTCTGAAGGCGTTAAAAAAGGCAGAATAACATTAAATCAATTCGTTGACATCTCTTCTACTAGAAGTGCAAAACTATTTGGACTATACCCCGAGAAAGGAACAATTGCAGTTGGGTCAGATGCCGATTTAGTTATTTTTGATCCAAATAGTAAACGTACTCTCTCCTCCGAAACTCACCATATGGCAGTCGACTATAACGCATTCGAAGGGATGGAAGTAACAGGAGAGCCAGTGAGTGTCTTAGTTCGTGGAGAGTTTGTCATAAAAGAGAAGCAATTTGTAGGTAATGCAGGTAGTGGACAGTATTTAAAGAGGAAGAAGTATGGTGAATCTAGTTTAATAGAAGATTAGTAAGAAGGGAATGAGTAGCTAATGTCAACATACAAGGAGTTTTTAATCGAGAGAAATCAAATAGATTCCCTTATGAAGAAAGGCTACAAAATTAAAAATGTTAGAGAAACGCTAGACGGTGCTTATGTTGACTTTGAAAATCAAGATGAAGAGGAGCAGTTTATCACTCTTCATATAATGAATGCTGATACACGGAAGTATTTTGGTTCGCTGATTATTAAGCAGTTTGGGATTCATTTTTGATAATCAGTGAATTGCAATTAACCTTGAAAATGAGCGTTCTAAAAGGATAAATCATTAAGAGGATAGATGAATTTCACTCAGATTTATAAAAATAAACCAATAATGAATGACAAATCGCATCTAATCCGTATCTACTCACGGAATATGCGATTTTTTCTATTTAAAAAGGCTTTCCCATTGTCCAGTTGCCCAAACTAATGTAAAAGCCCAATTATATTTATTCAAATCTACTCGTAATCATTTTTTTCCTTGTATAGAATTCGACCCCATCTGCTCCATTTGCATGTAGGTCACCATAGAAAGAGTTTTTCCAACCGGAGAATGGGAAAAAAGCCATTGGTGCTGGCACACCGATATTTACTCCAAGCATTCCGACTTCAATGTTCTCCCGGAAATATCGAATACTTGATGCACTATCTGTAAAGATACAAGCGCCATTTCCGAAGTCCGATTTGTTAGTAAGTTCAATCGCTTCCTCTAATGATTCAACTCTAACGATCGAAAGCACTGGTGCAAAAATTTCTTCCTTCCAAATTTTCATTGATGGGTTTACGTTATCAAAGATAGTTGGTCCAATAAAGTAACCTTTTTCTTTTCTAATTAAATCATTGCGTCCATCACGTAATAAGGTTGCACCTTCTTGAATTCCACATTCAATATATTTTTCCGTTCGTTCGCGATGTTCCCTGCGGATAACCGGACCTAGGAATACATCATCATCTAGTCCATTTCCAATCGTAATGCTATTAGCTTCTATTTTTAATTTTTCAATTAAAGGATCGGCAATCTCACCAACTGCTACAACTACTGAGCATGCCATACATCGTTCACCTGCTGAACCGTATGCTGCTGTAATGATTTGCTTTACCGATTCATCTAAGTTTGCATCTTGTAAAACGATACTATGGTTTTTAGCACCAGCTAAAGCTTGAACGCGCTTACCATTTGCAGATGCAGTTTTATAAACATATTCCGCCACAGGCTGAGAGCCTACAAATGAAATGGCAGGGACATCTTTGTTTTCAAGTAATTCGTTTACAATCTCATGTGCTCCATGAACAATATTAAATACACCCTTTGGAAGACCTGCTTCAGTAAAGAGTTCTGCTAAACGATTTGCAAGTAGTGGTGTACGTTCTGAAGGCTTTAAAATAAACGTGTTTCCACATGCAATCGCTAATGGGAACATCCAGCAAGGGACCATCATTGGGAAATTAAAAGGCGTTATTCCACCAACAACTCCAACAGGGTATCGATACATCGCCGATTCAATATTTGTCGCAATATCAGGTAATTGTTTACCCATCATTAATGTCGGCGCACCGGCAGCAAATTCTACGCATTCAATTCCACGTTGAACTTCTCCGTATGCCTCATTATAGCTTTTGCCATTCTCAACTGTTATTAAATTAGCAAGTTCTTCCCAATGTTTAATTAGTAATTGTTGATATGAAAATAGTATTCTTGCTCTTTTAGGAACAGGCGTTTTACTCCATGTAATAAAAGCTTTTTTAGCTGCTTTTACAGCGGATTCTAAATCTGATTTAGTTGAGAGAGGTACGAATGCTAATATTTCTTCAGTAGCAGGATTTGGAACTGGAATTGTTTTGGCATCTGGTGAAGCTTCAATCCATTCACCATTTATAAAATTCTTTAAAACCTTTATATTAGTTTGTGTAGACAAGAATATCACCCCGTACGATTATAGTTTTGAGAATGCTTTGTTTAAAGTATTTACGATAAAATCAAGCTCTTCATCAGTTGTTGTAAATGGAGGAGAAAGTGTAAGGATATTATTATAGCCTGGAACCGTATCTCCGTTTCGACCGATTATTAATCCTTGTGCCTTGCATTCAGTAATTATTTTTAACACCAACTCTGGACTAGCAGGTTTTTTACTTTTTTTATCTTCAACAAGTTCAATTCCTGCAATAAAACCAAAACTTCGGATGTCTCCAACATTTTTATAAGCTAGTAAACTATCTAACTTTTTACGGAGCTCTTCGCCTAAATAGGCTGCACGCTCTATTAGATTTTCTCTTTCAATTATTTCCAAGTTTTTAAGTGCAACTGCACATGAAGCTGGATTTCCTCCAAATGTGTTCACATGACGAAAATGATTATCTGCCCCTGGTTGTTTAAAGACTTCATATAGATCGCTACTTACTGCAGTTGCTGAAAGAGGTGAATAGGCACTGGTCATACCTTTAGCCATTGTGACGATATCTGGTTTTATACCGAAGTTTTGATGTCCAAACTGTTTTCCAGAGCGGCCAAAGCCACATATTACTTCATCAACAATTAACAAAATACCAAATTTATCACAAATTTTTCGAACTTTTGTTAAATATTCGGCTGGTGGTACAATTACTCCTCCACCTGTAATAACTGGCTCCATTATGATCCCTGCAATCGTTTCAGCACCTTCGTAATTAATAACATCTTCGATTGCAGTGGCACATTGGATACCGCAATCTCCATACGTTTTACCAAATGGGCATCGATAACAATATGGTGGTGCTACATGCTGGAAACCTGAAGAAAGAGGTTCATATTTAACTTTTCGGTTAGCTTGACCAGTAGCACTTAAAGCACCCATCGAATTACCATGATATGCACGATATCTTGAGATAAATTTATAACGCAAAGGTTCACCATTTTGTTGATGGTATTGTCTAGCAATCTTAAAAGCTACTTCATTAGCATCTGATCCAGAATTTGAATAAAAAATACGATAGTTTCCACCAAGCCATTCATTTAACTTTTCAGCTAATAAAATGGAAGGTACATTACCTTGGGACATTGGGACATAGGGAATTGCTTGAATTTGTTCGGCAGCTGCTTTGGCTATTTCTTCGCGACCGTAACCTACATTCACACACCATAATCCTGACATACCGTCTAAATAACTTTTACCATCAATGTCAGTGACTGTACTATTTTTACCTGAAACTAGAACCATTGGGTTTGGGTTGTGAGGCGACATATGATGCCATACATATTTTCGGTCTAATTCAAGAAGCTCTTCCTTAGATAGAGAAGTAGAATGGGCTGATTTTACAGTTTTATCATTCACTATTTTGTCACCAACTTTCATTTATTGAAATCTCAATTTTACATCTTTATTAATTAATATTACTGAATGGACTATATTATCCTATTACGATTAGACAAATTGTTAGATATAAGTAAAAGGAGCACTAATCATTAAAAAAATGAACTGTGCTCCTATAATTTAGGTAATTGAAATGCTATTTTTTGATTTTATGCGGAGTTGATTGGAACGGAGGGGTGCTCGACTCCTATGGGATAAGCGGGAAGGCTGAGACCCCGCAGGCTCGCCGAGGAGGCTAAAGAATCTCGCCCCATGGAAAGAGAGCACCCTGTAGTGGAAATCAACATCACTCTACTCATTTACGAAAATTTGGTAAGTTAATTGACAAGGTTGTTTTTCAACAGCGTGAAAGAGCAACTACAAATTAATGTAGTTGCTCTTTTTTACGCATTACTTAATTAGATTGACTTTCATTTAACAATTTCTCACTACAATACTCAATAATTGCTCTCCTCTTAACCATGCCAATAAAAACTTCATGATCGTCAATAACTGGAATAAAGTTCTGATTAACCGCTCTTGAAAATAAATCTTCAATTTGTGCATTAATTGATACAGGTGCGTATATTTGATGCAAGGAAATGTCGCTTAGATTTATTTTTTCTGTGTTAGAAAATGATAAACTTGCAGTATTTTTTAATTTCCATAATAAATCACCTTCAGTTAGCGTACCAACATATTTCCCGTTATCATCAACTAAAGGAATTGCAGTAAAACGATGGTGTTCCATTTTTTCAAGAGCTTGACGCATTGTCGAATTGATATTCATATAAACAAGTTCATTTTTGGGGGTAAAGAAAAACGCAATATTCATTTTTCGTACTCCTTAATTTTTCTAGATATAAAGTTTGATTATTCTATAATGCTGAAGTTTATAACTTCAATTCCGTTTTTTAGTAGCGGTATCTGTTTATCACTGCGATTTGATTAAAACATAAATAATATATGTTTTTCAACAATTACCTCATATTCATTTATTACTGT
>NZ_JBHXLC010000025.1:0-46404 GCF_042721555.1 Gottfriedia sp. NPDC058432
AGGTGGAAGCGTGGTGACACGTGGAGCTGACTGATACTAATCGGTCGAGGACTTAACTAACAAGTTTGATAATGACATTATCTAGTTTTGAGGGTACGAAGTACAACTCTATAAATCAGGTGATTATGGCAAAGAGGTCACACCCGTTCCCATACCGAACACGGCAGTTAAGCTCTTTTGCGTCGATGGTAGTTGGGGGTTTCCCCCTGTGAGAGTAGAACGTCGCCTGGTAACCGAAAACATCAGCTTTTAGGCTGATGTTTTTTTTGTTATCTTAAAATGCTCAAAGGATCAAACGAAATAGTTCAAGTTAATAATTTTTTTAATAAAAGTATAAAGGAAAAAAAAGCTTCTTAAAAGAATTGTATAACATATATATTTATATACTGATAAAGAAAAATCGCCAATTGACGAGCCTTTAGGCAAAGATAGCACTTATACTTAATACCCAAAACTGGAAAATATGTCAATTTTTCTCCTAGGCTACCAATTTATACTTTCTTAATGTACAAAAAAAGATTAAGAGCTGTATCGTTTGGAAAAAATGGTAAAGAGATAATAGTTGAAATTTTTCATGAAAGGAATATAATAATAGTCAAAGATAGTCAAAGTCAGTAAAGGTGGTAAATAGATGAAGAATATATCAGATATTATTGAACAATATCTAATGCACTACTTTGACATATCCGATAAAGATTATGTCGAGATAAAAAGAAGTGAAATAGCAAATAAATTTGATTGTGTACCTTCTCAAATAAATTATGTAATAAATACTAGATTTACACTAGAAAGAGGATATGTAGTAGAAAGTAAACGCGGCGGTGGAGGGTATATTCGAATTATTAAAGTGCAATTTCATGATAAAGCGAGCGTAATTGATCAAATATTAAGTAGCTTTACTAATAATATTGCACAGTCTAGCTCGGAGGACTATATTCGTCTACTACTTGAAAAGAGTGTAATTACAGGGCGAGAAGCAAAAATGATGTTAAGTGTATTAGATCGTTCAGTAATAATGGTTAATTTACCTTATCGAGACGAGTTAAGAGCAAGAATGTTCAAGGCAATGCTAAGAAGTTTAAAGTATAAATAGAATATGGAGGTTGCCCATTATGATTTGTCAAGAATGTCAAGAGCGTCCGGCAACATTACACTATTCTAAAATTATTAATGGTGAGAAAACAGATATTCACTTATGTGAGAAATGCGCAAATGAATCGAACAATAAATATATTTTTTCTGAAATAGGTGGTTATTCTGTAAATGATTTGTTAGCTGGATTGTTTAAAGGTAATACTGGTATTTATGAAATGAAGAAAAATAAATTTCATCAAGATTCCCATATTGAATGTCCTAGATGTAAGATGACTTTTCAAAAGTTTACTAAAATTGGTCGTTTAGGTTGTTCAACTTGTTATGAAACATTTATGGATCAGATGAAACCAATTGTTAAAAGAATTCATAGCGGTAATGTATCTCATACAGGGAAAATACCTCAAAAGATTAATGGTGAGATCTCCTTAAAAAGAAAGCTACAAGACTTGAAATCTCAAATGAAAAATTTTATTGAAAAGGAAGATTTTGAGCAAGCAATTAAAATTCGGGATGAAATTCGTGAAATTGAAAAAGATTTACAAGCCCTTCAAAAGGAGGTGGAGTAAGTTACATGTCTATTAATCGAATTATAAATGAAGCCATCAGTCCTTGGATGAAACAAGAAGGTCCGGACGATGATATCGTTTTAAGTAGTCGTATTAGGCTCGCTAGAAATTTTAGTGCATATTTGTATCCAACTTTACTTAGTCAAGACAAGGCTAAAGAAATTTGTCATTTAGTTAAACATTATTTTGAAGGTAGTACAGCTTTACCAAACGGACCTTTTGAATATATTGAAATTAATAAGTTAGAACCAGTAGAGAAAAGAGTATTAATTGAAAAACACTTAATAAGTCCTAATTTAGTTCAAGAGTCGGTACATGGTGCATGTATATTATCTCAGGACGAACAAATTAGCATTATGATTAATGAAGAAGACCATTTAAGAATTCAAGCTCTATTTCCAGGTTTACAACTTAGAGAGGCACTTACTCAAGCGAATCATATTGATAATTATATAGAGAGTCAGCTTGAATATGCTTTTGATGAAACAATTGGTTATTTAACCAGCTGTCCTACTAATGTTGGTACCGGATTAAGGGCCTCAGTGATGATGCATCTTCCAGCACTGGTCATCACGAAACAATTTGACCGCCTCATTCCTACTATTAATCAACTTGGTTTAGTAGTAAGAGGAATTTATGGCGAAGGTAGCGAAGCATTAGGTAATATCTTTCAGATTTCGAATCAAATAACACTAGGGAAATCGGAAGAAGAAATTATAGAAGATTTAACCACAATTGTACAACAACTGATCAAACACGAGAAATCAGCAAGGGATGCACTTGCAAGAACTTCTTTAATTCTTTTAGAAGATCGAGTTTTTCGTTCTCTAGGTACATTGAAATACGGAAGAATAATAGAAACAAAGGAAAGTGCTAAGTGTTTATCAGATGTACAATTAGGGATTGATTTAGGTTTAATTGATGGTTTATCTAAAAACTTTTTACATGAATTAATGATATTAACTCAACCAGGTATTTTACAACAGCATGTAGGTGATCAGCTTACTCCCGAAGAAAGGGATATTAAAAGAGCGTCACTAATACGCGAAAGACTATCTAACAAAAATAACTAATTATATGGGAGGAACCAATTATGATGTTTGGTCGATTTACAGAACGTGCTCAAAAAGTATTAGCTCTTTCTCAAGAAGAGGCAATCCGAATTGGACACTCAAATATAGGTACAGAACATATTTTACTAGGACTTGTTCGAGAGGGAGAAGGCATTGCTGCTAAGGCATTACTTGCACTTGGATTAAGCCCAGAGAAAGTTCAACAAGAAGTGGAAACATTAATAGGACGTGGTCAAGGAGTTGCTCAAACTGTACACTACACTCCTAGAGCTAAAAAAGTGATTGAATTATCAATGGATGAGGCTCGCAAATTAGGGCATTCATATGTAGGAACAGAGCACATCCTTTTAGGACTAATTCGAGAAGGTGAAGGTGTAGCAGCAAGAGTATTAAATAATCTTGGTGTTAGCTTAAATAAAGCTCGTCAACAAGTTCTCCAATTATTAGGTAGCAATGAAAGCTCGTCTAATCATCAAAATGGCTCTGCTAATCAAGCAAACACACCGACATTAGACAGCTTAGCTCGTGATTTAACAGTATCGGCTAGAGAGGGTCGCTTAGATCCTGTAATCGGACGTGGTAAAGAAATTCAGCGAGTAATTGAAGTGTTAAGCCGACGAACTAAGAATAATCCAGTATTAATTGGTGAGCCTGGTGTAGGTAAAACGGCTATTGCAGAAGGGTTAGCTCAACAAATTGTTAATAATGAAGTACCAGAGATTTTAAGAGATAAACGAGTAATGACACTTGATATGGGTACTGTTGTAGCTGGAACTAAGTACCGTGGTGAATTTGAAGATCGTCTGAAAAAGGTAATGGACGAAATTCGTCAAGCTGGTAATATTATTCTTTTCATTGATGAACTTCATACACTAATCGGTGCAGGTGGAGCGGAAGGTGCAATTGATGCATCTAACATCTTAAAGCCATCATTAGCACGTGGTGAGCTACAATGTATCGGTGCAACAACAATTGATGAATACCGTAAATATATCGAAAAAGATGCTGCGTTAGAGCGTCGATTCCAACCAATTCAAGTTGATCAGCCGAGTGTAGAGGAGTCAATTCAAATTCTTCAAGGCTTACGTGACCGTTATGAGGCACATCATAGAGTATCAATTTCTGACCAGTCAATTATTGAGGCTGTAAAACTATCTGATCGATACATTACAGACCGTTTCTTACCGGATAAAGCAATCGATGTTATTGACGAGGCAGGTTCTAAAGTACGACTACGTAGCTTTACTACACCGCCAAATTTAAAAGAATTAGAATTAAAATTAGAGGAAGTTCGTAAAGAGAAAGATGCAGCTGTTCAAAGTCAAGAATTTGAAAAAGCAGCATCATTAAGAGACTCAGAACAAAGATTACGTGAACAATTAGAAGATACGAAACGCCAATGGAAAGAGAAACAAGGTAAAGAAAATTCTGAAGTAACTGTAGAGGATATAGCGAATGTTGTATCATCATGGACGAATATTCCAGTTACAAAACTTGCTCAAACAGAGGCAGATAAATTGTTAAATATGGAAAGTGTTCTTCATAAACGAGTAATTGGTCAAGAAGAAGCAGTAGTAGCAGTTTCTAAAGCTGTACGACGTGCAAGAGCTGGATTAAAAGATCCAAAACGCCCAATTGGTTCATTTATTTTCTTAGGTCCTACAGGGGTAGGTAAAACAGAGTTGGCTCGAGCATTAGCTGAAACAATTTTCGGCGATGAAGATGCGATGATTCGTATTGATATGTCAGAGTATATGGAAAAACACGCAACATCTCGTTTAGTAGGGGCACCTCCAGGTTATGTAGGATATGATGAAGGTGGTCAATTAACTGAGAAAGTTAGACGTAAACCTTACTCAGTAATTCTATTAGATGAAATTGAGAAAGCTCATCCAGATGTATTTAATATCCTACTTCAAGTATTAGAAGACGGTCGATTAACTGATTCAAAAGGCCGCACAGTTGACTTTAGAAACACACTTGTTATCATGACATCCAACGTTGGAGCAAGTGCTTTAAAAACAAATAAGTATGTTGGATTTAATATTAACGATGGCGAAAAAGATTACAAAGATATGAAAGGAAAAGTATTAGAGGAACTGAAAAAAGCATTCCGTCCTGAATTCCTAAACCGTATCGATGAAACAATCGTTTTCCATTCATTAGAGAAGAAACATATTAAAGAAATTGTTCACTTAATGGTTAATAGCTTAACTAAGCGTTTAAAAGAACAAGAAATTGAACTAGAATTATCAGATGCAGCAATTGATAAAATTTCAGATGAAGGATTCGATGCTGAGTATGGTGCTCGTCCATTAAGAAGAGCAATTCAAAAACAAGTAGAGGATCGTTTATCCGAAGAATTATTAAAAGGTAATGTTGAAAAAGGCCGAAAAGTTATTCTTGATGTAAAGGATAATGAATATTTGATAATATCGGCAGCTGAAACTGTAAATCAATAAACAATTACAAAGTTCATACCTTTTATGAAGGATAATTGAACAAATTAATTGTAAAGTTATCTAATTTGTGAAAAAGGGCGTGAAGCCCTTTTTCTTATATCAAAAAAGCGTTAGGATAGACTTAGAATACATACTCTATTAATATAGAAAATCATAGTAACAAAAGAGGTACTATACATATGGCTAAAAAAAGTAAAACTAAATTCGTTTGTCAATCTTGTGGATATGAGTCAGTTAAGTGGATTGGAAAGTGTCCTGCATGTAACGAGTGGAATACAATGGTTGAGTTCATAGAACAGCCTGCTAGTTCAAGAAGGCTAACATTTAATACAAATGCTTCAGCAGAAGGAACGAAACCAATTTCAATCATGGAAGTGGAAATAGGTACTGAAACTCGTATCGAAACTTCCTTCGATGAGTTTAATCGGGTTTTAGG
Source organism: Gottfriedia sp. NPDC058432 (assembly GCF_042721555.1). Lineage (NCBI taxonomy): Bacteria > Bacillati > Bacillota > Bacilli > Caryophanales > Bacillaceae > Gottfriedia > Gottfriedia sp. NPDC058432. The sequence continues at coordinate 5,633 of NZ_JBHXLC010000025.1, forward strand.
TGGCGGAATCGTTTTAGGTTCATTAGTATTAATTGGTGGTGACCCGGGGATAGGTAAGTCGACGATGCTCTTACAGGTTTCCTCACAATTGGCTAAAAAAGATCATAAAGTTTTATATGTTTCAGGTGAAGAATCTCAAAAGCAAATAAAATTAAGAGCAGAACGACTAGGTGTCGCTACACAAAACTTATATGTTCTATCCGAGACAGATTTGTCTTATATTGCTCGGTATATGGATGAGATGTCTCCTGATTTTGTTGTAATTGATTCAATTCAAACAATCTATTTACAAGAAGTAACATCTGCTCCTGGTAGTGTTTCTCAAGTTCGAGAGTGTACTTCAGAATTAATGAAAATCGCGAAGACAAAAGGCATCCCAATCTTTATAGTAGGGCATGTAACAAAAGAGGGATCAATTGCTGGCCCACGTTTACTGGAACATATGGTAGATGCAGTGTTATATTTTGAGGGTGAAAGACATCATACATATCGAATATTAAGGGCAGTTAAAAATCGTTTTGGATCTACTAATGAAACAGGTATTTTTGAGATGAAAGAGTTGGGATTAGTGGAAGTGCTGAACCCATCAGAAATATTCTTAGAAGAGCGACCTTTTGGAGTAGCAGGTTCAACTGTTGTTGCTTCTATGGAAGGTACTAGACCTGTACTTGTTGAATTACAAGCACTTGTCTCTCCAACGAGCTTTGGAAATGCAAGGCGAATGGCAACAGGTATTGATCACAATAGGGTATCATTAATTATGGCTGTATTAGAAAAGAGAATGGGCCTTTTATTACAAAATCAAGATGCTTATTTAAAGGTTGCCGGAGGACTGAAGTTAGATGAGCCAGCTGTAGACTTAGCTGTTGCAGTAAGTATAGCATCAAGCTTTCAAGATAAACCTACTAATCCAACAGATGTAGTAATTGGCGAGATCGGTTTAACAGGAGAAGTTCGTAGGGTATCTAGAATAGAGCAAAGAGTACAAGAAGCAGCTAAACTTGGATTTAAAAGAGCAATAATTCCATCAAAAAATATTGGAGGATGGAGTTTTCCTGAAGGAATGGAAATAATAGGTATTAATACAGTACATGAAGCATTAAAATACGTGTTAGGAGGGTAGAGATGGAGGATCAAAAACAAAAAGCTAAATCAATGTTGCCAGTTTTAGAAATGATCGCTCCAGGTACACCATTGCGTGATGGCATTGATAATGTACTTAGAGCACAGACTGGTGGATTAATTGTACTTGGCTTTAATGATGAAACAAAAGAAATGGTCGATGGCGGTTTTCATATTAATGACCCTTTCTCTCCAGCTAGCTTATATGAATTAGCAAAAATGGATGGAGCTCTCATTTTAAATGAAACAGGTTCAAAAATCCTGTTGGCAAATGCACAATTGATACCAGATCAATCAATCTTTACAAAAGAAACTGGGATGCGTCACCGAACAGCAGAACGAGTATCAAGACAAACAGGAAACTTAGTAATTGCTATATCACAAAGACGTAATGTAATTACCTTATATAAAGGTAATTTACGCTATACACTGCGAGATATTGGCGTAATTTTAACAAAGGCTAATCAAGCGATTCAGACTCTTGAAAAATACAAAATTGTTTGGAATCAAGGGATTACTTCACTTAGTATTTTAGAATTTGAAGAGCTGGTTACATTATTTGAAGTTGTAAATGTTTTACATAGCGTTGAAATGGTTCTTCGAATTAAAAATGAAATTAATAACTATGTAATTGAGCTTGGTGATGAAGGAAGACTGATTGAATTACAGTTAATTGAGATCATTTCGGACCTTGAGGAGGAGGCATTACTTTTAATAAAGGATTATCATTATAATAAGGAACAAGATCCTAAAAGTATTTTGCAAAAACTTCAAGAACTAGCAAATGAAGAATTGTTAGAGGATCATGCCATCATTAAATTGCTAGGTTATCCGAATAACACTAATCTAGAAGAAATGGTAGAGCCTAGAGGGTATCGTATGTTGATGAAAATTTCTAGACTACCGCCGTTAGTTATTGAAAATTTAACACAAAGATTTAAGCACCTTAAAGGTATATACAAAGCTACTCTTGCTGAGTTAGATGATGTTGATGGAATCGGTGAAATTCGTGCGAAAAAAATCAAAGAAGGATTAAAACGAATTCAGGAGCAACTGTATATCAATAGACATAACTAAGTTATTTCGTCTAAGATAGAGTTAATTATTTATTTAAAGGAGGTGGCGAATTGATAAAGAGGATCGTTCAAGTTATTTATATTTTTGTCGGAAGTACTTTAGGTTTAGTACTTTTTCCACTATTAGATAAACTGTTGAAAACAGAGTTACCTAATATATTGCATAATTCTTATGTGCAAGCTTTAAGTGGGGCAGTGATCTTTTTTATTTTATCGCTTTGGTTAGTTGATCCAACAGTAACGTTTATCAAGTATATTGAGGAGAAATTATTAAAAGCTCCTATTTCAATGATTTTGTTTGGTAGTTTAGGACTTGTTTTTGGACTTATTCTGGCATTTCTTATTTCATTGCCAATTGACTCAATTAGATTACAGTATGTTTCATCAATTATTCAAATAGTAGTTACGATTTTATTAGGATATTTAGGTTTTCAAGTTGGGATTAAAAAGAGAGAAGAATTATTGAGTTTATTTACTTTATCTTCAAAGGCTAAGAAAAAGGCTGCTGAAGAGCAAGATACACCATTCGATATTCCAGTTAAAATTTTAGATACTAGTGTAATCATTGATGGTCGTATTGCTGATATTTGTCAAACTGGATTCATAGAAGGAACAATTGTGATTCCACAATTTGTATTAGCAGAATTACAATATATAGCTGATTCCTCGGATACGTTAAAACGAAATAGAGGACGAAGAGGATTAGATATTCTTAATAGAATCCAAAAAGAGCTAGCTATGAAAGTTGAAATCTACGAAGGGGATTTTGAAGATGTTCCCGAAGTAGATGCAAAATTAGTAAAGCTTACTAAATTAAAAAATGGTATTTTAGTGACAAATGACTTTAATTTAAACAAAGTAAGTGAACTTCAGCAAATTAAAGTTTGGAATATTAACGATCTAGCAAATGCAATAAAACCTGTAGTATTACCAGGGGAAGTATTAACTGCTTTTGTAGTTAAAGAAGGTAAAGAAAAATTACAAGGTGTTGCATATTTAGACGATGGTACAATGATCGTTGTAGAAGACGGTAAAGAATCAATTGGTAAACGAGTGGATACAGTCGTTACGAGCGTACTACAAACTTCTGCAGGTCGCATGATTTTTGCAAAAGTAAAGTAAGTTAGAGAGGTATACGTAAAATGCAATATAAGGTCATCATCCCAGCAGCGGGTTCTGGCTCACGAATGGGTGCAGGCTATAATAAATTATTTCTAAAAATAATTAGCTCGCCAATTATTGAATTAACTTTAAAAGTATTTGGCGAAGATCAGCGTTGCAATGAGATTATCTTACCGATTAAAGAATCTGAAAAACAGTTCTTTGAAACTTTAAATTTGCCAAGCAGTATACAAAATAAAATAACCTATGTAAAAGGTGGAGCAGAGAGGCAAGAAAGTGTCTATAATGGTTTAGCTTCAATTAAGGATACTGAAAGTTTTATTTTAGTACACGATGGGGCGAGACCTTTTGTAACAAATGCAGTGATTGAGCGGATTCTTGAAAAAATGAATGAACATGAGGCAGTCATCTGTGCAGTTCCAATGAAAGATACAATAAAAAAAGTTGTTGATCAAGAAGTCGTTGAAACAATCGATCGTTCTACACTTTGGGGAGTACAGACTCCCCAAGCTTTTACATACAAATGCTTAATAGAAGCGCATCAAAAAGCAATTGAAAATGGTTATTTGGGAACTGATGATGCAAGCTTAGTTGAATGGAACGGAAGTAAAGTTTTTGTAGTAAATGGAGATTATAACAATATTAAAGTAACAACGAAAGAAGATATGTTTTTTGCTGAAACAATCTATGAACAATATAGAGGTTAGAAGGTGTTTACATGTTTAGAATTGGACAAGGGTTTGATGTTCACGCTTTTGCAGAAAATCGCCCATTAATTATTGGTGGAATTGAGATCCCATACGAATTAGGTTTATTAGGTCATTCTGATGCCGATGTTCTTCTTCATACAATATCGGATGCATTGCTTGGGGCTATTGGTGAAGGAGATATAGGTAGACATTTCCCAGATACGGATCCAGCTTTTAAAGATGCTGATTCAGCCAAACTACTTCAGCACGTATTTCATATTGTTAAGGATAAAGGTTATGAGTTAGTTAATGCAGATTGTACGATTATTGCTCAAGCGCCTAAAATGGCACCGTATATCCAATTAATGAGAGAGAGAATTGCAGAACTGCTTGAAACGACATCTGATTGTATTAATGTAAAAGCAACAACAACTGAAAAATTAGGTTTTACAGGAAGAAAAGAAGGAATTGCATCGCAAGCGGTTGTATTGTTACAAAAGAAGGCTTAAACTAATAAAGTATATTAATTATTCAGTGGAGAGTGTCTATAAATGTCAAATAGAGTAAGAGTTCGTTATGCACCTAGTCCGACAGGTCATTTACATATTGGAAATGCACGTACAGCATTATACGTATACTTATTTGCTAAGCATTTTAATGGTGATATGGTATTACGTATTGAAGATACAGATATAGAACGTAATGTTGAAGGTGGCGAAGAAAGCCAAGCGAAATTTTTACACTGGTTAGGTATTGATTGGGATGAAGGTCCGGATAAAGATGGCGAGTACGGTCCTTATCGTCAGCTAGAAAGACTAGACTTATACAAACAATATGCTAATGAATTAATTGAGAATGGTCATGCATATAAGTGCTATTGTACAGAGGAAGAGCTTGCAGCGGAACGTGAAGCACAATTAGCTGCTGGTCATCCAACTACACGTTATAGCGGAAAATGCCGTCATTTAACAGCTGAAGAAAGAGCTGTAAAAGAAGCAGCAGGTGCAGAGCACACTATTCGTTTTGCAGTACCAGCAAACGATACGTATGAGTGGGAAGATATCGTTCGTGGTAATATTAAATTTGAATCAAAAGATATCGGTGACTGGGTTCTTGTTAAAAAGAACGGAATCGCTACTTATAACTACGCGGTAGTAGTTGATGATGCATTAATGAAAATTAGTCACGTACTGCGTGGAGAAGAGCATATTTCAAATACGCCTAAACAATTAATGGTATATCGTGCATTAAATTGGGTTGCTCCAGATTTTGGTCATATGGCAGTAATTGTGAACGAAAACCGTAAAAAGCTTTCAAAACGTGACGAATCTGTATTACAATTTATTGAACAATATCAAAATCTTGGTTACTTACCAGAAGCATTATTTAACTTTATTGCTCTTCTTGGTTGGTCACCAGTTGGTGAAGAAGAAATTTTCAGCAAGGATGAATTTATTAAAATTTTCGATCCAAGCCGTTTAAGTTCTGCTCCAGCTATGTTTGATAAGCAAAAATTAACTTGGATTAACAATCGTTATATTAAAGAGCAACCATTAGAAAAAGTGGTGGAAATTTCATTACCACATCTAATTAAAGCTGGTTTTGTAAATGAGGAACGTACTGCAGATGAAAACCTATGGGTTACAAATCTAGTAGCTTTATATCAAGACCAAATGAGCTTTGGTGCTGAAATTGTAGAATTATCAAGCTTATTCTTTAAAGACGTGTTAACATTCGGTGAAGAAGAGCAAGCTGTTATTTCTGAAGAGCAAGTGAAGGAAGTACTTTCAGCATTAGTTGAAGAACTTAAAGCTTCTGAAGAATTTACAGTTGATTCGATTAAAGCTTCAATGAAATCAGTTCAAAAGTCAACTGGACAAAAAGGCAAAAAATTATTTATGCCAATTCGTGTTGCAACAACTGGTCAATGTCATGGTCCAGAATTACCAGCAGCGATGACTTTATTAGGAAAAGAAAAAGTTATTGCTCGTTTACAACAAATTATTGGTTAACATTTTGATTAATTTGTAATATATATAAGTAATATTTATATAGGTAAAATGTTGATAGGGAAAAGTAAATGGTTACTCGTTACCCAGAGAGAATCACATTGGTGAAAGTGATTTTAACAGTAGTCATGGAAGTGCCCCCTTGAGTCCTTAGCCGAAAAACACGTTTTAGTAGGCTAGGGCGGTGGAAACCGTTACATTACATGAGTTGAGATAATTTATTTTATCTAAACAGAGTGGAACCGCGCATAAAGCGTCTCTGTGTATTTTAAGTACACAGGGACGCTTTTTATATTTTAGAGAGAAAAAATAAAATTCTTAATAAATTCTTTAAGGGGAAATGAAGATGCTAAAGTACATGAAGGAAGATGTTGCGACGATATTTGAACGCGATCCAGCCGCTACTAGCTATTTAGAAGTTATTCTTACGTATGCTGGTTTACATGCATTATGGCTTTATCGATTTGCTCATTATTTCTATCGGAAAAAATGGCACTTTATTGCAAGGAGTATTTCACAGTTTGCTCGTTTTTTAACAGGAATCGAGATTCACCCAGGGGCGACAATTGGTAGACGATTTTTTATCGATCATGGAGCTGGAGTTGTAATTGGAGAAACATGTGAAATAGGCGATGATGTTACGATTTATCAAGGAGTAACATTAGGCGGAACCGGGAAGGAAAAAGGTAAGCGTCATCCAACCTTATTGAGTGGGGTACTGGTAGCTACGGGTGCAAAAGTTCTAGGGTCAATCACAATCGGAGAAAATGCAAAAATCGGTGCAAATTCAGTTGTACTAAAGGATGTTCCAAATAATACTACGGTTGTTGGTATACCTGGTAAGATAGTTGTTCAAGATGGAATTAGAGTAAATAATCAATTTGATCACTGTGATCTACCTGACCCAGTAGCAGATCGATTACTGCAACTAGAAGCGGAATTAGAAGAGCTAAGAGGTTTAATGAGAATATCTGAAAGGAAGTAAAACTATGGCAATTCAAATTTATAATACATTAACAAGGAATAAAGAAGATTTTAAGCCTATAGAAGAAGGTAAGGTCAAAATGTATGTATGTGGACCTACTGTATATAACTATATTCACATTGGTAATGCAAGACCTGCTATTGTTTTTGATACAGTAAGACGTTATTTTGAATATCGTGGATATGAAGTAAACTTTGTTTCAAACTTCACTGATGTTGATGATAAGTTAATTAAAGCAGCTAATGAATTAGGTTCAGATGTCCCAACTATAGCAGATCGTTTTATTAATGCATATTTTGAAGATGTTCAAGCGCTCGGTTGCAAAACAGCAACGAATCATCCTCGTGTAATGGATAATATGGATATTATTATTGAGTTTATCGATGAGCTTGTAAAAAAAGGCTATGCATATGAATCTGAAGGTGACGTATACTTCAAAACAAAAGAATTTAACGGTTACGGTAAACTTTCACACCAATCAATTGAAGACCTTCGAATTGGTGAAAGAATTGAAATTGGTGAAAAGAAAGAAGATCCATTAGACTTCGCTCTATGGAAAGCAGCTAAACCAGGTGAAATATTCTGGGAAAGTCCATGGGGAAAAGGTAGACCAGGATGGCATATTGAGTGCTCAGCAATGGCAAAGAAATATCTTGGCGAAACAATTGATATTCATGCAGGTGGTCAAGACTTATCATTCCCACACCATGAGAATGAGATCGCTCAGTCAGAAGCCTTAAGCGGGAAAACTTTTTCAAATTATTGGATGCATAATGGATATATCAATATCGACAACGAAAAAATGTCTAAGTCATTAGGTAACTTTGTCTTAGTACATGACATTATTAAGATCGTTGATCCTATGTTATTACGTTTCTTTATGTTATCAGTGCATTATCGTCACCCAATTAACTATAGCGAGGAACTTTTACAAGAAGCTAAAAATGGTTTTGAACGTATTAAAACGGCTTACCAAAATAGTAAGCACCGTATAGAAAGTAGTACTAATTTAACAGAAGATGACAATAAGTGGTTAAAAGAAATAGCAGATGAAAAAGCCGTCTTCACAAAAGTAATGGATGATGACTTTAATACGGCTAATGCGATTTCAGTTTTATATCAATTAGCTAAATTGGCAAATCAATATTTACTAGAGACACATACTTCTACGAATGTATTAAATCAATTAGTAGCAACTTTTGATGAATTATCAAGTGTACTAGGCATTACACTAGTTAGTGAAGAAGCACTGTTAGATGATGAAATCGAAGCATTAATTCAAAAACGTACAGATGCACGTAAAAATCGTGATTTTGCATTAGCGGACCAAATTCGTGACCAATTAAAAGAAATGAATATAATCATTGAAGATACTCCGCAAGGTATTCGCTGGAAAAGAGGATAACTTCATGATTGAAAGTAACCAAAAAATTGATGTTAAACAACTAAACAGTTTAGCACTTGCTTATATAGGTGATGCTGTATATGAAATTTATGTACGTCATCACCTCCTTGAAAAAGGAACTGTGAGACCTAATCAACTTCACCGAGCAGCAACAAGATTTGTTTCTGCTAAAGGACAAGCTAAAGTAATTAGAGAAATGCTTTCTACTGAGATATTGTCAGATGAAGAAGTTGCAGTTGTTAAAAGAGGCCGTAATGCAAAATCAGGAACCGTGCCAAAAAATACTGATGTACAAACATATCGATACGCAACCGCAATGGAAGCGTTAATTGGATACCATTATTTATTAAAAAATGAAGATAGACTCAATATAATTGTACGTTTTGCGATTCAGTTTATTGAGAATGATAAAGGAGCATAATATGTCTGAGGAATTTATTATTGGACGTAATCCAGTTATGGAAGCAATACGTTCAGGTCGTGATATAAATAAAATATGGGTTAGCGAAGGGGCAAATAAAGGTCAAATTCATAAACTTTTAGAATTAGCTAACCAAAACAAAGTGATTGTTCAAACAGCACCAAACAAGAAATTAGATGGAATGGTTAAAGGAAACCATCAAGGTGTAGTAGCGCAAGTAGCTGCATATGAATATGTGGAACTTGATGATTTATTTGAAGTTGCTAGTAGTCGAGATGAACAACCGTTTTTCTTAATTCTTGATGAAATTGAAGATCCTCATAATTTAGGCTCAATTATGCGAACTGCAGATGCAGTTGGTGCTCATGGAATCATTATTCCAAAGAGAAGAGCGGTAGGGTTAACATCAGCGGTTGCTAAAGCTTCTACTGGAGCAATTGAATATATTCCAGTAGCTCGAGTAACGAACTTAGCAAGAACTATAGATGAATTAAAAGAAAGAGGAGTTTGGATTTTTGGTACAGATGCAAAAGGTGCTGATGACTATCGAAACATGGATGGCCAAATTTCCCTTGGTTTAATTATTGGTAGCGAAGGTAAAGGCATGAGCAGGATCTTAAAGGAAAAATGTGATTTCCTAATTAAGTTACCAATGGTCGGTAAAGTTACATCGTTAAATGCGTCTGTTGCGGCTAGTTTATTAATGTATGAAATACATCGTAAGAGACACCCGCTTGGATCATAAAAAGAAAGAGATTCTTATTGTAGATGGTTATAACATGATTGGAGCTTGGCCGAATCTTAGAAAACTTCGAGAAATTGACTTTGATAAATCACGTGATTATCTAATTACTCAGCTTGCTGAGTATAAGGCATACACAGGGATGTCTATAATTGTTGTATTTGATGCTCATTTTGTAAATGGCATCGAAAAGGTCGACAAGAATTCAAAGGTCGAAGTGATCTTTACTCGAAAAAACCAGACGGCTGATGAAAAAATTGAAAAACTTGCAATTGAGCTTCGTCATGTTAACCATCATATTTATGTTGCGACTTCTGACTTTACTGAGCAATGGCAAATATTTGGACAAGGTGCACTTCGTATACCTGCAATGGAACTATATCGATCGGTTACTCAAAATAAAAAAATGATAAGTAGTCGAATTAGTGAAATACCTGATCAAAGACTGACAATTAGTAAGACTTTAAATTCGAAACAAACAGAAATTTTAGAAAAATGGCGAAGAGGGGAACGATGACTTATTGTTTCCTTCTTCTTTGTGCTGTATAATTTAATTAAATTGTTTGGTCGGAGGTGCTAATTTTGAACGTTGAACAGGAATTGAAGCTAATGATAGAGTATGGCCCTTTAGAAGATGAGGTAATTCTCGAATATGTTCGAGATGGTGATCAAGAGGCACTAACATTTTTAATTCAAAAGTACCGAAATTTCGTTAAAGCAAAATCTAGGTCTTATTTCCTAATAGGAGCTGACCGTGAAGACATCATTCAAGAAGGTATGATTGGATTATACAAAGCAATTCGTGATTACAAAGAAGACAAACTTTCGTCTTTCAAGGCGTTTGCAGAATTATGCATTACAAGACAAATTATTACAGCAATTAAAACAGCAACTAGACAAAAGCACATCCCATTAAATTCTTATGTTTCATTGGACAAGCCTATTTATGATGAGGAATCTGATCGTACATTACTGGATGTTTTAACAGAAACAAAAAACATGGATCCAGAGGAACTTGTTATCAATCAAGAAGAAAATGTGGACATAGAGCTAAAAATGTCTGAATTATTAAGCGATTTAGAAAGAAAAGTATTATCACTCTATTTAGATGGTCGATCATACCAAGAAATATCAGAAGAGTTAAATAGACATGTGAAATCGATTGATAATGCTTTACAAAGAGTGAAAAGAAAGCTTGAAAGATATATGGAAATAAGAGAACTGTCAGTTTAATCAGATCAAAGAAACTCCCTTGTAGTTCGTGATAATGTATAGAAGTACAAGGGTAAACAAATGAGTTTGACAGTTTATAATTCGCATGGTACATTCTAAATGGATAATTATAGATGATATAGGTTGGTGTCACCATGAGAAAAAAAGTTGTTCTGTCGTGCGCTAATTGCAATAATAGAAATTACTCCACGATGAAGAATTCCTCTTCTGTAGAACGTTTGGAGATGAAAAAGTTTTGTAAAACATGCAATGAGCATACAACACATAAAGAAACAAAATAAATGAAGTAAGATAAATGATAATTGCGAATGTCCTTATTCATTATATAAACTAAAGATTATGCACTATTTTTTGGACAAGACGGACGTTTCGTAAATCTCTAAACTAGTATATATGGGGGTTGCATCTGTGGGTCGTATCGGTAAGTTTTTTCGCGAAGTAAAAAGTGAAATGAAAAAAGTTTCATGGCCTAAACGTAAAGAATTAGTTAATTCAACAGTTACAGTATTAGCTACAGTTTTATTCTTTGTAGTATTCTTCGCTGTAATTGATACAGGACTTTCTAAACTAATTCGACTTATTCTTGAATAAGTTAAAACTAATTGTGCTATAATGAGTGATAATGTTTAAAAAAAAGCCCGGTGACGGGTTTTTTAATTTGCAAAGAAAGTTGACCGGGGAGGGAAGGACAGTAGTCCTCTAACATGGAAAAAAGATGGTATGTAGTTCATACTTACTCAGGATATGAGAATAAAGTAAAAGCAAATTTAGAAAAACGTGTAGAAACAATGGGAATGCAGGATAAAATTTTCCGTGTAATAGTTCCAGAAGAATCAGAAGTAGAAATGAAGAACGGTAAAGAGAAAGTAACGAAACGTAAAGTGTTTCCTGGTTATGTGCTAGTTGAACTAGTAATGACTGACGATTCTTGGTATGTAGTTCGAAATACACCGGGAGTAACTGGTTTCGTTGGCTCAGCTGGATCAGGTTCAAAACCAACCCCACTTTTAGAAGAAGAAATTACACATATTCTAAAACATATGGGTCTAGATGAACAAACAATTGATATTGATTTAGATGTAAATGAAGTTGTTCGATTAAAAGAAGGTCCATTTGCGAATTATACTGGATCAATTAAAGAAATTGACTTCGAAAAGAAAAAAGTGACTGTGTTAGTAGAATTCTTTAATAAAGAAACGCCGGTAGAACTGGATTTACATCTTGTTGAAAAATTATAATACAAGACCTTGCATTTTTAATTTGAAAATGTTAGACTTTTAAAGGTCAATATGCATCGAAAAGATGATATTAACTTCTGTATAAGAATATGCATGCAAATGCAAAACGATATGAGTGGGAGGGTGTAAAAACCCGTTACCACATCACGGACTTAAGGAGGTGTGTCTCGTGGCTAAAAAAGTAATTAAAATGGTAAAATTGCAAATTCCTGCAGGGAAAGCAAACCCAGCACCACCAGTTGGTCCTGCACTAGGACAAGCAGGTGTTAACATCATGGGATTCTGTAAAGAGTTCAACGCTCGTACAGCTGACCAAGCTGGTCTAATTATTCCTGTTGAAATCACTGTATTCGAAGATCGTTCGTTTACATTTATTACGAAAACTCCTCCTGCTGCTGTGCTTCTTAAAGTAGCGGCTGGTATCGAGTCTGGTTCAGGTGAACCAAATCGTAAAAAAGTAGCAACAGTTAAACGCGATAAAGTGCGTGAGATTGCTGAACAAAAAATGCCTGACTTAAATGCTGCTTCTGTTGAAGCTGCTATGCGTATGGTAGAAGGTACTGCACGTAGTATGGGTATCGTTATTGAAGACTAATCCCATCTTCAATAAGGTGTGATTGAGGAGGTTGCGAACATCATTTGATGTGTTTTATCGCAACCTTTATTCGTGGGAGGAAAATCCGTTAAAACCACATTAGGAGGAATAAAACATGGCTAACAAAGGTAAAAAATACCAAGAAGCTATTAAATTAGTAGATCGTACAGCTGTTTACGCAGTAAACGAAGCTGTTGAACTTGTTAAAAAGACTACAACTGTTAACTTTGATGCAACAGTTGAAGTAGCATTCCGTTTAGGAGTAGATCCAAAGAAAGCTGACCAACAAATTCGTGGTGCAGTAGTTCTTCCACACGGTACTGGTAAAGTACAACGTGTATTAGTATTCGCTAAAGGTGAAAAAGCTAAAGAAGCTGAAGCTGCTGGTGCTGATTTCGTAGGCGATGCTGACATGATTAACAAAATCCAACAAGGTTGGTTCGATTTTGATGTAGTAGTAGCAACTCCAGACATGATGGCTGAAGTTGGTAAATTAGGACGTGTATTAGGACCTAAAGGTTTAATGCCAAACCCGAAAACAGGTACAGTTACATTTGACGTAACAAAAGCTGTTAACGAAATCAAAGCTGGTAAAGTTGAATACCGTGTTGATAAAGCTGGTAACATTCACGTGCCAATCGGTAAAGTATCTTTCGAAAACGAAAAGTTAGTAGAAAACTTTACTACAATCTTTGAAACTATGGTAAAAGTTAAACCTGCTGCTGCTAAAGGAACATACATGAAGAACGTAGCAATCACTTCAACTATGGGCCCTGGTATCAAAGTAGATCCAGCTAGTTTCTAAGATAAAAAACAAAGTTGACAATTCGACAAGAACTCTCTATAATGGAGATTGTCTTGCTAATTAAATAGACTACCGTAGACAGTAGGTGCTTACGCTTAATATCCTACCGAGGTGTATAACTGATAAATTCGTGCATATACAACCTCCATGTCTTTTTTTAAAAAGTTCGTGGAGGTTTTGCTATGGTTACACTTTTGCGGTATACACACTAAAATCCACAGGAGGTGTAATAAATGAGCGCAGTATTAGAAGCTAAAAAACAAGTTGTATCTGAAGTAGCTGCTAAATTACGTGATAGTAAATCAACAGTTGTTGTTGACTACCGTGGTTTAAATGTTGCTGAAGTAACTGAATTACGTAAGCAATTACGTGAAGCTGGCGTTGAGTTCAAAGTTTACAAAAACACTTTAACTCGTCGTGCTGCTGAAGAGGCTGGCTTAGCTGGTTTAAATGAATCATTAACTGGTCCAAACGCAATCGCGTTTAGTACGGAGGATGTAATTGCTCCTGCTAAAGTAATCAACGACTTCGCTAAAAAACATGAAGCTTTAGAAATTAAAGCTGGTGTAATCGAAGGAAATGTTGCTACTGTTGAAGAAGTAAAAGCTCTTGCTGAACTTCCATCTCGCGAAGGTTTACTTTCTATGTTGCTTAGCGTGCTACAAGCACCAATCCGCAACTTCGCTCTTGCAACTAAAGCAGTTGCAGAACAAAAAGAAGAACAAGGCGCTTAATGCCAAGATCGCTTAAAATATATAATTTAAAGGTATAAACAAGGAGGAAATTAACAATGACTAAAGAACAAATCATTGAAGCAGTTAAAAACATGACTGTATTAGAATTAAATGACTTAGTAAAAGCAATCGAAGAAGAGTTTGGCGTAACTGCTGCTGCTCCTATGGCTATGATGGCTCCAGGTGCTGAAGCTGCTGCTGAGCAAACTGAATTTGATTTAGTATTAGCTAGCCCTGGCGACCAAAAAATCAAAGTAATCAAAGTTGTTCGTGAATTAACTGGTTTAGGATTAAAAGAAGCTAAAGAATTAGTTGACAACACTCCTAAAGCAATTAAAGAAGGAATCAGCAAAGAAGAAGCTGAAGAAATGAAAGCTAAACTTGAAGAAGTTGGCGCTAACGTAGAAGTTAAGTAATTTCTAAAAGTTTTTAGAAAAGCTCGCATTTATGCGAGCTTTTTTTGTACATATGGGATTACTTTTGGGAAGACTGTTGATAAGTATATATGGAAGAAGGATTTTTTTATGGCAGATCATTATTTTACAAATCAACCGAATAGTAAAACTGATAAAAAGGTATTTTCATTTTCTTTAAGAGGTAATGATTTGAAGTTCCAATCTGATTCGGGTGTTTTTTCTAGGAATGAAGTTGACTTTGGGTCCCGTGTTTTAATTAACGCGTTCACATTTCCAGAAGTTGATGGGGATATTTTAGATGTTGGTTGTGGGTACGGTCCAATAGGATTATCAATCGCGAAAGATGATCCTAGTCGAATGGTGGAAATGGTTGATGTAAATTTAAGGGCAATTGAATTAGCGAAAGAAAATGCAAATGTAAATAAAATAGAAAATGCGAAAATCTATGAAAGTAGCATCTATGAAAATGTAACTGGTGTATATGCGGCTAT
This sequence comes from Gottfriedia sp. NPDC058432, assembly GCF_042721555.1. Taxonomy (NCBI): domain Bacteria; kingdom Bacillati; phylum Bacillota; class Bacilli; order Caryophanales; family Bacillaceae; genus Gottfriedia; species Gottfriedia sp. NPDC058432. The sequence goes on from NZ_JBHXLC010000025.1 coordinate 20,716, forward strand.
TTTAACAAATCCGCCAATTCGTGCTGGAAAAAGTGTTGTTCATGAAATTTTAAAAGGTGCTCATGGTAAATTACTCCCTGGTGGAGAGCTTTGGGTAGTTATAAAAAAGAAGCAAGGTGCACCATCTGCTCTTGATTTATTAAAAGAAACTTTCAACGAGGTTGAGGTAGTAAAAAAAGATAAAGGATATTATATCATAAAAAGTAAAAAAGATTGACTGTAATTTTTGCTTGTGATAGTATTATTAAATGCCAATATATATTTATTTTCAAAAATGATTTTTTTGAAAGTGGGTATATTTCTATATTCTTTGGAAATGATAGTAAAATGACTGTCGTTGAGTTTAATAAATGGTTTTCATTTTGAAACCATTTTATTTTTTGTTTAACAAGTAAGGGATATTTTCTGCTTATTTGTTACTATTTTTTTGTTTTAAATACTCTTATTTAAGGGGTGAATATGTTGACAGGTCAACTAGTTCAATATGGACGACACCGCCAACGCAGAAGTTATGCTCGTATCAGTGAAGTTTTAGAGTTACCTAACTTAATTGAAATACAAACAGCATCTTACCAATGGTTCTTAGATGAAGGTTTGAGAGAGATGTTCCAAGACATTTCACCAATTGAGGATTTCACAGGTAATCTATCATTAGAATTCATTGATTACAGTTTAGGTGAGCCGAAGTATGTTGTAGAAGAATCGAAAGAGCGTGACGTAAACTACGCTGCTCCACTTCGAGTGAAAGTTCGCCTATTAAATAAGGAAACTGGCGAAGTTAAGGAGCAAGACGTTTTCATGGGGGATTTCCCACTGATGACGGACACAGGCACATTCATTATTAATGGTGCTGAACGTGTAATCGTTTCACAATTAGTACGTTCTCCAAGTGTGTACTATAGTGGAAAGATTGACAAAAATGGTAAAAAAGGTTATACGGCTACAGTTATTCCGAACCGCGGTGCTTGGTTAGAGTACGAAACGGACGCGAAGGATGTAGTTTATGTACGTATTGACCGTACAAGAAAATTACCGGTAACGGTACTACTACGTTCGCTTGGGTTTGGTACAGACCAAGAGATTCTAGACTTATTAGGCGAAAATGAATACCTACGTAATACTCTTGAAAAAGATAACACAGATAGCACTGAAAAGGCGCTTCTTGAAATCTATGAAAGATTACGTCCAGGTGAACCACCTACAGTAGAAAACGCTAAAAACCTATTAATTACTCGCTTCTTTGATCCGAAGCGTTATGACTTAGCTAGCGTTGGACGCTACAAAATAAATAAAAAATTACACATTAAAAATAGACTATTTAACCAACGTATTGCAGAAACATTAGTGGATCCAGAAACTGGTGAAATTATTGTAGAAAAAGGGACAACTCTTGATCGCCGTACGTTAGACCGTATTATTCCATTCTTAGAAAAGAATATCGGTGAAAAAGTTGCTCACCCTGCTGCTGGCGTATTAGAAGATGAGATTACTCTACAATCTATTAAAATTTACGCACCTGTAGAAGATGGTGAACAAGTTATTCAAGTTATTGGAAATGCGAATGTGAGCAAAAGTGTGAAAAACATTTCACCTGCGGACATCATCGCTTCAATATCTTACTTCTTTAACCTGCTACATAACGTAGGTGACACTGACGATATTGACCATTTAGGAAATCGTCGTTTACGTTCAGTTGGTGAATTACTTCAAAACCAATTCCGTATCGGTTTATCTCGTATGGAACGTGTAGTACGTGAACGTATGTCAATTCAAGATACAAACGCAGTTACTCCACAGGCGTTAATTAATATTCGCCCTGTAATTGCTTCAATTAAAGAATTCTTTGGTAGTTCACAGCTATCTCAATTCATGGACCAAACAAATCCTCTTGCTGAATTAACTCATAAAAGAAGACTATCAGCTCTAGGACCAGGTGGTTTAACACGTGAACGCGCAGGATTTGAAGTGCGTGACGTTCATTACTCTCACTATGGTCGTATGTGTCCGATTGAAACGCCTGAGGGACCAAACATCGGATTAATTAACTCGCTTTCTTCTTATGCAAAAGTAAATCAATTTGGTTTCATTGAAACTCCATATCGTCGTGTAGACCCTGAAACAGGTCGTCTATCAGATAAAATTGACTATTTAACTGCTGATGAAGAGGATCTATACGTAGTTGCCCAAGCGAATGCTCGTTTAGGTGAAGATGGTAGTTTCTTAGATGAAGATGTAGTTGCTCGTTTCCGTGGAGACAACACTGTTGTTAAACGTGAGCGTATTGACTACATGGATGTATCTCCTAAACAAGTAGTATCAGCTGCGACAGCATGTATTCCTTTCTTAGAGAACGATGACTCGAACCGTGCCCTAATGGGAGCGAACATGCAACGTCAAGCAGTGCCATTATTAAACCCTGAATCTCCAATCGTAGGTACGGGTATGGAATACGTTTCAGCAAAAGACTCTGGTGCTGCAGTAATTTGTAAACACCCAGGTATCGTTGAACGTGTTGAAGCAAAAGAGGTTTGGGTACGTCGCTACTTAGAAGTAGATGGACAAAAAGTTAAAGGTGACCTTGATAAATATCGTATGTTAAAATTCGTGCGTTCTAACCAAGGTACTTGTTATAACCAACGCCCAATCGTAAGTGTTGGTGACGAAGTAGTAAGAGGCGAAATTCTTGCAGATGGACCTTCAATGGAAAAAGGTGAATTAGCACTAGGACGTAACGTATTAGTAGCATTCATGACATGGGATGGTTACAACTACGAGGATGCGATCATTATGAGTCGTCGTCTTGTTAAAGAAGATGTTTACACTTCAGTTCATATTGAAGAATATGAATCAGAAGCTCGTGATACAAAATTAGGACCTGAAGAAATCACTCGTGATATTCCAAACGTTGGTGAAGATGCACTTAAAAATCTTGATGAGCGTGGAATTATCCGAATTGGTGCAGAAGTTAAAGATGGAGATTTATTAGTTGGTAAAGTAACGCCTAAAGGTGTAACTGAATTAACTGCTGAAGAACGTCTTCTACATGCAATCTTCGGTGAAAAAGCTCGTGAAGTTCGTGATACATCTTTACGTGTTCCACACGGTGGTGGCGGGATTATTCTTGATGTGAAAGTATTCACTCGTGAAAACGGTGATGAATTACCACCAGGAGTAAACCAACTTGTTCGTGTTTATATCGTTCAGAAACGTAAAATCTCTGAAGGGGATAAAATGGCTGGACGACATGGTAACAAAGGGGTTATCTCTCGTATTTTACCAGAAGAAGATATGCCATTCTTACCTGATGGAACGCCAGTTGATATCATGTTAAATCCTTTAGGGGTACCTTCTCGTATGAACATCGGTCAAGTATTAGAGCTACACTTAGGTATGGCTGCAAGATATCTTGGCATTCATGTTGCTTCTCCAGTATTTGACGGAGCACGTGAGGAAGATGTTTGGGGAACAATTGAAGAAGCTGGTATGGCACGTGATGCAAAAACTGTACTTTATGATGGACGTAGTGGTGAGCCTTTCGATAACCGCGTTTCTGTAGGTGTCATGTATATGATCAAACTTGCACACATGGTTGACGATAAGTTACATGCTCGTTCAACAGGACCATACTCACTTGTTACGCAACAACCACTTGGTGGTAAAGCTCAATTTGGTGGACAGCGTTTTGGTGAGATGGAGGTTTGGGCACTTGAAGCATACGGTGCTGCTTATACATTACAAGAGATCTTAACAGTTAAATCTGATGACGTTGTTGGCCGTGTGAAAACATATGAAGCAATCGTTAAAGGTGAAAATGTACCAGAACCAGGTGTTCCAGAATCATTCAAAGTATTGATTAAGGAATTACAATCTCTAGGTATGGATGTTAAAATGATGTCTGCTACAGATCAAGAAATCGAAATGCGTGATACTGAAGATGATGATGATCAAGCTTCAGAACATTTAGCGATGGATATGGAATACGTAAAAGAATAAGTATTATATAGGGTAAAACCTTAGGACAGAAAGGGAGGTAGGCCCCTTGATAGATGTAAATAATTTCGAGTATATGAAGATCGGACTTGCATCGCCTGACAAAATTCGCTCGTGGTCATACGGGGAAATTAAAAAACCTGAAACAATTAACTACCGTACATTAAAACCTGAAAAAGATGGTCTTTTCTGTGAACGCATTTTCGGTCCTACGAAAGATTGGGAATGTCACTGCGGAAAATATAAACGTGTACGTTATAAAGGTGTAGTTTGTGATCGTTGTGGAGTTGAAGTAACTCGTGCAAAAGTACGTCGTGAGCGTATGGGTCACATCGAATTAGCTGCACCAGTATCACATATTTGGTATTTCAAAGGTATTCCAAGCCGAATGGGACTTGTTTTAGACATGTCCCCTCGTGCTCTGGAAGAAGTAATCTACTTTGCTTCATACGTAGTAACAGAAGCTGGAGATACTCCTTTAGAAAAGAAACAATTGCTTTCTGAGAAAGAGTTCCGTGCTTATCGTGAGCGTTACGGTCAAACTTTCCAAGCATCTATGGGTGCTGAAGCAATTAAAAAACTATTAAGCGATATTAATCTTGAAAAAGATGTTGATTCATTAAAAGAAGAGTTAAAAACTGCTCAAGGTCAACGTCGTACAAGAGCAATTAAACGTTTAGAAGTTTTAGAAGCATTCCGTAACTCTGGTAATGAGCCTTCTTGGATGATCTTAGATGTGCTACCAGTAATCCCACCTGAATTACGACCTATGGTTCAATTAGATGGTGGACGTTTTGCAACTTCAGATCTAAACGATTTATATCGTCGTGTAATTAACCGTAACAACCGTTTAAAACGTTTATTAGACCTTGGTGCACCAAGCATCATCGTACAAAACGAAAAACGTATGCTTCAAGAAGCAGTTGATGCGTTAATTGACAATGGTCGTCGTGGCCGTCCAGTTACTGGACCAGGTAACCGTCCATTAAAATCACTTTCTCACATGCTTAAAGGTAAGCAAGGACGTTTCCGTCAAAACTTACTTGGTAAACGTGTTGACTACTCTGGTCGTTCGGTTATCGTTGTAGGACCAAACTTACAAATGTATCAATGTGGATTACCAAAAGAAATGGCAATTGAATTATTTAAGCCATTCGTGATGAAAGAATTAGTAGAGCGTGGATTAGCACATAACATTAAGTCTGCGAAACGTAAAATTGAGCGTTTACACCCTGAGATTTGGGATGTATTAGAATCGGTTATTCGTGAGCATCCGGTGTTACTAAACCGTGCCCCAACTCTGCACAGACTTGGTATCCAAGCGTTCGAACCTACATTAGTAGAAGGTCGTGCAATCCGTCTACATCCACTTGTATGTACTGCATACAATGCCGATTTTGATGGTGACCAAATGGCTGTTCACGTACCGTTATCAAGTGAAGCACAAGCAGAAGCACGTATCCTAATGCTTGCAGCACAAAACATCCTGAACCCGAAAGATGGTAAACCAGTAGTTACACCATCTCAAGATATGGTATTAGGTAACTATTACTTAACTCTTGAGCGTGCAGGCGCTGTCGGTGAAGGTATGGTATTTAAAGATATTAATGAAGCGTTAATTGCATACCAAAATGGTTATGTACATTTACATTCTCGTGTTGCTGTTGCAGCAAATTCTTTAAATAACGAAACATTTACTGAAGAACAAAGAAATTCATTATTAATCACAACAGTTGGTAAGTTAATCTTCAATGAAATCTTACCTACTTCGTTCCCATATATTAATGAACCTACTCAGAGTAACCTTGAGAAGGAAACTCCTCAGATGTATTTTGTAGCTAAAGGTTCAAATATTAAAGAAATCATTGAAAGTAGAGAAGAAATTGCTCCTTTCAAAAAGAAAATACTTGGAAATATCATTGCAGAAGTATTTAAACGTTTCAAAATTACTGAAACGTCAAAAATGCTAGACCGCATGAAGGATCTTGGATTTAGACACTCTACTAAAGCTGGTATTACAGTTGGTGTATCTGATATCATCGTATTACCAGAAAAGCAATTAATTATTGCTGAAGCTCAAGAAAAAGTAGATAAAGTTCTAAAACAATTCCGACGCGGTTTAATCACAGAAGATGAGCGTTACGATCGTGTAATCGCAATTTGGAGTGATGCGAAGGATGTTATTCAAGGAAAACTGATGGCTTCCCTAAATAAACGTAACCCTATCTTTATGATGAGTGACTCTGGTGCCCGTGGTAACGCATCAAACTTTACTCAGCTTGCAGGTATGCGTGGTCTGATGGCCAACCCGGCTGGTCGTATTATCGAGTTACCAATCAAATCTTCATTCCGTGAAGGTCTAACGGTACTTGAATACTTCATCTCTACACACGGTGCACGTAAAGGTCTTGCCGATACAGCACTAAAAACAGCCGATTCAGGTTACTTAACTCGTCGTCTAGTTGACGTTGCACAAGATGTAATCGTTCGCCAAGATGATTGTGGTACTGACCGTGGATTACATGTTAAGGCAATTAAAGAAGGTAACGAAATTATTGAAGGATTATACGATCGTTTAGTTGGTCGTCATTTACGTTCAACTATACGCCACCCAGAAACAGGTGTATTACTTGGTCAAGAGAACGATTTAATTACAGAAGACTTAGCTCGTGAAATTATCGATGCTGGTATTGAAGAAGTTAATATCCGTTCTGCGTTCACATGTAATACTAACCATGGAGTATGTAAAAAATGTTATGGTCGTAACTTAGCTACAGGTGCTGAGGTTGAAGTTGGTGAAGCAGTAGGTATTATCGCTGCACAATCAATTGGTGAACCAGGTACACAGTTAACGATGCGTACATTCCATACAGGTGGGGTAGCAGGAGACGATATTACTCAAGGTTTACCTCGTATTCAAGAGCTATTTGAAGCACGTAATCCTAAAGGTCAAGCGGTTATTTCTGAAATTGATGGTATTATTTCAATTTCTACTGACGCTAAAGATAAGCAAGAAATTATTGTTCAAGGCTCAGTAGAATCTAGAAACTACCCAGTTCCTTATGGCGCTAGACTAAAAGTTCAAGAAGGTGAATCTATTGAACGCGGTCAGGTAATGACAGAAGGTTCAATTGATCCTAAAGAACTTCTAAAAGTAAAAGGTACAAATGCTGTTCAAGAATACTTACTACGCGAAGTACAAAAAGTATACCGTATGCAAGGGGTAGAAATTGGTGATAAGCACGTAGAGGTAATGGTACGTCAAATGCTGAAGAAAGTTCGTGTAATGGATGCAGGTGAGACTACTTTACTACCTGGTACATTATTAGAACTTCACCAGTTTACTGAAGCGAATAAAGAAGCTTTATTTGCAGGTAAACAACCAGCTACTGCACGCCCATTATTACTAGGTATTACAAAAGCATCATTAGAAACAGACTCATTCCTTTCTGCTGCATCATTCCAAGAAACAACGCGTGTATTAACAGACGCTGCGATAAAAGGAAAACGTGATGAGTTGCTAGGATTAAAAGAGAATGTTATTATAGGTAAGTTGGTTCCAGCTGGTACGGGTATGAACAGATACCGTAAAGTAGATCTTGTAAAGGATTTAACTGAATCAGTTGAAATGAACGAAGAAGTATTAGTTGAAAAATAATCTTAAAATATTTTATAACTTGAGTTGACATCATTTGATGAAAAATGATATTATATTCAAGGTTGCTCCTAGACAATAGCACTGCTAATCTAAGCAGGTTAGATCCGGGGCTAATTTAGGAATATACAGGTTAAAACTGTTTTTGTGAGAAGGAGGACTTCTTCCTTCTTGCAAAAACTTTGTTTTCAACTTATTATGAACCACCTGGATGTGTGGTCTTATAAATATTTGAAGGGAGGAAAACTCATGCCTACTATTAACCAGTTAGTGCGTAATGGACGTACTTCTAAAGTATGGAAATCAAAATCACCAGCATTAAATAAAGGTTTCAACTCATTAAAGAAAAAATCAACTGATTTATCAGCTCCACAAAAACGTGGTGTTTGTACTCGTGTTGGTACAATGACTCCGAAGAAACCGAACTCAGCATTACGTAAATATGCTCGTGTACGTTTAACTAACCAAATCGAGGTAACTGCTTATATCCCAGGTATCGGACACAACTTACAAGAGCACAGTGTTGTTCTTATCCGTGGTGGACGTGTAAAAGATTTACCAGGGGTACGTTACCATATCGTTCGTGGTGCTTTAGATACTGCAGGTGTTGACAAACGTATGCAAGGTCGTTCTAAATATGGAACTAAGAGACCAAAAGCAGCTAAGAAGTAATAAATAACAACTAGCCGAAAGGAGGAAATAACATGCCACGTAAAGGTCCTGTTGCAAAAAGAGATGTATTGCCAGATCCACTTTATAATTCAAAATTAGTTTCTCGTTTAATCAACAAAATGATGATTGACGGAAAAAGAGGAAAGTCTCAAGCTATCTTATACGGAGCATTTGAATTAATCCAAGAACGTTCTGGTAAAGAACCAATGGAAGTATTCGAAGCAGCTCTTAAAAATATCATGCCAGTTCTAGAAGTTAGAGCTCGTCGTGTTGGTGGTTCAAACTACCAAGTACCAGTTGAGGTTCGCCCTGAGCGCCGTACAACTTTAGGTCTTCGCTGGTTAGTTAACTATGCTCGTCTTCGTGGAGAAAAAACGATGGAAGAGCGTTTAGCTAATGAAATTCTTGATGCAGCTAACAACTCAGGTTCTGCAGTTAAGAAACGTGAAGATACACACAAAATGGCAGAAGCGAACAAAGCGTTTGCTCACTACCGTTGGTAAGATTAAAAGCAATTTAGTTATTTCTGCACATAATGAATGTTGGTTAAGTCGTTCACCTATTTCTAATTTAGCTTGCTAGATTAAATAGGTGAACGTCGGATTACATAATTTAGGATGACATAATAGTTCCTTGCTTGTAGTGCTTGCTTAACTTAATAACATGAAGTATGTATAGGAATAACTTTTTCTTGTACTAAAAAATCCTAACTAATACTGGAAGGGAGAAAGAACCCTGATGACTAGAGAGTTCTCCTTAAATAACACTCGTAATATCGGGATCATGGCTCACATTGATGCTGGTAAAACAACAACAACAGAGCGTATCCTTTATTACACAGGTCGTATTCACAAAATTGGTGAAACTCATGAAGGAGCTTCACAAATGGACTGGATGGAGCAAGAGCAAGAGCGTGGTATCACTATCACATCTGCTGCTACAACAGCTCAGTGGAATAACCACCGTGTAAATATCATTGATACTCCAGGTCACGTAGACTTCACTGTAGAAGTTGAACGTTCACTACGTGTACTTGATGGCGCAGTAGCAGTACTTGATGCTCAATCAGGTGTTGAGCCTCAAACTGAAACAGTTTGGCGCCAAGCAACTACTTACGGAGTTCCACGTGTAGTATTCGTTAACAAAATGGATAAAATCGGCGCGGATTTCTTATACTCTGTAGGTACGTTACATGACCGTTTACAAGCTAACGCACACCCAATCCAATTAGCGATGGGTGCTGAAGATAACTTCTGGGGAATCGTTGACCTAGTTGAAATGAAAGCAATTAAGTACAATAATGACTTAGGAACTGACATTGAAACGATCGAAATTCCAGAAGAATATCAAGAACTAGCTGAAGAGTACCGTGGTCGTTTAATCGAAGCGGTAGCTGAGCTAGATGAAGAATTAATGATGAAATATCTTGAAGGTGAAGAAATCACACTTGCTGAATTAAAAGCTGCTATTCGTACAGCTACATGTTCAGTACAATTCTACCCAGTAGTATGTGGTTCTGCTTTCAAAAACAAAGGTGTTCAATTAATGCTTGATGCAGTAATTGATTACCTACCATCTCCATTAGATGTACCAGCTATCAAAGGAACATTACCTGATACTGATGAAGAGAAAATCGTTCCATCAAGTGATGAAGAGCCTTTCGCTGCATTAGCATTCAAAATCATGACTGATCCTTATGTTGGTAAATTAACGTTCTTCCGAGTATACTCAGGTACGTTAGAATCTGGTTCATACGTTCAAAACTCTACAAAAGGTAAGCGTGAGCGTGTAGGACGTATCCTACAAATGCATGCTAACTCTCGTCAAGAGATTTCGAAAGTATACGCTGGAGATATCGCTGCTGCTGTAGGTCTTAAAGATACTACAACTGGTGATACTTTATGTGATGAAAAGAATTTAGTAATTCTTGAGTCTATGGAGTTCCCTGATCCAGTTATCTCAATTGCGATCGAACCAAAATCTAAAGCTGACCAAGATAAAATGGGTCAAGCGTTAGTTAAATTAACTGAAGAAGATCCAACTTTCCGTGCACATACTGACCAAGAAACTGGTCAAGTAATCATCGCTGGTATGGGTGAACTTCACCTTGATATCATCGTTGACCGTATGCGTCGTGAATTCAAAGTAGAAGCTAACGTTGGTGCTCCTCAAGTAGCATACCGTGAAACTTTCCGTTCTTCTGCACAAGTAGAAGGTAAATTCGTTCGTCAATCAGGTGGACGTGGACAATTCGGACACGTTTGGATTGAATTCTCACCAAACGAAGAAGGAAAAGGCTTCGAATTTGAAAATGCAATCGTTGGTGGTGTTGTTCCTCGTGAATACATCCCAGCAGTAGCTGCAGGTCTTGAAGATTCTCTTAAAAATGGTGTATTAGCTGGATTCCCACTAATCGACATTAAAGCGAAATTATTCGATGGATCTTACCATGATGTTGACTCGAATGAGATGGCGTTTAAAGTAGCTGCTTCATTAGCTCTTAAAAATGCTGTTAAGAAATGTAACCCAGTTCTACTTGAACCATTAATGAAAGTAGAAGTTGTTATCCCTGAGGAATACTTAGGAGATATCATGGGTGATATTACATCTCGTCGTGGACGCGTTGAAGGTATGGAAGCACGCGGTAACGCTCAAGTTGTTCGTGCTATGGTACCACTTTCAGAAATGTTTGGTTATGCAACTTCATTACGTTCTAACACTCAAGGTCGTGGAACGTTCTCAATGGTATTTGACCATTACGAAGATGTACCAAAATCAATTTCTGAAGAAATTATCAAAAAATATAAAGGTGAGTAATTGATTATTTAGTTCTCATCATGTATAACTATTTATGTTAGATGTTAGCTATAAGGGGTACAAGTTACCCTTTATAGCATAATAATAAAACTAAAAATTAATTTTCTTAATTATAAGGAGGATTTTTACAATGGGTAAAGCTAAATTCGAACGTGTAAAACCACACGTTAACATTGGTACAATCGGACACGTTGACCATGGTAAAACTACATTAACTGCTGCTATTACAACTGTATTAGCTAAAGTAGGTGGAGCTGAAGCTCGCGCTTACGATCAAATCGACGGAGCTCCAGAAGAAAGAGAACGTGGAATCACAATCTCTACTGCACACGTTGAGTACGAAACAGAAACTCGTCACTATGCACACGTTGACTGCCCAGGTCACGCTGACTATGTTAAAAACATGATCACTGGTGCTGCTCAAATGGACGGTGGTATCTTAGTAGTATCTGCTGCTGATGGTCCAATGCCTCAAACTCGTGAGCACATTCTTTTATCTCGTCAAGTAGGTGTACCTTACATCGTAGTATTCATGAACAAATGTGACATGGTTGACGACGAAGAATTACTTGAATTAGTTGAAATGGAAATCCGTGATCTATTATCAGAATACGATTTCCCAGGCGATGACATTCCAGTAATCAAAGGTTCTGCTCTTAAAGCTCTTGAAGGAGATGCTGAGTGGGAAGCTAAAATTCATGAATTAATGGCTGAAGTTGATACTTACATCCCAACACCAGCTCGTGAAACTGACAAACCTTTCTTAATGCCAGTTGAGGACGTATTCTCAATCACTGGTCGTGGAACAGTTGCTACTGGACGTGTTGAGCGTGGTATCGTTAAAGTTGGTGACGTAGTAGAGATCGTTGGTCTTGTTGAAGAGCCAAAATCAACTACTGTAACAGGTGTTGAAATGTTCCGTAAACTTCTTGATCAAGCAGAAGCTGGAGATAACATCGGTGCACTTCTTCGTGGGGTTGCTCGTGACGATATCCAACGTGGTCAAGTTTTAGCTAAACCAGGTTCAGTTAAACAACACACTAAGTTCAAAGCTGAAGTTTACGTTTTATCTAAAGAAGAAGGTGGACGTCACACTCCATTCTTCGCTAACTACCGTCCACAATTCTATTTCCGTACAACTGACGTAACTGGAATCATCCAATTACCAGAAGGCGTTGAAATGGTTATGCCTGGCGACAACATCGAAATGACTGTTGAGTTAATCAACGCAATCGCTGTTGAAGAAGGAACTAAGTTCTCTATCCGTGAGGGTGGACGTACTGTAGGCGCAGGCGTAGTTGCTACAATCGTTGAATAATTAAACTTAAAAGCTTAGAAGATCTATTCTTCTAAGCTTTTTTTTATAAGTAAATTGGAAATATTTAAAATATGCATTATAACCGATTCTTGCTTGATTTTAATAATCGAAGATAATATAATAACTAAGTACTGAAGACGACGAGAACATTATTTATCTAAACTTATAACAAATGCTTGCAATAGCATTATTTTTTATGTATAATAGATGATGTTGGTCTTTGACTGCGTAGAAGTGGAAGGTTGCTGATACACCCGGCCGCTTTGCCATGGCGAGTGTAAGGAAATTTCCACGGAGTATGTCTATTATTTAAATAGGCGAAAAAGGAGGGAAAATTATGGCAAAAGAAAAAATTCGTATTCGTTTAAAAGCTTATGATCACCGTATTTTAGATCAATCTGCAGAGAAAATCGTTGAAACAGCGAAACGTTCTGGTGCTTCTGTATCTGGTCCGATTCCGTTACCAACTGAGAAATCAGTTTACACGATCCTTCGTGCGGTTCATAAATACAAAGATTCTCGTGAGCAATTCGAAATGCGCACTCACAAACGTTTAATCGATATCGTGAATCCAACTCCACAAACAGTTGATTCATTAATGAGACTAGATTTACCATCTGGCGTTGATATTGAAATCAAACTTTAATAAAAATTATATATAAATTCAGGAGGTGTGACTTATGACTAAAGGAATCTTAGGGAAAAAGATCGGTATGACACAAGTATTTGCTGAAAACGGCGAGTTAATTCCAGTAACTGTAATCGAAGCTACTCCAAACGTGGTTTTACAAAAGAAAACTACTGAAACTGATGGCTACGAAGCTATCCAAATCGGTTTCGCTGACAAACGCGAAAAATTAGCTAACAAACCAGAAAAAGGGCACTCTGCTAAAGCAAACACTGCACCTAAGCGCTTCGTTCGTGAACTTCGCAACGCTGACGTATCAGCTTATGAAGTTGGTCAAGAAGTCAAAGTAGATATTTTTGCAAATGGTGACATCGTTGATGTAACTGGAACTTCAAAAGGTAAAGGATTCCAAGGTAGCATTAAGCGCCACGGACAATCTCGTGGACCAATGTCTCACGGTTCTCGTTACCACCGTCGTCCAGGTTCAATGGGTCCTGTTGCTCCGAACCGTGTATTCAAAAACAAAGCTTTACCTGGTCAAATGGGTGGAGAAAAAGTAACTGTACAAAACCTACAAATCGTTAAAGTTGACGTTGAGCGTAACTTACTTTTAGTAAAAGGTAATGTACCAGGTTCTAAAAAATCTTACGTAACAATCCGTACTGCGGTTAAATCTAAATAATTAATTTAGAAGAAAGGAGGAAATAAAATGCCTAAAGTTACTATGTTTAATCAAACAGGTGCTCAAGTAGGAGAAATTGAATTAGCTGATGCTGTATTCGGAATCGCTCCAAACGAACACGCTCTATTTGATGCTGTAATGATGCAACGTGCATCTTTACGTCAAGGTACTCACAAAGTTAAAACACGTTCTGAAGTACGTGGTGGTGGTCGTAAACCATGGAGACAAAAAGGGACTGGCCGTGCTCGTCAAGGTTCAATCCGTTCTCCACAATGGCGTGGTGGTGGTATCGTATTCGGTCCAGCTCCAAGATCATACTCTTATAAATTACCTAAAAAGGTACGTCGCTTAGCGATTAAATCTGCTTTATCTACTAAAGTATTAGAACAAAGCATGCTAGTTCTTGAAGATTTAGCGTTAAACGCACCAAAAACAAAAGATATGGTTACTGTTTTAACTGGCTTATCAGTTGCTAAGAAAGTTTTAATCGTAACAGCTGACCTAAATGAAAACGTAGCTTTATCTGCTCGCAATATCCCTGGAATCACAGTTCTTGCAGCAAATGAAGTAAACGTAATCGACGTTTTACATCATGATACATTAATCATGACTAAAGCTGCGGTGGAAAAAGTAGAGGAGGTGCTTGCGTAATGAAGGATCCTCGTGATATTATCAAACGCCCAGTTATCACTGAAGCTTCTATGGAAGCAATCGCTGAAAAAAAATACACTTTTGAAGTAGATGTAAGAGCTAATAAAACTGAAGTTAAAGATGCTGTTGAAGCAATCTTCGGTGTTAAAGTAGAAAAAGTTAACGTAATGAACTACAAAGGTAAGTTTAAACGTATGGGTAAACATGCTGGTTACACAAACCGTCGTAGAAAAGCAATCGTTAAATTAACTGCTGATAGCCAAGAAATTACATTATTCGAAGGCGTTTAATACTAACTACTAGAAAAGGAGGGAAATTACGATGGGAATCAAAAAGTATAAACCAACCACTAACGGTCGCCGTGGTATGACTACTAATGATTTTGCTGAGATCACTACTGACAAGCCAGAAAAATCATTATTAGCTCCACTTAGCAAAAAAGCTGGCCGTAATAACCAAGGTAAAATTACTGTTCGTCACCAAGGTGGTGGACACAAACGTCAATACCGTATCATCGATTTCAAACGAGATAAAGATGGTATACCAGGACGCGTTGCTACAATCGAGTACGATCCAAACCGTTCTGCAAACATTGCGTTAATTAACTACGCTGATGGAGAAAAACGTTACATCCTAGCTCCTAAAAACTTAGTAGTAGGAATGGAAATCGTTTCAGGTCCTGAAGCAGATATTAAAGTAGGTAACGCTTTACCACTTGTAAACATTCCAGTAGGTACTACAATCCACAACATCGAGTTAAAACCTGGTCGTGGAGGACAATTAGTACGTTCAGCTGGTACGTCTGCTCAAGTATTAGGTAAAGAAGATCGTTATGTACTAGTTCGTTTAAACTCTGGTGAAGTACGTATGATTTTAGCAACTTGCCGCGCGACAGTAGGTCAAGTTGGTAACGAACATCACGAACTTATTAACATCGGTAAAGCAGGTCGTTCTCGTTGGATGGGTAAACGCCCAACTGTACGTGGATCTGTAATGAACCCAGTTGATCACCCACACGGTGGTGGTGAAGGACGCTCTCCAATCGGACGTAAATCACCAATGTCTCCATGGGGTAAACCAACTCTTGGTTACAAAACTCGTAAGAAAAACAAAGCGTCAGACAAGTTTATCGTTCGTCGCCGTAAAAAATAACGCGATTGTGCTACGGTTCACTAGAACCGTAGGTCAATCACGAAGGGAGGTACCACAATGGGACGCAGCCTGAAAAAAGGTCCATTTATTGATGATCACTTATTAACTAAAGTTGAGAAATTAAACGAGACTGACTCTAAGCAAGTTGTTAAAACTTGGTCACGTCGTTCGACTATTTTCCCACAATTTATCGGACATACTATTGCAGTATACGATGGTCGTAAACACGTACCTGTATATGTATCGGAAGATATGGTAGGTCACAAACTTGGTGAATTTGCTCCAACTCGTACTTATAAAGGTCACGATGCGGATGACAAGAAAACTAGAAGATAATGAGAGGAGGCACTCCAATGCAAGCTAAAGCTGTACTGAGAACAGTTCGTATCGCTCCTCGTAAAGTTCGTCTAGTAGTCGATTTAATCCGAGGTAAACAAGTTGGCGAAGCGATCGCAATCCTTCGACACACACCAAAAACTGCTTCTCCTGTTGTAGAAAAATTATTAAAATCTGCTATTGCTAACGCAGAGCATAATTATGATATGGATGTTAATAACTTATACATCGAAAAAGTATTCGTTGATGAAGGTGCTACTTTAAAACGTTTCCGCCCTCGTGCACAAGGACGTGCTAGCGCAATCAACAAACGCACAAGCCACATTACAATCGTGGTATCAGAGAAGAAGGAGGGATAATCGATGGGACAAAAGGTAAATCCAGTCGGACTTCGTGTTGGTATTATTAAAGATTGGGAATCTAAATGGTACGCTGAAAAAGATTACGCTGATCTTTTACATGAAGACATCAAAATTCGTGAGTACATTAGCACTCGTTTAAAAGATTCTGCTGTATCTAAAGTAGAAATCGAAAGAGCTGCTAACCGTGTAAACATTACAGTTCACACTGCAAAACCAGGTATGGTAATCGGTAAAGGTGGTTCGGAAGTTGAAGCTCTTCGTAAAGCTTTAAACAACCTTACTGGCAAACGTGTTCATATCAACATCATCGAAATTAAAAGAGCAGATCTTGATGCTAAATTAGTAGCTGAAAACATCGCTCGTCAATTAGAAAACCGTGTTTCTTTCCGTCGTGCTCAAAAGCAAGTACTTCAACGTGCTATGCGTGCTGGTGCATTAGGTATTAAAACACAAGTTTCTGGTCGTCTTGGCGGAGCAGATATTGCTCGTTCAGAATCATATAGTGAAGGTACAGTGCCACTTCATACATTACGTGCGGATATCGATTATGCAACTGCAGAAGCAGATACAACATACGGTAAACTAGGCGTAAAAGTATGGATTTACAAAGGTGAAGTTCTTCCTACAAAAAAGAAAGCTTCTGAGGAAGGAGGAAATTAATTATGTTAATGCCTAAACGTGTTAAATATAGAAGAGAGCATCGTGGAAAAATGCGTGGACGTGCCAAAGGTGGTACTGAAATTGCATTCGGTGAATTCGGTTTACAATCTACTGAAGCTTCTTGGATTACTAACCGTCAAATTGAAGCAGCGCGTCGTGCTATGACTCGTTACATGAAACGTGGCGGTAAAGTATGGATTAAAATCTTCCCTTCTAAGCCTTACACAGCTAAACCTCTTGAGGTTCGTATGGGTAGCGGTAAAGGTGCTCCAGAAGGTTGGGTAGCAGTCGTTAAACCAGGAAAAATTATGTTCGAAATCGCTGGTGTATCTGAAGAAGTAGCTCGTGAAGCACTACGCTTAGCAGCTCACAAATTACCAGTTAAATGTAAGTTTGTAAAACGTGAAGAAAATGGTGGTGATTCTAATGAAAACTAATGAGATTCGCGATCTTACCACTGCTGAAATTGAATTAAAAGTGAAATCTCTTAAGGAAGAGTTATTCAATCTTCGTTTCCAATTAGCTACAGGACAATTAGAGAACACTGCTCGTATCCGCGAGGTTCGTAAAGCAATTGCTCGTATGAAAACTGTAGTTCGTGAAAGAGAAATTAACTCTAATAATTAATAATGAGGGGAGGTTTGCACAGTGAGCGAACGTAACCAACGTAAAGTTTACACAGGACGTGTAGTTTCTGATAAGATGGATAAGACAATTACTGTTGTAGTTGAAACTTATAAAACACATAAACTATACGGAAAACGCGTTAAATATTCTAAGAAATATAAAACGCACGATGAGCTAAACACTGCAAAAGTTGGCGATATCGTAAAAATCATGGAGACTCGTCCATTATCAGCTACAAAACGTTTCCGTTTAGTTGAAATCGTAGAAGAAGCTGTTATTATCTAATAGATGATCGGATATCATTCTTAATCCGAAAGGAGGTCAATTTGACATGATCCAACAAGAAACTCGTTTAAAAGTTGCTGACAATTCAGGTGCACGTGAATTACTTACTATTAAAGTATTAGGTGGTTCAGGCCGTAAAACTGCTAACATCGGTGATATCATCGTATGTACAGTAAAACAAGCAACACCAGGTGGCGTTGTTAAAAAAGGTGATGTAGTTAAAGCTGTTATCGTTCGTACGAAACGCGGTGTTCGTCGTCCAGACGGTACTTACATCAAATTTGATGAAAACGCAGCTGTTATCATTAAAGATGATAAGAGCCCACGTGGTACTCGTATTTTCGGACCAGTTGCACGTGAATTACGTGATAGCAACTTCATGAAAATCGTATCATTAGCTCCAGAAGTACTTTAATTAATGTACTTTAATAAATACTTCAGAAAGCCTTATTAAGGAGGTGCACGAAGAAGATGCATGTAAAAAAAGGTGATAAAGTTCAAGTTATCTCTGGTAAAGACAAAGGAAAACAAGGTGTTATCCTTGCTGCTTTTCCAAAGAATAACCGCGTACTAGTTGAAGGTGTTAACATCATTAAAAAACACTCAAAACCTACTCAAGCTAACCCACAAGGTGGCATCATCGAGAAAGAAGCACCAATCCATGTTTCTAATGTTATGGCATTAGATCCAAAAACTGGAGTACCTACACGCGTAGGTTACCAATTAGTGGATGGTAAAAAAGTACGTATTGCAAAAAAATCAGGCGAATTACTTGATAAATAATAGAAATTTATGAAAGGAGGTCAACTGAATGAACCGCCTAGTCGAGAAATATCAAAATGAAATCACTCCTGCTCTAGTGAGCAAGTTTAACTATAAATCAGTTATGCAAGTGCCAAAAATTGAAAAGATCGTCATCAACATGGGTGTTGGTGAGGCTGTTTCAAATTCAAAAGCATTAGATACTGCTGTTGAGGAATTAACTTTAATCGCAGGTCAAAAACCTGTTGTAACTAGAGCTAAAAAATCAATCGCTCAATTCCGTCTTCGTGAAGGAATGCCTATCGGTGCTAAAGTTACATTACGCGGTGAGCGTATGTACGAATTCTTTGAGAAATTAGTTTCTGTAACATTACCTCGTGTACGTGACTTCCGTGGAATCTCTAAAAAGTCATTCGATGGCCGTGGAAACTACACTTTAGGTGTTAAAGAGCAATTAATCTTCCCAGAGATCGATTATGATAAAGTAAACAAAGTACGTGGTATGGACATCGTTATTGTAACTACTGCAAATACTGATGAAGAAGCTCGTGAAATGCTAACATTATTCGGAATGCCTTTTCAAAAATAATGAAAGCCAGCGCTAAAGAAGAGGAGGCGAAAACGTGGCTAAAAAATCAATGATTGCGAAACAAAAACGTGCTCAGAAATTTAAAGTACAAGAGTATACACGTTGCGAACGTTGCGGACGTCCACACTCAGTATTACGTAAATTTAAACTTTGCCGTATTTGTTTCCGTGAACTTGCTTATAAAGGACAAATCCCTGGCGTTAAAAAAGCTAGTTGGTAATTCTATAGATATTAGGAAGGAGGTTATCTGAACATGGTCATGACAGATCCTATTGCAGATATGCTTACTCGCATTCGTAATGCGAACATGGTACGTCACGAGAAATTAGAATTCCCAGGTTCTAACCTAAAGAAAGAAGTTGCTGAAATTCTAAAACGTGAAGGTTTCATCCGTGACGTTGAGTACATTGAAGATGATAAACAAGGTATCATCCGTATTTTCTTAAAATATGGTGTGAACAACGAACGTGTTATCACTGGATTAAAAAGAATTTCTAAGCCTGGCTTACGCGTATACGCTAAAGCTGACGAAGTACCTCGCGTACTTAACGGTTTAGGTGTTGCTATTGTATCAACATCTAAAGGTGTAATGACAGATAAAGAAGCTCGTCAAGCAAAAACTGGTGGCGAAATCTTAGCATACGTTTGGTAATAAAACACAGAGAGAATGGAGGTGTAGTGAATGTCTCGTGTTGGTAAAAAAGAACTTGTAATTCCTGCTGGAGTTACTCTTACTAATAACAACAATACTATTACAGTAAAAGGACCTAAAGGTGAGTTAACTCGTACTTTTAGCCCTGATATGACAATCGAAGTTAACGAGAACGTATTAACAGTTGCACGTCCAACTGATAACAAAGAGCACCGTGCTCTTCATGGTACAACTCGTGCTATCTTAGGTAACATGGTTGAAGGTGTAACTAATGGTTATACTCGTAACCTTGAATTAGTTGGGGTAGGTTACCGTGCGACTAAAACAGGTGACAAACTTGTTCTAGCTGTTGGTTATTCTCACCCAGTTGAGATCACTCCTGAAAATGGTGTTGAAATCGAAGTACCTTCAAATACTAAAATCAGTATTAAAGGTATCGACAAAGAACGTGTAGGAGCTCTTGCTGCTTACATCCGTCAAGTACGTCCACCAGAGCCTTATAAAGGTAAAGGTATTCGTTACGAAGGCGAAATGGTTCGTCGTAAAGAAGGTAAAACTGCGAAGTAATCTATAACTAGATAAGAGAAAGGAGTGACCAAGATGATCTTTAAGGCTGATAAAAATGCAGTACGTAAAAAAAGACATGCTCGTGTTCGTACTAAATTATCTGGTACTCAAGAACGTCCACGTTTAAACGTTTATCGTTCAAACAACCATATCTATGCTCAAATCATTGATGATGTTAATGGCGTTACATTAGCAAGTGCATCAACTTTAGATAAAGAATTAACTTTAAATGGTACTGGTAATATCGATGCAGCAACATTAGTTGGTAGCTTAGTTGCAAAACGTGCTACTGAAAAAGGTGTTACTGAAGTTGTATTCGACCGCGGTGGTTACTTATATCATGGTCGCGTAAAAGCTTTAGCTGAAGCTGCTCGTGAAGCTGGTTTACAATTTTAATAAAAGAAGGAGGGACATACATGCGTCGCATTGATCCTAATAAATTAGAGCTTGAAGAACGCTTAGTTACGATCAACCGTGTTGCTAAAGTTGTAAAAGGTGGACGTCGTTTCCGCTTTGCAGCATTAGTAGTTGTTGGTGACAAAAACGGTCATGTAGGTTTTGGTACTGGTAAAGCTCAAGAAGTACCTGATGCTATTCGTAAAGCTGTTGAAGATGCTAAGAAAAATCTAATTAACGTACCAATCGTTGGAACTACAATTCCTCACGTAATTACTGGTCGTTTTGGAGCTGGTGAAGTATTCTTAAAACCTGCTTCTGAAGGTACTGGAGTTATCGCAGGAGGTCCTGTTCGTGCGGTATTAGAACTTGCTGGGGTACATGATATCTTATCTAAATCTCTTGGTTCTAACACACCAGTAAACATTGTACGTGCTACTATTGAAGGTTTAAGTAACTTAAAACGTGCGGATGAAGTTGCAAAATTACGTGGTAAATCTGTAGAAGAATTACTAGGTTAATAAGGAGGGATAACGATGGCTAAACAGTTAGAAATTACCCTTACTCGCAGTGTAATTGGTCGTAAACAAGACCAAATCGCAACAGTTCGTGCTTTAGGTATTACTAAAACGAACCAAACTGTTGTTAAACAAGATAACGCTGCAATGCGTGGGATGATTAACAAAGTTTCTCACCTTGTATCTGTAAAAGAAATTTAATTGAACATGAATAAGTAAGGAGGTGCCCTAATGAAACTTCATGAATTAAAACCTACAGAAGGTTCTCGTAAAGTATCTAAACGTATCGGTCGTGGTATCGGTTCAGGTACTGGTAAAACTGCAGGTAAAGGTCATAAAGGACAAAACGCTCGTTCAGGTGGCGGTGTTCGTCTTGGATTTGAAGGTGGTCAAACTCCTTTATTCCGTCGTTTACCAAAACGTGGTTTCACTAACATCAACCGTAAAGATTACGCAATCGTTAATGTTGAAACGTTAAATCGCTTCGAAAACGGAACTGAAGTAACTCCTGAGTTACTGATCGAAACTGGTATCGTTCGTAAAGAATTAGCTGGTATTAAGATTTTAGGTAAAGGTAAGTTAGAAGTTAAACTTACTGTTAAAGCTCATAAGTTCTCATCTTCTGCGGTAGAGGCAATCGAAGCAGCTGGTGGAAATGCTGAGGTGATCTAAAATGTTCCGGACAATCTCCAACTTTATGCGCATTGCAGATATTAGAAAAAAAATATTTTTTACGTTATTAATGTTAATTGTATTTCGTATTGGAACGTTTATACCTGTTCCAAACGTCAACGCCGATGTATTAGCATCACAAGATAGCTCAAGCATCTTTGGTGTTCTAAACACATTCGGTGGAGGAGCTCTTAAACAGTTCTCGATTTTTGCAATGGGTATAATGCCGTACATTACTGCTTCAATCATTATTCAGTTACTTCAAATGGACGTTGTTCCGAAGTTAACTGAATGGTCGAAGCAAGGCGAGATTGGTCGACGTAAATTGACTCAACTGACTAGATACATCACAATTATTCTAGGTTTTGTAGAAGCAATTGGATTATCAATCAGTATGAACAATATTACTGGCGGAATGTTAATTGAAAATCCAGGTTGGTCAACCTATCTTTATATAGCAATTGTACTAACAGCTGGAACATCTTTCTTATTGTGGTTAGGTGAGCAGATTACTGCTAAAGGTGTAGGGAACGGTATATCAGTTATCATCTTTGGCGGTATAGTTGCTGCTATACCTAATACAATGAGCCAAGTCTATCAGCAACAATTTAAAGGTGCTGGTGACGCGCTATTCTTAAACATCGTAAAAGTTGGCCTAGTGGTTTTAATTTTACTATTAGTAATCGTAGCTGTAATTTACATTCAACAAGCTAATCGTAAAATTCCAATTCAATATGCTAAACGAAACAATGGTAATAATAGCTATGTCGGAGGACAATCTACTCACTTGCCATTAAAAGTAAATGGCGCTGGGGTTATTCCGGTAATCTTCGCTGTTTCATTTTTAATTACTCCTTCAACAATTGCATCGTTCTTACCAAGTAACAATGTGACTGAATGGATTAAAACGCATTTTACGTATAACAATCCATGGGGAATGGCATTTTATTTAGTCTTGATCATTGCTTTCACATATTTTTATACTTTTGTTCAGGCTAATCCAGAGCAAATGGCTGAAAATCTTCAGAAGCAAGGTGGCTACATCCCGGGTATTCGCCCAGGTAAGAGCACTCAAGAATATATCATTAAAGTCTTATATCGTTTAACTTTCGTAGGAGCAATTTTCTTAGCTGTCATCGCTTTATTACCAATTGTATTTGGTAAATTTGCGAACTTACCACCTTCAGCTCAAATTGGAGGAACAAGTTTACTAATCGTAGTCGGAGTTGCGCTTGAAACAATGAAACAATTAGAAAGTCAGCTTGTTAAGAGAAACTACAAAGGCTTTATTAAAGAACGAGCATAGGGAAATATATAATTCCCTATTGCTCACCTAATTTTGAGGAGGATTAACCATGAATTTAATTCTTATGGGGCTTCCTGGTGCAGGCAAAGGCACACAAGCTGAGAAAATTGTCGAAAAATACGGCATTCCTCATATATCTACTGGCGATATGTTCCGTGCAGCGATTAAAGACGGCACTGAACTAGGTCTTCAAGCAAAATCGTTTATGGATCAAGGTCATCTTGTTCCTGATGAGGTAACAATTGGTATTGTACGTGAACGATTAGCTAAAGATGATTGCCAAAACGGTTTTTTATTGGATGGTTTTCCTAGAACAGTTGCGCAGGCTGAAGCACTAGAAGAGACTCTGAAAGTAATGAATCGTAAAATTGACTTCGTGTTAAACATTCATGTAGACCAACAACTTTTAATTGAACGTTTAACAGGTCGTCGTATTTGCAAAGAGTGTGGAGCAACTTATCATTTAATTTTCAATCCACCTGTTGAAGAGGGTGTTTGCCCAAAATGTGGCGGAGAACTTTATCAACGTGCGGATGATAATGAAGAAACAGTTGCAAATCGCCTTGAAGTAAATATCAAACAAACTCAACCTTTACTTGATTTCTACAATAATCTTGGTTATGTAAAAACAATTGAAGGTCAACAAGAGATTAACAAAGTTTTCAATGACATTGATAATCTTTTAAAAGAGTTAGTTTAATAATTGAACGATAAGATCGTCGTTCCTTGTGTATGACGTATTGTTGTTTCGTCAAAACTGATACTGTTATTAAAGCTTAAACATAGCTTTGCTTGGAACGATTGATATAATATAGGTCTTTAATAGGCCAAAATATCTCCAACATATCAGAGCACTTTGGCTTAATGTTCCTAAGCGTATGTTTGCCTACAAGCAAGCTACTGATTTGAAGAAAGGAGAATGCCCTAATGGCGAAAGATGATGTAATTGAAATTGAAGGTACCGTTACGGAAACACTTCCGAATGCGATGTTCAAAGTTGAATTGGAAAATGGTCATGTCGTTCTTGCACACGTTTCTGGTAAAATTCGTATGAACTTCATTCGTATTCTTCCAGGTGACAAGGTTACTGTAGAACTATCTCCATATGATTTAACTCGTGGCCGTATTACGTACCGTTTTAAATAATAAATATGCACTCCGTAATCTACAAGGAGGTTGAAATCATGAAAGTGAGACCATCAGTAAAACCAATCTGTGAAAAATGTAAAGTTATCCGCAGACGTGGTAAAGTAATGGTAATTTGTGAAAATCCAAAACATAAACAAAAACAAGGTTAATATAGAAGGAGGTGCACTAGAATGGCTCGTATTGCTGGTGTAGATATTCCTCGCGACAAACGCGTGGTTGTTTCTTTAACTTATGTATACGGAATCGGTCGTGCAACTTCTGAAAAAATCTTAGCTGAAGCTGGTATTTCAGAAGACACTCGTGTACGTGATTTAACAGAAGAAGAATTAGGTAAAATTCGTGAATTAATCGATAAGTTGAAAGTTGAAGGGGATCTTCGTCGTGAAGTTTCTTTAAACATTAAACGTCTAATCGAAATCGGTTCATATCGTGGTATTCGCCACCGTCGTAGCTTACCTGTTCGTGGTCAAAACACTAAAAACAATGCTCGTACTCGTAAAGGCCCACGCCGTACAGTAGCGAACAAGAAGAAATAATATTTTTTAAGTAAAGGAGGGTATTCAACATGGCACGTAAAACAAATGTACGTAAACGTCGTGTGAAAAAGAATATTGAAGCTGGTACAGCTCATATTCGTTCAACTTTCAATAACACAATCGTAACAATCACTGATGTTCATGGTAACGCAATTTCTTGGTCAAGCGCTGGATCATTAGGTTTCAAAGGATCTCGTAAATCTACTCCATTCGCTGCACAAATGGCTGCTGAAACTGCTGCTAAAGCTTCTATGGAACACGGTTTAAAAACTCTTGACGTAACTGTTAAAGGTCCGGGTGCTGGTCGTGAGGCTGCTATCCGTGCTCTTCAAGCTGCTGGTCTTGAAGTAACTGCTATCAGAGACGTTACTCCAGTTCCACATAACGGATGCCGTCCACCAAAACGTCGTCGTGTATAATTTGTCTGTATAAATTTTCAAAAATTGTCTATAATGGATTATGATATATGTTTGGCAAATATTAACAGACATCTCTTGTTGTGCACAATTAGGAACTGCCTAATAGGGACTTTCGGTTAGCATGGTCTAACCGAGGGTTTCGACGTTTTGAAGGAGGGTTTAAAAAATGATTGAAATCGAAAAGCCGAAAATCGAAACGGTTGAGATCAGTGACGATTCCAAATATGGTAAATTCGTTATTGAACCACTTGAGCGTGGATATGGTACAACGCTAGGTAACTCCTTACG
>NZ_JBHXLC010000025.1:46414-70859 GCF_042721555.1 Gottfriedia sp. NPDC058432
GCTCGGAGATGTGTATAAGAGACAGACTCCTTACGTCGTATCCTTTTATCCTCACTTCCTGGTGCCGCTGTAACTGCTATTCAAATTGATGGCGTGTTACATGAGTTCTCTACAGTTGAAGGTGTTGTAGAAGACGTTACAACAATTATCCTTAATGTTAAAAAACTTGCTCTGAAAATTTATTCAGACGAAGAAAAAACATTAGAAATTGATGTACGCGGTGAGGGGCCAATTACTGCAGCCGATATTACGCATGATAGCGATGTTGAAGTTCTAAATCCAGATCTTCATATTGCAACTCTTGCTAAAGATGCTCATTTACGCATGCGTTTAACTGCTAGACGTGGACGTGGATACATCCCTGCAGATGGTAACAAAAGAGAGGATCAAGCAATAGGTGTTATTCCTATCGACTCGATTTACACTCCAGTGTCTCGTGTCACATACCAAGTTGAAAATACACGTGTGGGACAGGTTTCAAATTTCGATAAGTTAACACTTGATGTTTGGACTGACGGAAGTATTGGACCAAAAGATGCTATCGCACTTGGTTCAAAAATTCTAACTGAACACTTAAACATTTTTGTAGGTTTAACTGACGAAGCTAAAAATGCAGAAATCATGGTCGAAAAAGAAGAAGATCAAAAAGATAAAGTCCTTGAAATGACGATTGAAGAACTTGATCTTTCTGTTCGTTCATATAACTGCTTAAAGCGAGCTGGTATTAATACCGTACAAGAGCTTGCGAATAAGACAGAAGAAGACATGATGAAAGTACGTAACTTAGGTCGTAAGTCTTTAGAAGAAGTAAAACATAAGTTAGAAGAGTTAGGTCTTGGCCTACGTAAAGAAGACTGATTGTAGCTTCTATAAAGGGAGAGGCGTTCTCTTCATGTCTATATGACCCAATTTTGATACTACTTACAAAGGAGGGAACTAGAAATGGGATACAGAAAATTAGGACGTACTAGCTCACAACGTAAAGCTATGTTACGTGACTTAGCTACTGATTTAATTATCAACGAACGTATTCAAACTACTGAAACTCGTGCGAAGGAGTTACGTTCAGTTGTTGAAAAAATGATTACTTTAGGTAAACGTGGAGACTTACATGCTCGTCGTCTAGCTGCTGCTTACATCCGTAATGAAGTTGCTAACGCTGAAAATGGTCAAGACGCTTTACAAAAATTATTTGCTGACATCGCTCCTCGTTATACAGAGCGCCAAGGTGGATACACTCGTATCGCAAAAATTGGTCCTCGTCGTGGAGACGCAGCACCAATGGTTGTTATCGAATTAGTTTAATATTCGAATACAAAAGGGCTCGACGTTTCTAGTAAACATGTCGTTGCCCTTTTTTTCTGTTTACTTTTAGACTATTATATATCTATAAACAATGAGAAATTATAGGTGAACAAATGAGAAAAGATAGTATTAAAGTAGATAACATATCTTTTAAATACCCACAGGCACAATCAAATGCAGTTCATTCGGTATCATTTAATATAAAGGAAAATGAATGGATCGCTATTGTAGGTCGAAACGGATCAGGAAAGTCAACGCTTGCTAAACTTTTAAATGGACTGATATTACCTGAAGAAGGACAAATTGTGATTGATGAGGAAATTAGCTTATCAGAAGAAACAATTTGGGATGTTCGAAAGAAAATAGCGATGGTATTTCAAAATCCAGATAATCAGTTTGTAGGTACGACAGTAATAGATGATATTGCATTTGGTTTAGAAAACCATGGGATAGAGAAAAAAGAAATGGATCGTCGAATTGAAGAAGTTTTAAACATCGTCAATATGAACGAATTTGTACTCCATGAACCACACTCTCTATCTGGTGGTCAAAAACAAAGAGTAGCAATAGCAGGAGCATTAGCAATTCAACCAAGTATATTAATATTAGATGAAGCTACATCGATGTTAGATCCTTTCGGTAGAAAAGAAGTAATCGAGACAATTCGTGATTTACATAAAGATATTAATATGACTGTTATTTCGATTACTCATGATATAGAAGAAGCAATACATGCAGACCGTATTTTAATTATGCACGATGGTCATTTATTTCAAAGCGTAACTCCAGAAGAACTTTTAAAAACAGAGTTTTCTTTAGAGTCGCTTGGATTAGCATCTCCTTTTACAAATAACCTTTCTAGTTTATTAATCGAAAAAGGTTTACCTTTGAGACAAGACCATCTAGAGCAAGAAAGCTTGGTGAGCGAATTATGCAAATTACTTTTGAAAAAGTAGGCTATACTTATCAGCCGAAAACACCTTTCGAGCATCGCGCTCTTTATGATATTGATGTTACGATACCTGAAGGGTCATATTATGCTGTAATTGGTCACACAGGCTCAGGTAAATCTACTTTTCTGCAACATTTAAATGGCCTCTTACAACCAACAGAGGGCATCGCTAAAATAGACGATATTACCCTTTTATCAGATAAGAAAAACAAGAATTTAAAATCATTAAGAAAAAAAGTAGGCTTAGTTTTTCAGTTTCCCGAGCAGCAATTATTTGAAGAAACTGTAGAGAAAGATATTTGCTTTGGTCCAATGAATTTTGGTGTATCTGAAGATGAGGCAAAAAAAAGAGCTAAAGATCTAATTGAAAAAGTAGGCTTAAGTGAAGAATATTTATTGAAGTCACCATTTGAATTAAGTGGTGGACAAATGCGAAGGGTTGCTATTGCTGGTGTTTTAGCAATGGAACCAGAAGTTTTAGTATTGGATGAACCAACTGCTGGTCTTGATCCTAGTGGTCAAAAGGCTTTAATGGATATGTTTTATCAATTGCATAAAGAAAAAGGCCTGACGATCATTTTGGTGACGCATAGCATGGAAGATGCAGCGAGATATGCGGATACGATTCATGTACTTCAAAAAGGGACTACGTATTTAAAAGGAAGCCCTTTAGAAGTATTCTCTTATGAAAAGGAATTAGAGGAAATTGGATTACAAATTCCACTTTCTTTAAAATTCCATCAAGAACTAAATCAAAAATTAGGTATTAAAGAAAAAGCTACAAGTCTAACAATCGAACAACTCGCTAATTATATAGCGAATCTTTATAATGGGGAAACAAAATGAATAGTCTAATTATCGGAAAATATATTCCAATCGATTCACTTATTCATCGTCTAGATGCTAGAGCAAAACTACTTACAATGTTCATTTTTATTTGTATCGTTTTCTTTGCTAATAATTTTATAACATACGGTATTTTATTTTTATTTTCAATTGTAGCAGTACTGCTATCAAGAGTACCTTTTAATTATTATTTAAAAGGATTAAGAGCAATCTGGTTGATCGCAGTATTTACGTTTTTATTGCATGTTTTTACAAATAAAGAGGGACCACTAATTTATCATTTTGGATGGGTCGATATTCATAAAGAAGGAATTATTCAAGGTATTTATATATCAGTAAGATTTTTTCTTTTAGTTTCAATTACTACTTTACTGACATTAACAACAAATCCAATCGAAATTACCGATGGTCTTGAGTCATTATTTAACCCATTTAAAAGGTTTGGTTTACCTGTGCATGAAATGGCTTTAATGATGTCAATTTCACTACGATTCATTCCTACGCTTATGGAAGAGACTGAGAAGATTATGAAGGCACAATCGTCCAGAGGAGTGGATTTCTCTTCAGGACCTATTAAAGATCGGTTAAAGGCATTGGTCTCTTTACTTGTGCCATTATTTATTCATTCATTTAAACGGGCTGAAGACTTAGCAGTTGCGATGGAAGCTAGAGGTTACCAAGGCGGAGATGGAAGATCAAAGTTTCGTGTTATGAAGTGGCATTTACGGGATACAGCATGCTTTGTTGTATTACTGATATTATTTTTACTATTATTGTTTTTACGTAAGTAATGGAGATAAGTTATGAATCGAATTAAATGTATAATTTCATATGACGGCACACAATTTAATGGCTACCAAGTTCAACCTAATCAGAGAACAGTCCAAACGGATATTGAGAAGGTTCTAACAAAAATGCACAAAGGGAATCCAATAAGAATCCACGCATCTGGTAGGACAGATACAGGGGTCCACGCAGTAGGACAAGTAATTCATTTTGATAGTGAATTTGTGCTTCAACCAGAGCAATGGAAAAGGGCATTAAATGCACAATTACCTAAAGATATAAATGTTAAATTTGTAGAGATCGTTGATGATAATTTTCATTCTAGATTTGATGTCGTTCGAAAAGAATACCGTTATTTTATTTGGAATGAAAAAGACGAAAATGTTTTTTCTAGAAACCATCATTATTTTTTTCCTTTTGACCTAAATACTGTTAAAATGCAAGAAGCATTGGATTGCTTACTAGGTACACATGATTTTAGTTCCTTTTGTGCATCAAATACGGATATAAAGGACAAAGTACGAACGATTTATAAAGGAAGTATTAATAAAACAGATCAAGGGATTGTCATCGCTCTTGAAGGAAATGGTTTTCTTTATAATATGGTGAGAATAATTGTTGGAACATTAATTGAAGTGGGGCAAGGAAAGCGTGATGTAAAAAGTGTTAAAAACGCATTATTAGCACGTGATCGAGCCAAGGCTGGTAAGACTTCACCGCCTAATGGCCTGTTTTTATGGAAAGTTGATTATAACAACTAATCCTGGTGTAACATTTGCTTGACATTAGAAGGTATAAAGTTTAATATTAAATACGGTATTGTTTTAAGAACCACGATTAGCCCCGGAACCAGTCGTGTTAAAGATAAACAATAAAAACAATTTTACTTTATGTATATTGTATTAGGAGGAAAATAGAATGCGCACAACTTATATGGCAAAAGCTAGCGAAGTTGAACGTAAGTGGTTCGTTGTAGACGCTGAAGGAAAAACTTTAGGTCGTCTTGCAACTGAAGTAGCTACTTTACTTCGCGGTAAGCACAAACCAACTTTCACACCACACGTTGATACAGGTGATAACGTAATCATCATCAACGCTGAGAAAGTTGAATTAACAGGAAACAAATTAAACAATAAAATTTACTACCGTCATACAATGTATGCTGGTGGTTTAAAAGAGCGTACAGCTTTAGAAATGCGTACTAACTACCCAGTTAAAATGCTTGAGTTAGCTGTTAAAGGTATGCTTCCAAAAGGACGTCTTGGACGTGCTCAAATTAAAAAATTACACGTGTATGCTGGTAACGAGCATCCACACCAAGCACAAAAACCAGAAGTTTACGAACTTCGCGGATAATTATAAAAGGAGGGCATTCACATGGCACAAGTACAATACTATGGCACAGGACGTCGTAAAAGCTCAGTAGCTCGTGTACGTTTAGTTCCTGGCGAAGGACGCGTTATCATTAACGGTCGTGATTTTGAAGATTACATCCCATTCGCTGCATTAAGAGAAGTTGTTAAACAACCACTTGTTGCAACTGAAACATTAGGTAGCTATGATATTTTAGTAAACGTTAACGGTGGTGGATACACTGGTCAAGCTGGTGCAATTCGTCACGGTATCTCAAGAGCATTATTACAAGTTGATCCTGAATACCGCGGAACTTTAAAACGCGCTGGATTATTAACTCGTGATGCACGTATGAAAGAGCGTAAAAAATACGGTCTTAAAGGTGCACGTAGAGCTCCTCAGTTCTCAAAACGTTAATATTGCTTTATATAAACGTTCTTTTAAAACCCTTTCTCAGATTACTGAGGAAGGGTTTTATTTTGCTTATAAATTGATTTAGTTCTCTTCCTCAAAAATTCATATTGTAAATAAACAAATTAGCTGTTCTATTACTCTTTCGTGGCTGTTCGATATCCTGCATGAATCTGACATGAACTTTTTGGGACTTGCTACTTTTAGATATAAAAGCGTATATACATATCGAGATCATCAATAATAATAGTTTGAAATTTCGTAAGTATTTAAAAAGAGGTAAGCCGAACAGTAAAATAACTTGTTTTCTCGTCATACTGATAACTTATCTGAAGCGTTTAGTTGTTATATTGGTAAAGATTATCTATTACTTCCAAAAAAAGGTAATAAAGGATAAAATAAGGGGTATAGGGACGGCGAAAGGAGACATTTTTTTGGAGAGGACTGCAGATTATACAATACAGGGGTTTATTTATCAATTTAATAAAACGTTATTAGAAGTGTTAAATGATAAAGATGATTCGATAATATATATAGAAGGTATTGTTGAAGACATTGAAGTTAAGACTCCGCTGATAACTAAAGCAATACAATGTAAATATCATGAGGCAAGTGAAAGATTCCAACTTAGTACTATTTATAAACCAATACTTCAAATGATGGAACATTTTTATGATAATTCAGGAAGTAACATAGAATATAGGTTATATGCTCATTTTCCTAGTGAAGATTGTGGTACGGAGTTAAAATTGACTGAAGAACAAGTAAATATAATTTTTAAGTCTAATGATAAAAAATATAAAAAAATGATTGAAAAGCTAAAAGGTAAAGTCGATATAAAACAATTTATAAAAAGATTTACTCTTGAGTTTGGTGCATCTTTAAAAAGTTTAATAGATGATGTAAAAACAGCATTAATAAGCAATGATTTACCAAAGGATAGCATAGATGAATTATTTTATCCAAATGCCATTCAAATGATTGCAGATTTAAGTATTATTCATCAACCAGATCAAAGGAAAATTAATAACTCAACACTGACTAAAAATCTGCATCTAATTAGGAAAACTGCTGTAACTAGATGGACAAGATCGTTAAAAACTTTAGACATCATTTTGAAAACGAAAAAGAGACAGTTGAACTCAAATTTAGCTAAAAATTCAAGGTTACGATACTTTTTGATTTCAGAATCTTCTGTTGATAATTTCAATGAAGAAATAGTAACATTTATCACCGATTACCTAAATAAATATCATTACAAAGAAGTGCACGATAAAACTCCAATTTTTTGTATTGAGTGTAGCGAAGAAGTTTTCCATAGCATAAGAGTTAGACTGCACAAAAAAAATGTTAAATTTAATGATGGTTTAGTAACAGATGCATTCTTTGATAAAAATAAGTTTTTAATTGATCCTGTAAGGGCTAAAATTGGAAAATCATTATACGTAGAATTCCTTCTAAAGTTAAAGAGGTATGATAGCAACATCTTAGGGATTTTGAATGAGTATAAATGTGATGATTTTTTTGTATTTAATGAAACGGTACCTGAAGAATTGGATTTACAAGATATAAATCTTGAACAAGTTGATTTGAAAGATATTAAACAAATTAGATACATAATGGGGATGAGTGAATCGTATGAGTAACAAGATTGGATTTGTAATATCAAGTTCACCAGACTTAGTGTTAATTGGTATAAATAGTCTAAAGATTCTTGAAGATAATAAAGATAAATTACAAATTGGACAGTATCTTAAAGTTTCAGATGGAAATAGTAACTTTATAATATGTGTAATAAATAATATTAGAGCTTTAGATTATAATATTCAGGATGATCTTAAGTTAATTATTGAGAGTCAACCAATAGGCAGTTTAGTAGAAGATGATTTTTTAAGAGGTACTAAGAGCCTGCCTGTCCCAACTGAGCCGGTATATATTCTAAACGATGGGATTATGGACAGGATATTTAAGGCAAATTCTGATTATAATTTCCCAATAGGTGTACTTTCACAAAATCAGTCTATTGAAGTGAAAATAGATGGAGATAAATTTTTTGGAAAACATGTAGCCATCGTAGGGTCTACTGGTTCAGGTAAATCATGTACTGTTGCAAGAGTGCTACAAAATGCTGTAGGAATAAATGATGCTAAAAACTTAAACAAAGGTGCGAGAAAAAATTCCCATATACTAATTTTTGACATTCATTCAGAATATAAATCTGCATTCACCTTGGTAGATAATCAAGATTTTACTTTAAATGATTTATCAGTTGATAAGCTCAAGCTTCCTTATTGGTTAATGAATTCCCAAGAGCTTGAATCATTATTTATTGAAAGTAATGAAAACAACTCTCATAATCAAATATCTATGTTTAAGCAAGCGGTTATTTATAATAAGGAGAAACATAACCCGAGTGTAAGTGAGATAACATATGATACACCAGTTTATTTTAGCATTAAAGAAGTTTTTAATTATCTAGAAAATATGAATAAAGAAGTAATCGGAAAATTGGCAGGAGAGAACTGTCCTAAATTATTTAATGGAACTCTTATTAATGATAGAAAAGATTATTATTTTGATTCTATATATGATTTTGTTTCCCAATCAACTGCTGCAGCAACAAAGGCTTCAAACGGACCCTTTAATGGAGAATTCAACAGACTTCTATCAAGATTAGAGACTAAAATGAGCGACAAGAGATTGAATTTTATATTAGATCCTCATAAAGAAGATGGAAGTTCATATTCTACAACTGATTTTGAAGAGATAATACAGCAGTTTTTGGGTTACTTAAATAAATCAAATGTCACAATAGTAGACCTAAGTGGTATTCCATTTGAAGTATTAAGTATTACTGTGAGTCTTGTGTCTAGATTAGTTTTTGATTTTTGTTTTTACTATTCTAAAATTCAACATGATGATGATTTATTAAATGATATTCCTGTAATGATTGTGTGTGAAGAAGCACATAACTATATCCCTAAATCAGGTGGAGCAGAATATAATTCCTCAAAGAAGTCAATAGAAAGAATCGCTAAAGAAGGAAGAAAATACGGATTGAGTCTAATGGTTGTGAGTCAAAGACCTGCTGAAGTATCAGAGACTATTTTTGCTCAATGTAATAACTTTATGTCTTTACGATTAACTAATAGTAATGACCAAAATTTTATAAAGAACCTCTTACCTGATAGTACACAGAATATAACACAAATTTTGCCAAGTTTATCTTCTGGAGAATGCATTGTAGTGGGTGATTCAATTATTATGCCAACAATTGTAAAACTAGATAAACCTAATCCAGAACCGAAATCACAGAGTGTAAAATTCTATAATGAATGGCAGAGACCTTGGAAAGAAGTTTCTTTTACGGAAATAATTAAACGTTGGCGTAAAGAAGAAGGCATCGAGTAAAAAAATGGAGGGAAATAATTAAATACTACTTTTATAAAAGTTTATCAAAATTACCTTGTAACCGTAAAGTTTCAGAGCAACTGAATTTTTAGATACGTTCAAAACTCCTTTCTACAATGTGGACAGGAGTTTTTTATTCTAACTTTGCAATGTTTTAGGACATGCCAGTTTTATTGCCCTTCTTGCCAATCATCACTTTATTGTTCCTCTATATATATTCCTAATCATCTTTTGAAACTTTTTATATTTATTTTAAAAGTGTTTGTAGGTTTTTGTATTGTTTTGTAGGTTTGCATATAAAATTAGTTATGTATTTCATTTATATGTTTGAAAGCGTTAACAAGGGGGATTTATATGAAGAAATTTGGATTAGCTACGCAAATCTTTGTTGCTCTTATATTAGGTATTGTTGTAGGAGCTTTAGTATACGGAAATGAAAAGGCAATATCTTATATTCAACCGATTGGTGATATCTTTATTCATTTAATTAAAATGATTGTTATGCCAATTGTAATTTCAGCTCTTGTAGTAGCTGTAGCGGGTGTAGGGGATATAAAGAAGCTAGGAAAACTTGGAGGAAAAACACTTCTTTATTTTGAAATCATTACAACGATTGCGCTTGGAATTGGAATGCTTGCAGCGAATGTATTCCATCCAGGTAAAGGCGTAGATATGAGTCATCTGCAAAAAGGTGATATTTCAGCATATGAACAAACAGCAACTGC
Organism: Gottfriedia sp. NPDC058432; assembly: GCF_042721555.1. Taxonomy (NCBI): domain Bacteria; kingdom Bacillati; phylum Bacillota; class Bacilli; order Caryophanales; family Bacillaceae; genus Gottfriedia; species Gottfriedia sp. NPDC058432. The sequence continues at coordinate 56,204 of NZ_JBHXLC010000025.1, forward strand.
AACACAACAAAGTGGTTTTGCAGAGACAATCGTTCACATTTTCCCAAAAAATGTGTTTGAATCAATGGCACAAGGTGATCTTTTACCGATTATTTTCTTCTCTGTACTATTTGGTTTAGGAGTAGCAGCGATCGGAGAAAAAGGAAAGCCTGTTCTTGGATTTTTTGAAGGCGTATTAGAAGCGATGTTTTGGGTTACAAATCAAGTTATGAAAACTGCTCCGTTCGGGGTTTTCGCGTTAATTGCTGTAACAGTTGCAAAGTTTGGTGTAAGTACTTTATTACCACTTGGTAAACTTGTTTTAGCTGTTTATATAACTGTAGCATTTTTTGCTATTGTTATTTTAGGTATTAATGCTAAAATGACAGGGACGAATATTTTTACACTAATGAAGATTTTAAAGGAAGAACTGATTCTTTCATTTACAACAGCAAGTTCGGAAGCAGTACTTCCAAACATTATGAAAAAAATGGAAGAAATGGGTTGTCCAAAAGCAATTGTATCTTTTGTTATACCGACAGGGTACTCTTTTAACTTAACGGGTTCAGCGATTTACCAAGCTCTTGCTGCATTATTTGTTGCTCAGATGTACAATATTCACATGTCATTTATGGAGCAAGTAACATTGTTATTTGTACTAATGCTTACATCAAAAGGTATGGCCGGTGTCCCTGGTGCATCGTTCGTAGTAGTACTGGCTACACTAGGTTCAATGGGATTACCTTTAGAAGGAATCGCATTAATTGCGGGTATTGACCGTATTTTAGATATGGTTCGTTCTGCAGTAAATGTATTAGGAAACTCGTTAGCAGCCATTACAATGGCGAAATGGGAAGGCGAATACGATAAAGAGAAGGCGCAACAATATATTGATTCTATTAAGGAATCAAAAGTTGCGTAAAGATGGGAGAAAAAACAAATGGCGGCTACTGAAATTAAACCAAACATACGCATTGAAAAAGATTTTTTAGGGGAAAAAGAAATTCCAGCAGATGCCTACTATGGTGTCCAAACATTACGCGCAGTTGAGAACTTTCCTATTACTGGTTATAAAATTCACGAAGAGCTTATTAAAGCTTTAGCAATTGTAAAGAAGGCAGCAGCACTTGCTAACGTAGAAACAAAACGCCTTTATGAAGGAAATGGTAAAGCGATTGCAGAGGCAGCTCAAGAAATTATTGAGGGTAAATGGCATGATCAGTTCATTGTTGATCCTATCCAAGGTGGCGCAGGGACATCAATGAATATGAATGCAAATGAGGTTATTGCAAATCGTGCGCTTGAAATTCTAGGTAAAGAAAAAGGTGACTATTTCTGCATTAGTCCAAATACCCATGTAAATATGTCGCAGTCTACAAATGATGCATTCCCAACTGCAATTCATATCGCGACTTTAAATATGTTAGAGAAATTATTAAATACAATGAATTATATGCGTGATGTATTTGACTTAAAGGCAAAAGAATTTGACCATGTAATTAAAATGGGTCGTACTCACTTACAAGATGCAGTACCGATTCGTTTAGGACAAGAATTCGAAGCATATTCTCGAGTACTTGGTCGTGATATAAAACGTATCGAACAATCTCGTCAGCACTTATATGAGGTAAATATGGGAGCTACAGCGGTTGGAACAGGTTTAAATGCGGATCCTCGCTATATTGAACTAGTTGTTAAGCAACTTGCTGAAATAAGCGGATTATCACTTGTTGGAGCTGAGCATCTTGTTGATGCTACTCAAAACACTGATGCTTACACAGAAGTATCGGCTGCTCTAAAAGTATGTATGATGAATATGTCTAAAATTGCGAATGATTTACGTTTAATGGCTTCAGGCCCACGTGCAGGTCTTGGTGAAATTTCATTGCCAGCACGTCAACCAGGTTCATCTATTATGCCAGGTAAAGTAAATCCTGTAATGGCAGAAGTTATTAACCAAGTTGCTTTCCAAGTAATCGGTAATGATCATACAATCTGTTTAGCGTCTGAAGCAGGACAATTAGAATTAAACGTTATGGAGCCAGTTCTAGTATTTAATTTACTTCAATCAATTAACATTATGAATAATGCATTCCGTGCGTTTACAGATAATTGTTTAAGAGGAATTGAAGCGAATGAAGACAGAATGAAAGAATATGTTGAAAAGAGCGTTGGTCTAATCACAGCGGTTAATCCACATATCGGTTATGAAGTTGCTGCGAGAATAGCTAGAGAAGCAATTCTAACAGGAAAACCAATTCGTGAACTTTGCTTAAAATATGATGTATTATCAGAAGAAGAACTTGATTTAATTTTAGATCCATTTGAAATGACTCACCCTGGTATTGCTGGTGCAGTTCTTTTAGAACGTCAATAAATCAGTCAGACTGCTGATAAACGCTCACTTTCTATGTAGCTTTGCCTGTATGCGGTGCTTATACCGCCATGTATGTAACGATAGCGCCGCTACTGGCCTTGCACATTGAAAGAACAGTGACTTTAAATCAGTTTGACCATTAATTATGACAAAGTAAGGGCGAAAAGCCCTTTTTTGCTTAACTAAAAAAGATAAAAATAAAAAGATAGAAAAGGGATGGGATTATATGCATAAATTCAAGGTAGGTTCGAATGGAGAAGTGGAGACTACCTTGCGAGGTGCAGAATTATTAGGTGTGCCAATGCTTAATAAAGGAGTTGCATTTACTCAAGAGGAACGTAAAGAATTAGGTTTAACAGGATTATTACCGCCGGCTGTACTGACGCTGGAGGAGCAAGCTAAACGAGCTTATGCGCAATTCTCGTCACAACCTACTGATTTGCATAAAAATGTTGCATTATCAGCTTTACATGATCGTAATGAAACATTATTTTATCGTGTACTAACTGACCACTTACCTGAAATGCTTCCAGTTGTTTATACACCAACAGTTGGTTTAGCAATTCAACGTTATAGTAATGAATATAGAAGACCTCGTGGTTTGTATTTATCGATTAATGAAGAAGATGGTATTGAACAAGCATTTGATCATTATGGTGCAAATGCAGATGAAATTGATTTAATCGTTATTACTGACGGTGAAGGAATATTAGGAATTGGTGACTGGGGAGTTGGAGGTATTAATATCGCAATCGGTAAATTAGCGGTATATACAGCTGCGGCAGGTATTGATCCAGCTCGAGTATTGCCAGTCGTTTTAGATGTTGGTACTGATCGTGAAGAACTATTAAATAATCCATTTTATGTTGGAAATCGTCATCCTCGCGTTCGCGATAGTCGATATGATGCGTTTATTGATAAGTTTGTTAGATCTGCTGTAGAAAAATTCCCAAATGCTTTACTTCATTGGGAGGATTTTAGCTCTAAAAATGCACGAAACATATTAGATAAGTATCGCCACCATGTTTGTACTTTCAATGACGATATTCAAGGTACAGGAGCAGTATCACTTGCAGCAGTGCTAGCAGCAGTGAATGCATCTGGTATTCCATTAAGTGAACATCGTGTAGTTGTATTCGGTGCAGGAGCAGCAGGTATTGGAATCGCAGATCAAGTACGTGATGCAATGGTACGCGAAGGTCTTTCATACGAATTAGCAAACCGCAGATTTTGGTGTATAGACCGAAACGGATTGCTTGCAGAGGATATGGAAGGGTTGTTCGACTTCCAACAACCGTATGCGCGTCCAATCGAGGAAAATAATTCAGGTGCAAGCCTAGCAGAAGTTGTAGGTCAAGTTCATCCTACGATCTTAATTGGTACTTCAACTGTTGCCGGTGCTTTCACAGAAGAGATTGTAAAAGATATGGCAGCACATGTTGAAAGACCTGTAATTTTACCGATGTCAAATCCTACACCACTTGCAGAAGCAAAACCTTCTGATTTAATCAAGTGGACTGAAGGAAGAGCATTGGTAGCAACAGGAAGTCCTTTTGCTCCAGTAACATATAACAAAACGGTTTATGTAATTGGTCAATCAAATAACGCTCTTATTTTCCCGGGCTTAGGACTTGGAACAAATGTTTCACGCGCTAGTATTATTACTGATGGAATGTTTGCAGCGGCTGCAGAAGCTGTAGCGGAAATGATCGATGTAAGTAAATTAGGTGCACCATTACTACCTCAAATCGAGAATCTACGTACTATTTCAGAAGTAGTTGCGATTGAAGTAGCAAAAGCAGCAGTTGCTGACGGGGTAGCTCGAGTTGTACATGACGATATTGAGCAAGCTGTACGAAACGCAATGTGGGAGCCTGCATATCGACCTATTAAAGCTACTAAAGAATTGGTCACTATATAAAAACAAAAAATACAGCTTGTATCATCAAGCTGTATTTTCTTATGAAATTTAGTAGTATGGAGGATCATTGTGTTAATAACAACAAGGCGATATACTAGTAGCAAAAATCAGGAAGTGGCGGATTTGAAATCTAAAGGACTGCAAGGTAAAGATTTCTGGATTGTTATTGCACTTATGGTTATAGTTCCGATAGCCGGTGAACTGAACTTTCATCCATTTGATAATATATTTCGCGTTAGTTTTGGAACACCAATTTTTTTCTTTTCTTTATTGTATTTTAGGAATTATCATTCTGTTTTAATCGGGTTGTTAATTGGCATATCTGTCTTTTTATTCCGTGTTGGACTTGATTGGTTAGTATTAACAGATTTTAATTTTGCTTCATCCTTTTCAGTCAGATTCCCTACTTTTTTATATTATTTTTCATTTTCCGTTTTATTTTATTTATTAAAAGTAAATCGGTTTCAGCACCCTTTGCTAATAGGAATTTTCGGTATTACTATTGAGATCACTTCTAGTTTAATCGAGTTAATACTGCAACTATATGGAATGGGATCTTCACTTACTGTAGAAGAGTTAAACAAAATTATTATTATTGCGGTGTTTAGAAGTTTTTTTGTATTAGCATTTATCAATATGATGAAGCTTTACGAGCTAAAACTGAAGGAATCACAAACTCGTAAAGAGAATGAAAATATGCTTATGCACTTATCTAATTTGTATGTAGAATCTGTTTATTTGAAAAAGACATTACAAAATGCTGAAACAATAACAAAAGAATCCTACAATTTATACCGAGACATGAGTAAGTATAAACAGGATTTAGGAGTTCCAATTGAAAAATGGGGGAGCAAATCTTTAAGAATCGCAGGAGAGGTACATGAAATAAAAAAGGATAACCAAAGAATTTTCGCTGGACTTTCTAAACTTATTACAAGTGAAAGTTTGCCTGAATATATGAGTGTAAATGATTTAGTCACAATGATTATACGAATTAATCAAAAATATGCAGGCATGCTAGGAAAAAAAATTGAGTTTGTTTCTCATATAAAAGGAGAACATCCACACTATCATATTTACCTAATGCTATCATTTATTAATAACTTAGTTGCGAACGCAGTTGAAGCTATAGAGCATAAAGGGAGAATCCTCTTATCAATAGAAAGAGTTGAAGATTGGATTGAATGCAAGGTTATTGATAATGGTCCTGGAGTTCCTTCAAAAAATATGAAGCTTATTTTTAAACCTGGGTTTACGTCTAAATATAGCGATGATGGAACCCCATCTACTGGAATCGGTTTATCCTATATTAAAGAAATGGCAGAAGAATTGGGAGGAGAAGTTATTCTCAATCAAAAAGAGAGTGAATGTATTTTTACGATTCGACTACCAATTGGAGCTCTCGTCTTAGAAAGGGTGAATTTATGAATTTTTATATCACGGATGATGATGAAGTCTTTCGATCGATGTTGTCACAAATCATAGAAGATGAAGAGTTAGGTGAAGTTGTTGGTGAGGCGGAAGATGGCTTTTTTTTAGATGTAAATACACTTGAAATAAATCATGTTGATATTTTATTTATCGATTTATTAATGCCTCTTCAGGACGGTATAGAAACAATTCGCAGAATTGGACCTTCATTCAAAGGGAAAATTATTATGATTTCCCAAGTCGAGTCGAAAGAATTAATTGGTGAAGCTTATTCTCTCGGTATTGAATATTATATTACTAAGCCATTGAACAAAATTGAAGTGATTTCGGTCGTTAGAAAGGTCTTGGAGCGAATTCGACTTGAACGATCGATTCTTGACATTCAAAAATCATTAAGTAATGTTTTTGATGTAAATTCAATAAATCAACATACTCCAGTGTCTGATAAAAAGAAAATTACGGATTGGGGACAGGTTCTGTTATCAGAACTTGGCATAGCTGGAGAAAATGGGAGCAAGGACCTGCTTGATATGCTCAATTACCTATATGAATATGAAACGAATTTTGGGTTAGAGTCAGGGTTTCCTACATTAAAGGATATATACACTCACATCAGTTTAAAAAAGCTAGGAATTGTAAATTCTCAAGAAGACGTTGAGCGGGAAAGGAAATCATCAGAACAACGAGTACGTAGAGCAATTTACCAATCATTAAATCATATGGCATCAATAGGATTGACAGATTTTGCAAACCCTAAATTTGAAAATTATGCTTCAAAGTTTTTTGATTTTGAAACAGTACGTCAAAGAATGAGTGAATTGAAGCAAGTATCCATGACTCCATCAACACATACTCGCATTAATGCAAAGAAATTTATACAAGTTTTATACTTTGAATCGAAACAACTTTTAGTTGAAAGATATTAAAAATAAATTTTAGTTGGCCCTCAAGCGCTTTTGGTGAGGGTCTTTTCGTATTTGATTGCATTCAGGAATAAACTAAATAGTATACTCATATTTTAAAATGATAAAAATTAAAAAATTCTAATAATTCATTCTCGAATTGTAGCATAGAAGAGTTTTAAAAGAATAAAATAATATACCTTAATAAATCATACCTTTGGCCATCTACGTTAGGGGTGATGTGCGTTGGGCTTAATCGATTGGATAATGGGCAAAATGAATTTTCAATCAAGTACTAGTTCTTTTGAGTTATTAAATGATGAAGGGGATGGCCAATTAACATTAGGCGATACATTATTTAAGAATGATGTGATCAGGGCATGTATTAGACCTAAAGCCAATGCAATAGGAAAACTAAAAGTAACACATGTTAGAGAAAATAATAGAGAATGCAAGATTAACCCCGATCCGTGGGTTTTTAATGTACTTCAAGAACCAAATCCATTTATGTCTAGGCAATTACTTTTAGAGAAAATGGTAACGCAACTTGACTTAAATAGTAACGCATTTGCATTTATAAAGCGAAATGATTTTGGGTATCCTATCGCTCTATTTCCTATTCCTTGTACGAAAGTTGAAGTACTTGAAAATAATCAGGGTTTGATTTTTTTAAAGTTCACATTCAAAACTAAAAATGTACTAATTTTACCTTATAGCGATATCATTCATTTAAGACAAGATTTTAATAGTAATGATCTATTTGGTACTCCGCCATATGATCCTTTACTTCCGTTATTAGAAGTAATTGATTCGGTAGATGATAGTATCGTCCAAAATGTAAGTAACAATCGCTTTATGAATTGGTTGTTGAATTTTAAGGAATTACTAGATGAAGAAGATATGACTAAGAATACGAATGAATTTGTAAACAATTATATGAAATTTACAGGTGACGGTGTAAAAGCGGGTTTTTCAGAGCCAACGTACACTTTACAACAAGTACCTGCAAGTAATTACGCTCCAGAGGCACAAAGAACAAGTGATGCAATCAGACGAATCCATAGTTTTTTTAATACAAACGAAAATATAGTTCAAAGTACATTTAATGAGGATCAATGGAATTCGTATAATGAAGCTGTTATTAATCCTTTAGTCATCCAGCTAAATAATGAATTTACACGTAAATTCTTCACTCCAGCGGAACGAAAAAATGGTAATCGGATCGTTTTTGAAGCATCTAACTTAGAATTTGCATCGATTGCAACTAAATTAGCATTTTCAATTATGGTAGAACGAGCTTCCTTAACACCTAATGAATGGCGTTCTCTATTTGGAATCGGACCAATAAAAAGAGGAGATGTACCACTTCTAAAAACGGATACAGCGCCAATCGACCAAAAAGAAAGAGATAGAGAATTTGAATTACGAGTTGAAAGAGAAAAGAGACGCGAGGAAGAAATTGAAAGATGCAGACAAGAGTGTTTAGAAGAATGTAAACAATTTAAAGAGTTTTGTATGGAACAACAGAAGAAACTATTAGAAAAACCAGAAACTGACGACAAAACTAATTAATAATCAAAAATAGAGCTTTTAACTAATTATTAGTTAGGCTTTTTTTTTTCAATTAGGTATTTAGCATAAGTCATATAGACAGGATACTTGTCCGAACACTTTTCCTATTTGTTCATATAGTAAAGTAAAATCTAATATTAAACCAATTTATGGAGTTGTTTATATGTTTGAAAAAGATGCGATTATTACCCTATTAGGTAGTTCTGGGGGAGTGGCAAAGGCAGTACTTTCTATATTTAATAAAGCGGCAAATGATCAAAATGATCCAATTCATCAGCTAATGAAAAATGCCAGGTTTCATTTAATTGATTTGAAACAGAAAGATTTGACTTATTTTGAAAGGATTATTCCTAACCTAATTGAAAATGTTACGTTTCATGAAATGAATGTTAATAATATTGATTTAATGAAAAAACATCTCATTGAGAGTAATACGGTTATTGTAGTTGATGTTTCTAGAGCAGATTCTGTTGAAATGTTGCGCTGTTGTAATGAGTTTGGTGTGAAGTATGTCAACACAGCTTTAGAAAGTGAAATAGTAGATGGAGATGAAAGTATCAATTCCGGGTTCCCACTTAAAGAACGTTTACGTATCTTCGAGGAAAATAAACGAAAGTTTAAAAATACTACAGCAATTATTGGTTCAGGGATGAATCCTGGTATTGTGCAATGGATGGCAATCGATTTAATGAACCAATTCCCTTCCGAAAAACCTCTTGCATGTTACATTGTTGAACATGATAATTCTTTTTATGAAAACCCTTCAATAGCTCAAAAAGAAACAATTTACACCACTTGGTCCCCAGATTGCTTCCTAGAAGAGGCGGTCACAAGCTTTCCTATGTTTGTTAAACAAAATATTCCAATCTTCTTGTATGATGATGTTTATTCTGTTGAATTTAAAGTAACGTTAGGGGAAAAAGTCTTTTATGGTTGTCTTATGCCACACGAAGAAGTATTTATTATTGGCAAATTGTTCAACTTAGAAAGTGGTTTTGTGTATCGTGTTAATGAGCATACAACAAATCTAATTAGAAATAATTTAAAAAACACTGACGAAATATTGGGTTTTGATAAAAAGCTTCTAGATCCTTCAACAGCTCCATTGGTAGGAGAGGACGTAGTTGGAGTTTTACTTGTGTACGAAGATAAAGAGCGCTATATCTATAATGTTATGAACAATAAAGATGCATTCGCTAATTACGGTACAAATGCAACCTATCTTCAGGTCGCGTGTGGTGTTTATGCAGGAGTTGCAAGTTTAGTTTTGGATACAGTAGAAAATGGTGCCTACTTTGTAGATGAATTAGTATTAAATACGAATAGTAAATATGGACAATATTTAAAATATCATATGCCTCAGTTTGTATATGGGGAAAATGAAAAAAGTGACGGATTACTTTTACAAAGAATGAAATCATTCAATAATTAAAAATATGAAAGAGGGGAGAACGTATTTTTAGACCTCTCTTTTTTATTATTTAAGAAAGAGTAGACCTTTATAAGTCTTAAAAAACTGCATTTTTAATTCAAAATTAATACAATTTTTAAAATCTGTATTTTTTATGAAAATTATTATTTTTTTATGGAAGAAATTAAGTATGTAGTTTTTGAATGAAGCACACCTTTTCGTCTTAGACTATGGCTACGGGGAGGTTTCATCATGAATCTTATAACAAATTTCCGAGAAAAAAGAAGAGCAAAGCAAATTACATTTGAAAAGAGCTTATTAAGAGAACTAAAAATAATGCAATTAAAAGCACAATTAAAGGATTCATTTTCCTACTGTATAGACGCAGACATTAACCAAAGAAAAGCAAGAGAAGATTACTGTTTTGAGTTAGCGGTAGAAACATACTTATTGGGTGCAAGATATAGCCGATTTGGTTTTTATGGTGAACCAATCGAGAATGTTAAAAGAAGATCAGCTAAAGAATCTGAATGGTTAGCTTATTTATTTTATTCTTCTGTATTTGGTCGTAAGGATGATATTCAAACAGAACCGTTTGACCGATGTAAATCTTTTTTAAATAATTGGTGGTTAGATGGATATGTAAAAGGAGAAAGAAGACACAGACTTCGTTTATCAAAGTAAGTCATATTCTTCCTAGTTGTCCCATATATTTTTTATAGGACAATCAGGGGGAGAAAAAATGAAAAGATGGCATTTAATCGTTATCATCGTAACCTTTGTTTTTTTGATTTTGAGTATACCTTTATTACAAAAAACTTCAAAGACCTGGAATTTTAGAGGACTACCTCTAGATGGAAAAGTGATTGTTTTGGATGCTGGACATGGTGGACCAGATGGAGGTGCTTCAGGTGGAGATGTTATTGAAAAAGTTGTTGCTCTTTCAATAACAAATAAACTAAGGGATTATTTACAAGGTCAAGGCGCAACGGTTATTATGACAAGAGATGGAGATTACGATCTAGCAGAGGATGGTATGAAAGGATATAGTAGAAGAAAAAGCGTTGATTTAAGGAAAAGGGTAGAAATTATTAATGGATCGAACGCAGACTTATACATATCAATTCATTTAAATTCTTTACCAAGAACTTCTTCAAAAGGTGCACAAACATTCTTTTATGGTTCATTAATTGAAAACGAGCGATTTGCAAAATACGTTCAAGCTGAGTTAAGAGAAAGTCTAAATAATACTCATCGATTAGCGAAAATTATTAATCATGTTTATTTGATGAAATATGCCAAAGTACCAGGTGCGCTTGTTGAAGTTGGCTTTTTATCAAATTATGAAGAAAGTCAGCAGTTAAGAGATGAAGAATATCAAGATAAACTTGCTGCGGCTATATATCGAGGGGTTATTAGATACTATACAGATAAAAATGAACCGCCAAATTAATCAGTGTTTCAAACTATTGGCAAACGCTCGCTTTCTTCGTTATTTCGTCAGCTTACGGTGCTCATTATCGTTTAGGGTAACACCGCTTTCGCACAGACTTCGTGCCTCGAAAGACAAACGTTTATAATTAGTTTGAAAATCATATTTACTGGACTTCGTCTACGATAAGGAACCGCCGAATTAATCGGTGGTTTTCATTTTTACTAACTAAGTAATGTTACTTAGGACTAACGATGTTACATGTGTTATACTATTTAGTATATTAAGATAACGAGGTGTAAATATGCTTACCAATGAACAAGTATTATCACTTTTAGGTACAATTAATGAGCCGTTTATAAATAAATCATTAGTAGAATTAAATGCTGTTAAAGAAATATCGATAAAAGAAGAGAAGAAACATGTAAGCGTTAAAATTGCATTGTTGAAAACGGGCACAGCTGAACAAATGCAAATTCAAACACAAATTGTTCAGCTATTAAAGCAAAATGGTGCAGATACAGTTGGAATTCGCTTTACTGAATTTACAGAAGAAGAAAAAAGTCAGTTTAATGAGGACAACCAAGAAAACTCATCACTTTCACTGTTAGATAATAAAAAAGTACAATTCTTAGCAATCGCAAGTGGAAAAGGTGGAGTAGGAAAATCAACAGTTTCTGTAAACTTAGCAGTTTCTCTTGCAAGATTAGGTAAAAAAGTAGGTATAATTGATGCTGATATTTATGGCTTTAGTGTACCGGATATGATGGGAATTACGACTAGACCTGTGATCAGAGGTGAACGCATCATTCCAGTTGATCGTTTTGGAGTTAAGGTCATTTCAATGGGATTCTTTGTAGAAGATAATTCACCAATTATTTGGAGAGGTCCAATGCTTGGTAAAATGCTACAACAGTTCTTCACAGAAGTAGAATGGGGAGATTTAGATTATTTATTACTAGATTTACCACCTGGTACTGGAGATGTAGCTTTAGATGTTCATAGCATGTTACCATCTTGTAAGGAAATAATTGTTACGACACCACATCCTACAGCTTCAATTGTTGCAGCAAGAGCGGGCGTAATGGCATTAAAGACAAATCATGAAATTATTGGTGTTGTAGAAAATATGAGTTATTTTGAAAGTAAAAAAACTGGCGAAAAAGAGTATGTTTTTGGTAAAGGTGGAGGAGAAAGGCTTGCAAAAGAGCTTCAAACAACTCTATTAGGACAATTACCTTTACAGCAGCCTGATTGGGATGAAGAAGATTTTGCTCCTTCAATATACGATAAAGATCACCCAACTGGTAAAATCTATACGTCGATTGCTAAGGAAGTAGTCGAAAAAATCGTATTAAATAAATAATAAACAATACCCTTTTAATTTGTATGCTTGTTTTTTGTTAGTACTGGTTATATCCATGCTAATATTTAGACATGAATTAAATTATAAGGGTATTTATATTGATTAAATAGTTAATAAAGTTTGATATGAATCGTTAATTATGAAGAAAAGCAGAAGCTTTGTGAAAACGGGGGATTAAGAAACGAATGACGAGTCGGAAATTGGTTCGATTATTTTTAACAACATTACTAGTTGGCGGAATTGCAACAATCTTAACGGGGATCCTTTATGGGTATAAAGAGTATTTAGGTTACGTGCAAGATGCCAGATTTATTAAACTACTAGTAGAAGTATCATTTTTATTTATATTGGGATTAGTATTCAGTGCAGTAAGTCAGATGGGATTCTTTGCATATTTGACAATACATAGATTCGGATTAGGCTTATTTAAGTCATTATGGAATACAGTTCAAATTGTATTAATCGTATTTGCATTATTTGATTTAGCTTATTTTCGATTTAAAGAGTATGCACATGGAGAGGCTTTTACCGTATATTTAATATTCCCAATAGTGCTCTTAGTAGGCAGTTTGATTGTTTCTTATATAAAAATGAAAGAAACAAACAAAGGGGCGTTTATTCCAGCATTATTTTTTATGATTGTCGTTACAATCGTTGAATGGGTTCCTGCATTAAGACAGAATGACCTTTCGTGGTTAATTCTAATGTTAGTACCTCTATTTGTTTGTAATGCGTATCAGTTATTAACTTTACACAAAATACTAAAAAGCTAAGAGAAATATCTCTTAGCTTTTTTATTTTACAATTTTAATATTTGTTTTCGTATTAGATATCATTTGAGAAACAGTTATGTTTTTATATCCTTCGCCCTTTAAATAGGACCAAATTAATGGCAATGCTTTTGGTGTTTGAAGTGCTGAATCACTTGCATGGAGTAAAATGATGTCTCCCGGATCTGCATTTTTTTCTACGCTTTTTACAATTTTATTTGTTCCAGGATTTCTCCAGTCTTCAGTATTAATACTCCAATGAATCACAGAAAGATTGTTTCTTGCAGCAAGCTTTATAACTTCTTTATTATATTCACCATTTGGTGGTCTAAATAACCTAACATCTTTTACGCCTAGACGATTAAATACTTCAGCTGAATTATTTAAATCTCTTTGCATTTCAACTGGAGTTAACTGGGTGTAGCTTTTATAACGATACCCAAGTGTCCCAATCTCGTGACCTTGCTTAACTATTGTTTCAACAATCTCTGGATGTCGCTCTGCCCATGATGCGGATATGAAAAAAGTTGCGTTCGTAATATTTTGATTTCGTAATACGTCCAAAACTTTAAGTACATTTTCATCGCCCCAGCTTATATCAAAGGTAAGAGCTACATTTTTTTGTGAGGCATCACCTTTGTAAATTGCCATTGGCCCCTTGTTCGTTGAAAAAGTTGAAAATGTTTTAGGTGCTTGTATATAAACTAAGCAAGCTGTGAAAAATGCAATAATAGTAATTAAAGAAAATTGCTTTAATTTTCTTTTTGAAGTGATGTAAAAGTAAAAAAGCATAAAATCGCCTTCTTTCTTGTCCAAGTTCTTATATAAAGGATATGAGATTTAGTAAGCTTGTATGCTATAAAACGAAATGATTAAATGTTTAAAGTATTGGAACAATAAAATTGGGATTTTCTTAAAATCGTATAAATGATGAAAATACCATGGAGTGGTGTTTATGTTTGGAGTGCTTCTAAATAAGGTGCATGTATTAGAGATCGAATCGCTCATAATACGTTCGCTATATGAATTAGATAAAGAATTATCATCGCATAACTTAAATGAAAGAGTTAAAAATGAAATGGTCCAAAAGAAGAAAATCTTATATGAAGTGTATAATAGATTACCGCTATGTAAGGATTCGCTTATATAATGGAGTAGAGAGTGAAAGTAGTATTACTTCTTATTTACGCAAACATATGAGGCTTGTTCACTTAGTCCATGAAAAAGATTTTTAAAAAAATCTAATTTAGTATTGACGTTATATTTGAATACGTGGTATATTATTTCTTGTCTTCAACGACAATAAAAAACTGATTCAACAAATTAAAAAATAATTTTTAAAAAATGTTGACAGGCTATATTGCGAAATGGTAATATTAAAAAGTCGCTTACGGGCGATGAAGTGAACTTTGAAAACTAAACAAAACATGAAGTAAACGTCAATTATTAGTTTTTTGAGCAATACAAGATTTAAACTTAACTTTTATGGAGAGTT